>NZ_CP165783.1:1200000-1500000 GCF_000513895.2 Ensifer sp. WSM1721
TTGTTAAAGACAACGTCTCTCCTGGCGTCCGCTCCTCCGCGGACGTTTCCCTTTGAGCCGGGCGCCGGCTGGCGCCCGCCAGCCGCAACTGCGCGAGAAGGTCGTAGGCGTTGCGCTCCTGCACGAGCACCGTGCCGATGATGATTACGCCTTTCAGCACCAACTGAAGATTGGAGTTGATGTTGTGGAGCTGCAGGATGTTGGAGAGCAGACCGAAGATCAGCACGCCGCAAAACGTCCCGGCAAGGCTTCCGCGCCCGCCCATCAGGCTTGTTCCACCGATTACCACCGCCGCGATCGCATCGAGCTCCAGGCCCGCACCGGCATCGGGCTTCCCCTGCCGGTATTGCGCGACATAGAGCACTGCCGCGATCCCCGCGAGCAGACCGGAGACCGCATAGGTAACGATCTTCACGCGTCCCGCATTGATGCCCGAGAGCCGCGCAGCCTCTTCATTTCCGCCGATCGCATAGACGTAGCGGCCGAAGGGCGTGAATCGCAGGATCGCCCCGTATAGGAGAATTGCCGCGATGAAGAATATGCCGGGCATCGGGACGATGCCGAAAACGAGCTGGCGCAGCACGTCGAAATCGGCGGTGGCATTGCTGCCGGTGTAGACCGGCAGGACCGCGTTGTTCTGGCCGGCAGTGAGCCGGGCGATACCGAGAGCCGTCACCATCATCGCAAGCGTGACGATGAAGGGCTGCAAGCGTCCCGCGACGATGATCACACCGTTGACGGTGCCGAAGAGCAGACCGACGGCGGGCGCCACGAGCAAAACGCCGGCAACGCCGAATTTGGTCTGTACCTGTGGCAGCAGGAAACTCAGCACCAGCCCGCAAAGGGCGATGCCGGCGACGGCCGGCAGAATCGTGCCGCGCGTGCGATCGAGGTGAACGTCGCGGATGTGCTTCTCGCCCGATCGCGATTTCTCGATGTTGAGCAACAGGAAGCGCACCGTAACCGCGCCGATGAGAAGCGCCGCGAGCCCTACGGCCGGAAGCCCCAGGAACACGGCAGTCGTCTCGCCGGGAACGGTCAGCAGCATGGCGCAGACAACGGTGCATATCGCCATCAGCGAGCCGACCGACAGATCGATGCCGCCGGTCAGAATGACCGCCGTCATGCCGGTGGCAATGAGCCCCGTGGTCGAGACCTGCCGCAACACGTCGAGAAGGTTGCCGGAAGAGAGAAAGATGTTCTTGCCCGACGATGTCACCGGCGAGGAGAGGACCCCGATCAGGAAGATGGCGATGAGGCCCCAATAGAGTTTCGTGCGCGAAAGCGCCTTCAGAAAAGTCATGCAACCGCCCTTCCATGCGTACCCCGCGGCGCGGCGAGCTGCATGATGCGCTCCTCGCTCGCCTCCTCCCTAGAGATAAGTCCGGTCTGCCGACCCTCGGCCATCACCAGAATGCGATCGGCGAGATGCAGGAGCTCAGGCAGTTCGGAGCTGACAACAATGATCGCCAGCCCCTCGCCGGCGAGCTTGAAGATCAGGTCGTAGATCTCGCGTTTCGCACCGACATCGATGCCGCGCGTCGGCTCGTCGAGAAGCAGGACACGCGGAGCGGTCGCCAGAGACTTGGCGATAACGACCTTCTGCTGGTTGCCGCCCGACAAGGTCCCGGTCAACTGATCGGTGCCGTTGCAGCGCACGCCGAGCGTGCTGACCGCCCTACTCGCGAGCGCATCTTCCCTCTCGAAGGAACGAAGGCCGAAGCGAGCGAGCCAGTTGACGAGCGGCAAGGCCACGTTGTCCGTGATCGAATCGCGCAGATGCAGGCCCTTCGCCTTGCGGTCCTCCGTCACCAAGGCTATCCCGAGACGGCGCGCATCGCGCGGGGAGCGCATATCGACGGGAACCCCACCCAATCGGACTTCGCCGCCGCTGCGGCCCTCGGCCGAAGCGAAGATCGTTTCCAGGATTTCCGTGCGCCCCGCCCCGAGCAATCCTCCGATGCCGAGGATTTCACCGGCACGCACGTCGAAGCTGACGCCCTTCAACACGTCGCGCCAGCCATGCCGCTCGGCTATCGAAAGCGAGAGGTCCCTGACCGAAAGCACGGGCTCACCGCTTGCCGACCGGCCGCCCCGCTCAATGTCGAGAAGGCTGCGCCCCACCATGGCCGCGATAACGGTATCCTCGTCGAGATCGGCCATGGGCCGGGTCCAGACATACCGGCCGTCGCGAAAAACCGTGATCCGGTCGCTGAGGTGCATCACCTCGTCGATGCGATGGGAAATATAGACGATGCCGACGCCCTCGCCCGCGAGCTGCCGCATGATCTTGAAGAGCCGCTGGCACTCGCCCGGAGAAAGCGCCGAGGTCGGTTCGTCCATGATCAGGATACGTGCCTGCAGCGACAGGGCCTTGGCGATCTCGACGAGCTGCTGCTCGCCGACCCGCAATTGCCCGACCCGGGCCTCGGGGTCGAGTTCGATGCCGAGACGCTTCAGTTGCTGGCGTGCCGCCTCGAGGCTGGCCTTGCGGTCGACGAAAAGGCCGGCGATGACCGGCTCGCGTCCGAGAAAGATGTTGTCGGCAACGCTGAGCTCGGGAACGAGATTGAGCTCCTGATGGATGATGGCGATGCCGGCTGCCTCGGCGTCCCGGACATTTAAGAATCTCACCGCTTCTCCGTCGACCCAGACGGTCCCGTCGTACTCGGTGTAGACACCGGACAGAATCTTCATGAGTGTCGACTTGCCGGCGCCGTTTTCGCCCATCAGCGCATGGATTTCGCCGGCGCGAAGATCGAAGCGAACATCCTTGAGCGCCGCGACACCGCCGAAAGATTTCGAAATTGCTTCAGCGGCCAGGATCGGGCAACCGGAATCGACGGCGTCGTCCGACCGAGACGTCGACTGTTTTTCATCGCGCATGATATTGGCAGCCTCCCTTCCGCCGACATCTGACGATCTATCGGCCCACAGCCTAGTCTAAACGTTTAGACGCTGTCAAGCAGTCGAAAACACCGACGACTGCTCATTATTGCGTAATTCCTTGGCTTCAAATACAGTTTACAGCGAAAACTTTTCGAAACGTTTTGAGACGACATGCGGCAACCACGAAGCTCACGAAGATCCAGCGCACCGACCATGCTCGACGTCGCCAGGGCCGCCAGTGTTTCAGTGGCGACGGTATCCGCCGTTATCAACGGCTCGGCACCGGTCAGCCCGGAACTGCGCAACCGGATCGAGCAGGCGATCAGCCTGATCGGCTACAAACGCAACGCGATCGCCCGCAGCCTCAAGCTCGGGACGACGCGCACCATTGGCCTGATGGTTGCCGACATTACGAACCCGTTCTTCACCGACGTCGTCGCGGTCATCCAGGACGTGCTGCACCGTGCCGGCTACGCCGTGATGCTCTGCTGCAACGATGAAGACGTGGCGATGCAGGACGAACAGATCGCACTTCTGATCGATCGAAGTGTGGATGGCCTGATCATCGCGCCCGCAGGAGACGACGAGACGCTGAAGCGCATCATTGCCGGCGCCAACCTGCCGACCGTCTTGATCGACAGGCTTCTGGACGGCGTCGACACCGATGCGGTCGTGATCGACAACCGTCGCGCCGTTCAGGATGCGACGCTCTACATGCTCGGCCTCGGCCATCGCCGCATCGGCTATATCTCAGGGTCGCTCGATACGTCGACCGGGCGCGAGCGCCTGTCCGGCTACCGGGCAGCGTTGGAAGCGGCGGGATTGCCTTATGAGGAGGACCTGGTGCGGATCGGCAATTTCCGCGAAAAGGACGCCTACACGGCGACGATACAGCTGCTGACAAGTCCCGAACGGCCAACGGCGATCTTTTCCGCCAACAACCTGATGGTCATCGGTGTGATGAAGGCGATCCGCGACATCGGCCTTCGCTGCCCGGACGAGATTTCCGTTGCGAGCTTCGACGACTTTCCTTGGGCGGACGTCTTTCAGCCGCATCTGACGACGATTGCCCAGCCCGTCCAGGCGATCGGCGAACAGGCTGCGCAACTCATGCTCGACCGCCTGTCGGGCAAGAGCCGCGAGGAACCGCGCCGGCTCGTGCTCCATGGGCGCCTGATGATCCGCGACTCCTGCCGGCCGATCAATCTAACGCCGCGCGCGATCGCTTAGGGCAATCAGCTTGCAGCGCGGAAATCGGGAAAGCGCGTGTCGATCCCTTTGCACGACGCTTAAAGGCGTAGCCCCTCTTGCGTTCAATCGTCGTGCAGCGCACGAGCGATCGGCGGGCCGACGCTGATCTCGCGGAACTTCGCCTCGAAGCCGGCACGCTCCGGCGAGCAGGCCATGACGCCGACCTCGGCATCGGCGGCATCAAACGGGCAGAGCCGCGCCATTTGCCATCGCTCATCGCCAAAGCGGAATTGCACGCGCACTGCATCGTCATGCCGTGTCAGCCGCACCTCCAGGGGATCCGACGGCGCCCGGCCGTGAAGCGGGATGACCGACCAGTCCGAGACGCCGCGCGTCACGACCACGCTGAAGTGCATCAAGCCGTCCGTATATTCGATGCCGCATTTGATCCAGTTGCGCTCGTCAAGCCTCAGCATCAAGCCGGCCTGATCGTAGAGCTGTTCATAGGCACCGATGATCGTCGCCGAGGCGGTGAAGTCGCCCGAAACCGGCCGAAGGTAGGCATGCCCGCTGTCGCGCACAAAACCGTAGAAGGTTTCGCGCCAGAAATCCGTGTTGCCGTCGGTCCGGAGCGACAAAGCCCGTTCGTCGCCCTCCCAGCTCGCCGGCTCGTTCAGCCATCGATAGGCGATTCCCATCCCTTCCTCCGCTCGGTTGGACGGGCAGAAACTGACCTCGTCCGGCCGTCCAGTCCAAAGAACATCGTTTGGCGGGAAAAACCAGCTATTCTTTCGGGAGCTGCCGCGCGCTCCACTCGCTCGCCGGAATGGCGCCGCCGAGGGCGAAACTGAAGGAGGCGATGGCGTTTGTCTCCGTGTTGACCTCGCATTTGAAGTCGATCTCATACCATTTCGCCCGGCTGCGGAAAGCGCCGCCGCTGGCGCTGAGGCCGGCAGCCGAAATGAAGCCGCCTGTGGGGCCGAAGGGAACGAGCATGTCCGGAAAGGCATCGGGCCTTTGGCGTCGCACCTGTTCAAGCGCCTCGATGCTGCAAAGCTGCAGAATGCGCTTTTTCGGCGGAAGCCTGCCGAGCGCCTGTTTCACGCGCGGGTCGGACAAGGCATTCCCCGAATAGAGCTCTTGCGCTTCGACAAGCTTCTTCGCCTGGCGCTCGGTCGCGGCCTCTTCGGCTTTCCGCGGCTCATCCGCCGTCGCCGCCGGAACCGGTTTCTCCTGGGGAATGGCCGCAGTCTGGGGCGCCGGTGGGGTGTTGGCGGCCCTGTTCAGCCCGTCTTCCGCGTCGACGCGCAACTCCGCACGCATCGCACGGGTTTCCGGGGGCTTTTCGCTGGCCGCGTTCTCGGCCTTTGCGGGACTCGATTGCGAGGTCTCCGGCTGCTCACGCGGCTCGTCGATCCTGTTGGGCGCCGCCGGAGGCAGCTCCGGTCGAGCGGGCTTCTCCTTTTCGGCACGCGCAGCGGCGGACTCGAACGCCTGCGGCTGGGACCGGGATTGTTCCTTCTTTGCCTCGCGCGGCTTCTCCGGCGGCTTTTCCTCGGCGTTCGGCGGCGGCGCGACGAGCTCGACATTGACGCTTTGCTCGCCCGCCGGCGACGAGAGCTCGGGCAACCGAACCAGCAGGAGAAACGCCAGGGCAAGGTGCAGGGCGATGGAGCTCGGCATGCCCCACCCGGTATCTCCCCACATTTTCCTGGCGAATTGCTGCATGGCTCAAAAGATCACGAACTGATCGCCGGAACCTAAGAGCTAGAAGGGCTCGCAACAAGTGCGAAGGCACAGATATCGGTCAGGCGTACTCCACCCTGTACGGTTTATCGAAGAAGTGTTCCTCCAGATTGCATCCGCCGCCGCCCCGGTCGATGACGACGAAGTCGGACACTGAATGGAGCGGCGTCAGGATACCGTGCCAGACGTTTCGCGCGATGTTCACGCCCTGACCGGGCGCAGTCTCGAAGGCGATCGGCTCCCCCGGCTCGCCGCCCTCGTCCGGTGCGACGACGACGAGGAAGGAGTTTTCCGTGAGCGGTATGAAGGCCTGGCTGCCGAGCGGGTGCCGTTCGACCATCGCCAGCGTCAGCGGGATCTCATAGGGTTCGCCGCGCAACAGGCTCACGAGCGTCCGGGCCTCGGGCCCGCTCGTCTCCACCTTGGCAAGGTCGTGATAGCGGATGCATTTGCCGGCATTTATCGGAAAGCTCCTCGCCTCGTCCGGCTCGATGACGTCGCCGAAAGGCGCGAATTCGCCGCGTGAAAGCGGCCGGATCGGTAGGGATATCATGGGTTCTCCTCCCTTAATCTAGTCGGCGCTATTCCGGCAACACGATCGATCACTGGATCAGCACCGCCCGGAAATCGTTGACGTTGGTGCCGGTCGGACCCGGCTTGAACAGGTCGGCGAGCGCATCGAAGGCCGCCCAACTGTCGTTGCGCTGAAGCAGCGCGGCCGCGTCTAGCCGCCGCGCGAGAAGGCGGGCGACCGTCGTATGGTCGGCAAAAGCGCCGGCATTGTCTTCAGAACCATCGATGCCGTCGGTATCGGCAGCGAGCGCGGAAATGCCGGCAACGCCATCGATCCCTAGCGCAAGCGACAGCAGGAACTCGCTGTTGCGGCCGCCGCGGCCCCCACCCCGGAGCGTCACGGTCGTTTCGCCGCCCGAAAGCACGACGACAGGTTTTGAAAAGGGGCGGCCGCGCATCGCCGCCTCTCGCACAATCGCGGCATGGACCAGCCCGACATCGCGCGCCTCGCCCTCGATCGCGTCGGAAAGAACCACGGCCTCGATGCCTTCGGCCCGAGCCCTGGCCGCGGCCGCTTCCAGCGAAACGCTTGCCGAGGCGATCAGCCGCACCTCGTTTCTCGCAAAGCGCGGATCGGAAGGTCTTGGTGCATCCGCGGCCTCGCTCGCCAGCCACCGCATAACCTGTTCCGGCAGCGCGAGCCGATAGCGCTCGATGATCTTCAAGGCCTCGTCACGGCTCGCTTCATCGGCGATCGTCGGACCGGAAGCGACCAACGCGGCATCGTCCCCGGGAATATCGGAGACGACGAGCGAGACGACCTTTGCAGGGTAGGCGGCCGCCGCCAGGCGACCGCCCTTGATCAGGGAAACATGCTTGCGCACGGCATTCATCGCCCGGATCGGCGCGCCCGAGGCGAGCAGCGCGCGATTGACGGCGATCTCGTCTTCCAGCGAGAGACCCGGCGGCGGCAAAGGCAGAAGCGCCGAACCGCCACCACAGATCAGCGCCACGACGAGATCGTCCTTCGTCAGGCCCTCGGCTTCGGCGATGAGCCGCTTCGACGCGTACAATCCGCTTTCGTCCGGCAGCGGGTGCGAGGCCTCCAGCACCTCGATCCTGTTGCAGTGAACGCCGAAGCCGTAACGCGTGACAACCGCGCCGCTGATAGGCCCTTGCCAAAGCCTCTCGAAAGCAAGCGCCATCTGCGCCGCGCCCTTGCCGGCCCCGATGACGACCGTGCGTCCCTTCGGTTGCTCCGGCAGGTTGGCGGCGATGACGCGCGAAGGTTCGGCGGCGGCCACCGCCGACATGAACAGCGTTTCCAGGAATCGGCGCGGATCGGCGATAGCGACCATTTTCTCTCCCGTTCGTGTAAGCCCGGGCGACGACTCCTCTACCGCCGCCCGGGTTTGCATGATCGCTCACGGTGGATGGGGACGCCCGCCCGGCGGATCATGCGCGTCTGGCTCAATTAGGCGACCGGGTGGTTCGCCATGCGTTCGAGCGCCCGCACGAGCCCAGAGTGATCGAGCCCGCTGTCACCATTGGCGGCGCAATTGTTGAAGAGTTCCTGGGTGGCAGCCGTATTCGGCAGCGAGATGCCGAGGCTCTTCGCCCCTTGCAGCGCCAGGTTCAGATCCTTCTGGTGGAGCGAGATGCGGAAGCCCGGTTCGAAGGTCCGTTTGATCATCCGCTCGCCGTGAACTTCGAGGATGCGCGAGGAGGCAAAGCCGCCCATCAGCGCCTCGCGGACGCGCGCTGGATCGGCTCCTGCCTTAGAGGCGAAGACCAGCGCCTCGGAAACGGCCTCGATGGTCAGTGCGACGATGATCTGGTTGGCCACCTTGGTGACCTGGCCGTCGCCGCAATCGCCAACGAGCGTGATGTTCTTGCCCATCAGCTTGAAGAGCGGCAAAGCGCGCTCGAAGGATTCCGGCGAGCCGCCCGCCATGATGCTGAGCGAGGCGTTCTTGGCGCCGACTTCGCCACCTGAGACCGGCGCGTCGATATATTCCGCCCCGGTCTCGCGGATCTTCCTGGCGAATTCCTTAGTCTCGATGGGGGAGATCGAGCTCATGTCGATGACAAGCTTGCCTTTGCGGAGGCCGTAACAGACACCGTCTTCGCCGAAGAGGACATCTTTCACTTCCGGCGTGTCCGGCAGCATAAGGATGATCGTGTCGACCGTCTCGGCGAGCGCCTTCGGCGTCTCGACGATCTCGAGCCCGTTGTCGACGAGCTCCTGGCGCGGCGGGATGGCGAATTTCGAGGTGATGACCTTGTGGCCGGCATTCTGAAGGTGGCGCGCCATCGGCGTGCCCATGATACCCAGTCCAATGAAACCGATAGATGCCATCGTGCTTAGCTCCTGATTTGAATGATGTCTGCGGATTGCTGACGCTTGCGCTCAGCGCCGAGCCAGTCGAGGCCCTCGACGGTCGTCGCGCGTGGCTTGTACTCGCAACCGATCCAGCCGTCGTAGCCGGCCGCTTCGAGCGCATCGAAGACATGAGGGTAGTTGATCTCGCCGGTGCCCGGCTCGTGGCGGCCGGGATTGTCCGCGAGTTGAACATGAGCGATCTTCTCGCGATAGCGCCGGTAAGTCCCGACGAGCTCGCCCTCGGTGCGCTGCTGGTGGTAGAGGTCGTATTGGATAAAGAGGTTGTCGCTGCCGACCTCCTCGATGATCGACGCTGCCTGCCCTACGGTATTGAGATAGAAGCCGGGAATGTCGAAGCGGTTGATCGGCTCGATCAGGAGGCGGATGCCGCACTTGCCGAGTTCGGTTGCCGCCAGCTTCAGGTTGGCGACGAGCGTCGTGCGCAACACGCTGTCGGGCACGGCATCCGGCGCTATCCCAACGAGGCAATTGACCTGTTTGCAGCCGAGTGCGGTCGCATAGTCGATGGCGCTCGCGACGCCTTTGCGGAATTCCTCTATACGGTCCGGCAGGATCGCAATGCCGCGCTCGCCGCGTGCCCAGTCGCCGGCCGGCAGGTTGTGCAGCACCTGCGTCAGGCCGTGACGGTCGAGCGCATTGCGCAGCGCCGTCTTCTCGAACTCGTAGGGAAAGAGATATTCCACCCCTTCGAAACCGGCCTTGGCGGCGAGCGCAAAGCGGTCGAGGAACGGCGCCTCGTTGAACAGCATGGTCAGGTTTGCCGCAAATCTCGGCATGCGGTTACTCCTTCGTTGATAAACTCGTTAGTCGAGAAGGGCGGCAATCGCGGTCGGCGCATCCTCGCCCCGTTCGGCGAGTTCCTCGAACTCGACGACGGCGTTGATGTCCGTACCCATGGCGATGTTGGTGACGCGCTCCAGGATGAACTCGATGACGACTGGCACCTGGTGCTCCGCCATCAGGGTCTGTGCGCGTTCGAAGGCATCGGCGAACTCGTTCGGGCTCCTGACCCGGATCGCCTTGCAGCCGAGCCCTTCGGCAACAGCGACATGGTCGACGCCGTAGCCCTTTTCCGCGTCGCCGCCGGCATTGATATTGTCGAAGGCGAGGCTGACTTCGAAATCCATGTCGAAGCCGCGTTGCGCCTGGCGGATGAGGCCGAGATAGGAATTGTTCACGACCACATGCAGGTAGGGCAGCTTGTGCTGGGCGCCGACCGCGAGCTCCTCGATCAGGAACTGGAAGTCGTAATCGCCGGAAAGCGCAACGATCGGCCGGTTCGGATCGGCGGCGCGGACGCCGAGTGCTGCCGGCAGCGTCCAGCCGAGCGGGCCGGCCTGGCCGCAATTGATCCAGTTGCGCGGTTTGTAGACATGCAGGAACTGCGCGCCGGCGATCTGGCTCAAGCCGATCGTCGAGACGTAGCAGGTGTCGCGGCCGAAGGCCTTGTTCATCTCCTCGTAGACGCGCTGGGGTTTGAGCGGCGTCTGATCGAAATGGGTCTTGCGAAGCATGGTGCGCTTGCGCTCTCGGCACTCCTCGGCCCAGGCCGACCAGTCGCGGAGCTTGCCGGCCGCCTTCCATTCGGTCGCCACATCGAGGAAAAGCTTGAGCGCGGCGCCCGCGTCGGAGACGATGCCGAAATCGGGGGCGAAGACGCGGCCGATCTGCGTCGGCTCGACATCGACATGGATGAACTTGCGGCCCTCCGTATAGGTCGGGATGTTGCCGGTATGGCGGTTGGCCCAGCGATTGCCGATGCCGAAGACGAAGTCGGAAGCGAGCAGTGTCGCATTGCCGTAGCGATGCGAGGTCTGCAGCCCGCACATGCCCGCCATCAGCGGGTGGTCGTCTGGGATGACGCCCCAGCCCATGAGCGTCGGAATGACAGGGACGCCGGTGATCTCGGCGAACTCGGTTAGCAGATCCGAAGCATCGGCATTGATGATGCCGCCGCCGGCGACGATCAGCGGCCGCTCCGCCTGGTTCAGCATGGCGATCGCCTTTTCCGCCTGCGCGCGGGTGGCCGCGGGTCTATAGGGTGCGAGCGACGCATAGGTCTCCGGATCGAACTCAATCTCGGCAAGCTGGACGTCGACCGGCAAGTCGATGAGCACGGGACCCGGCCGCCCCGAGCGCATCAGGTGGAACGCCTTCTGGACGACGAAGGGAACCAGCGCCGGCTCCATGACGGTGACCGCCCATTTCGTGACGGGAGCGGCGATCGCGGCGATGTCGACAGCCTGGAAATCCTCCTTGTCGAGGCGCGCCCGCGGCGCCTGACCGGTGATGCAGAGGATCGGGATTGAATCCGCGGAAGCGGAGTAGAGGCCGGTGATCATGTCCGTGCCGGCCGGCCCAGAGGTGCCGATGCAGACGCCGATATTGCCGTGCTTGGCGCGGGTGTAGCCCTCCGCCATATGCGATGCGCCTTCGACGTGGCGAGCGAGGATGTGGCGGATCGATCCGCGGGCTTTCAGCGCCGAATAGAGCGGATTGATCGCGGCACCTGGAACGCCGAAGGCGCAATCGATTCCTTCCTTTTCCAGAACATAAACCGCTGCATCGACGGCGCGCATCTTGGCCATGGGAACTCCTCCTGTTTTCATGAAAGGCTAATCCATTTTCACGATATGGCAACAGATTTATGGAAATGATTTCCATTCAATGGAAATAAAGATTTTCAACAAACAGGAGAAAATCAGACGCAATCGCTGTAGAGCATGATCGAACGCGACAACTGAATTGGAGGCTGGGCATGGAGGCGAGCGGCAAGGGAAGGCGAGGGCGTAAAGCGGGAGAGAATGCCGCCCCAAGCTCAGTGCAGGTACTCGACCGCAGCCTGACGCTTTTCAGCCTGGTCGCGGATCGCGACGGCTCGACATTGACCGACCTCGCCGATCAGACGGGCCTTGCGCCCTCGACGATCCACCGCCTTCTGACTTCGCTCGCCAGCCACGGCATGGTCGCGCATGATCCCGATACCGGTGAATGGACGATCGGTGTCAGGGCCTTCGAGATCGGCAACGCCTTCTTGCGCTTCCGCAAGCTCGGCACGATCAGCCGCCCCTTTCTGAAGCGCCTGATGGACGAGAGCGGCGAAACGGCCAATATCGGCATTGAGGATGACGGCGACGTCGTCTTCATCTCGCAGATCGAAAGCCACGCGCCGATGCGCGCCTTCTTTCGCCCGGGGCGGCGAGGGCCGATTCACGCCTCCGGCATCGGCAAGGCGATCCTTTCCACCTGGTCCGACACGGAAATCGCGAAGGGCTTGAGCGGCAGGACGCTCACGCGCTTCACCCGCCGGACGCTCGACACGCTGCCGGCGCTCATCAAGAATGTCCAGGAGATCCGCAATCGCGGCTGGTCGGTCGACGACGAAGAGCACACGCTCGGCATGCGCTGCATCGCAGCACCCCTTTTCAACGAATATGGCGAGGCGATCGGCGGCATCTCGATTTCCGGCCCGACGGTGCGCATCGACGACGACAAGCTCGAGGTCCTCGGTCCAGTCGTGCGCCTGACGGCGGACGAACTAACGCGGGCGATCGGCGGTCATAGGCCGGGGGAAGGCTGAAGCGTGGCTACTGCATGTCTCCTTAAATCGACCTCGATTTAAGGACAAAGACATGCATCAATTCAAAGCGCTACAGCGACCTTTGCGCGTCTGATAAGACGCGCGGCGCTGTAGGGGAGCAGGACGCACGGACGCGTCAGGGCAGAGGGGGTGCCGCCCCGATCCGCCCGTCACGCAAACATCGCCCTCGTCATCTCCAGGAAGCTTGCGACGACCGGACCATGGTTCGGCCGGCTGATGACATAGACGTCGGCCTCCGGCGCGGGGTCGACGAGCGCGCGATAGACAATGCCGGGCCGGGAGAGATTGCGGATGCATTCCGGAACGAGCGCCACGCCGAGACCCGCCGCCACCAGGCTCGTCAGCGAGTATGACTCCACCACTTCGTTGGTGATGTTCGGCACGAATCCCGCCGCCACGCAGCAATCGTGCAGGTAACGCGCGAAGCGGGAATCGACGAGCCTCAGGAAAACGAAGCTCTCGCCTCGCAAGGCTCCAAGCTCGATCTTCTCCAGGCGTGCAAGCGGGTGGCTTTCGGGAAGGACGACACCGACCTTTTCGTGCCAGGCGACCGTCGCGACGAGATCGACATTGTGACGAGGCCGGCGCACGAAGCTCAAGTCAGTCCGATGCGCCAGCAGCGCGGCCTCCTGGGCTTGCGGATCCATTTCATGGATGCGCACGAAAACCCCCGGCCAACGATCCCCGAACCTCGCCACCAGCGTTGACAGCGACCCGAGCAACACCGATCCGGTCGTTCCTATGTTCAGCGTTCCGACCTGGCCGGATCCGATGGCGCGCGCCTGATGAGCGGCATGCTCCACCTGCCCGAGGATCATCCTCGCATGATTGAGGAAATCGGCCCCCGCCTCGGTGAGCTCGACATTCCTGCTGGAACGCTCGAAAAGCCGCGTCCCGACTTCTTCTTCCAAGTCCCTGATCTGCTGGCTGAGCGGCGGTTGGGAAATGTTCAGGCTTTTTGCCGCCGCCGTGAAGCTCGCCGCCTCGGCTACGGCAACGAAATAGCGCAGATGGCGCAGTTCCATGGCGACCTCCTTTCCATAGGCAGAACGTCTTGATCAAGTCGAACGATATATTGGACGGATGATCGATCAAGCCTGTAATTTGATCCACCACAATCGGCCGAGGTCCGCGCGAGGAGGTGCGCGAACCTGGCCGATACCCCCTCTGCTCATTCCGACGCGTGGCTCGCGTGTGGTGGCCGGGGATGAATTTCTGCCGACAACGCCGAATCAGGAGGGTTCCGGCGCGATCGGTTCACGATCGAGGCCCAGCGACGCGGGGGCGATGAGGACCGCCGCCAAGCGGAGCGGCTATCAAGCTTTCTGGGAGGAAGCATATGCGGAAGTTTGGAAAATCCCTGTTCGGGCAGGTCGTCATCGCGCTCATCCTGGGCATCATTGTCGGCGTCTCTTGGCCGGAATTCGCATCGCAGTTGAAGCCGCTCGGCGACGGCTTCATCAAGCTGATCAGAATGATCATCGCGCCGCTCGTCTTCGGCGTCGTCGTTCACGGCATTGTGGGCGCCGGCGACCTCAGGAAGGTCGGACGGGTCGGTTTGAAATCCCTCATCTATTTTGAGGCCGTGACCACGGTCGCGCTCCTCATGGGGCTCATCGCGGCCTATGTCTTCGGGCCCGGACACGGCATGAACGTCGATGCGACGAGCCTCGATGCGAGCGCCTTGAGCTCCTACGCGGAAAAAGTCCCCCAGGTGACGGGTACCGTCGACTTCCTGATGCGGATCATTCCGACCACGGTCGTCGACGCCTTCGCCAAGGGCGACGTGCTGCAGGTGCTCCTGTTCGCCGTCCTGTTCGGAGCAGCACTTTGCCTCATCGGCGAACGCGGCAAGCTCGTCGCCGAGGTGATCAACGAGACGACGCAGGTGCTCTTCAAAGTCATCGGTTTCATCGTCCGGCTGGCGCCGATCGGCGTCTTCGGCGCCATCGCCTATACCGTCGGCAAATATGGTGTGGGTTCCCTGCAGCAGCTCGGCTACCTGCTTATCCTGCTCTATGCGACGATCATCGTGTTCGTGGTTGGCGTGCTAGGCCTGATCATGCGGATCGCCGGGTTCAGCCTTTTCAAGTTCCTGGCCTATCTGCGCGAGGAGTTGATGATCGTTCTCGCGACCACCTCTTCGGACAGCGTGCTTCCCCAGGTCATGCGCAAGCTCGAACGGCTCGGGATCAAGGACTCGACCGTCGGCCTGGTCGTGCCGACCGGCTATTCGTTCAACCTCGACGCCTTTTCCATCTATCTCACCCTCGCCGCCGTCTTCATTGCGCAGGCGACCAACACGCCGCTTGCGGCGGGCGACCTCATGCTGATCCTCGGCGTGGCGCTGCTCACCTCGAAAGGCGCGCATGGCATTCCGGGTTCTGCAATCGTCGTTCTGGCTGCAACACTTTCAGCAATTCCAGTGATTCCAGCGATAGGGCTTGTTCTCGTATTGTCGGTCGACTGGTTCGTCGGCATTGCTCGAGCGCTCGGCAACCTGATAGGCAATTGCGTGGCTGCCGTGGTGATCGCGGTATGGGAGGGCGATATCGATCGCGAGCAGGCCCACCGCGTGCTCAACGGCGAGCCGGCCGCAACGGATGTCGAGCCATCGCCAGCGTTTCATTCCGCCAAGGCGAACATCGGCGATGTCGGCGTTGCCGCCCTCGCGAATCCCGTGAACACCCGGTAACAACGATCCGGCTTCAACCAGCAGGCAACGAAAATGCAAAAGCACTACTATTTCCCGCAAGGCGGTCACCCCCCGCAGACGGATCTTTTGACCGACCGGGCGGTGTTCACCGAGGCCTATGCGGTCATCCCCAAGGGCGTCATGCGCGACATCGTGACGAGTTATCTCCCCTTCTGGGCGAACACGCGGCTCTGGGTGCTGTCACGGCCACTTTCCGGCTTCGCAGAAACCTTCTCGCAATACATCATGGAGGTAGGACCTTCGGGCGGAAGCGACCGCCCGGAAACGGATCCGCGTGCCGAAGGCGTGCTGTTCGTGGTCGACGGCGAGTTCCACCTGACGATCGGCGACCGGTCGCATCTGATGCAGCCCGGCGGCTACGCCTACATCCCGCCCGGCACCGAATGGAGCCTTCACAACGAAGGCGATACCGCGTCGCGCTTCCATTGGATCCGCAAGGCCTATGAAAAGGTCGATGGGGTCCCCGTTCCCGAGCCGATCGTCACCAACGAGCGCGAGATCACGCCTTCGCCAATGCCGGGTACGGACGGCCGGTGGGCGACGACCCGCTTCGTCGACCCTTCCGACATGCGCCACGACATGCATGTCACGATCGTCACCTTCGAGCCTGGCGGCACGATTCCCTTCATGGAGACCCATGTGATGGAGCACGGCCTTTACGTGCTCGAAGGCAAGGCGGTCTACCGACTGAACAACGACTGGGTCGAGGTGGAAGCCGGCGACTACATGTGGCTGAGAGCCTTCTGCCCGCAGGCCTGCTATGCCGGCGGACCGGGCAAGTTCCGCTACCTGCTCTACAAGGACGTCAACCGCCATATGACTCTCGGCGGCCCCGGAAGGTTCGCCTGATATTGCAGGCTTGCGGGATAAGCCATAGCCTTGGCGCATGGCGCCATCTAAGCTCGAGACCTACCGCAAGAAGCGCGATTTTTTGAAGACGCCGGAGCCGGTCGGGAGCCTGACCGGCGGCGGCAACCGCTTCGTCGTGCACAAGCATCATGCCACAGCGGACCACTACGACCTGAGACTTGAGGTCGGCGACGTCCTGAAGAGCTGGGCGGTGCCGAGAGGACCGTCGCTCAATCCGGCCGACAAGCGACTGGCGGTGGAGACGGAGGACCACCCGCTCGACTATATCGATTTCGAGGGCGTGATCCCCGAGGGCGAATATGGCGGCGGCCCGATGATCGTCTGGGACACGGGCGTCTGGGCGCCGATGGACGACGCCGCGGAAAGCCTGCGCAAGGGCGCCTTCAAGTTTCGTCTCGCGGGCGAAAAGCTCAACGGCGGCTGGATGCTGACACGGTTGAAGCCGAAGCCCGGAGAGGAAGATGAGCGGCACTGGCTCCTGTTTAAGGAACGCGATCTCTTTGCCGACGAGTCCGTCGACATTCTCGCCGCCAGACCGGAAAGCGTCAAAACCGGCCGCCGGATCGAGGAGCTTGTGGAGAAGCCGAAAGCGCCGGCGAAGCCCGTCAAGCTCAATCCCGGCGCGCTTCCCGGCGCAGCCAAGGGCGCCGCACCCGAACGGGTCGAGCCGCAGTTGGCGACGCAGACGATTGTTCCTCCCGACGCCAAGCAAGGCTGGCTGCACGAGATCAAGTTCGATGGCTATCGCACCATGGCGCACCTGGCCGGGGGAAACGTGCGTCTCATCACCCGCGGCGGGCTCGACTGGACGAAACGCTACGGCGATCTGCCGGAGGCTTTCCGCCGGCTGCCTTGCCGCGACGTCATCATCGACGGCGAGATCGTCGTGCTCGACGACGCGGGGATCAGCCGCTTCGCGCTACTGCAGGACGCGCTCTCTGCCGGCGCGGGCAACAAGTTGGTCTTTTTTGCCTTCGACCTCCTCCATCTCGACGGCTGGAACCTTCTCAATTCCCCGCTTGAAAAACGCAAGGCGTTGCTCGAGCAATTGCTTGCGGGCCAAATACATAGTCGCTCGGCCATCCAGTTCAGCGGTCATGTGACCGGCGAAGGGCGCACGCTTTACGACCAGGCCTCGGAGATGGGTCTCGAGGGGATCGTCTCGAAGCGCGTCTCGGCCCCCTACCATAGCGGACGGTCAAAAACCTGGACCAAGACGAAGGCCTTGAAGGCGGAGGACTTCGTCATCGTCGGATACACCCTGTCGGAAGCGGCCGAAGGCATTGCCTCCCTCGCTCTTGGAGAATGGGTCGACGGAGAGGTGCAATATCGCGGCAAGGTCGGGACCGGCTTCGACGCCGAGATGCTGAAGCAATTGCTGATCCGGCTGGAGCCCTTGCGGGCCGGCGCCGCCAAGCTTGAAGGCGCGCCCAAGGAAATCATCTGGGTGCGTCCGGTGCTGAGGGCGCACATTCACTACGGCAACCGCACCGCCGACAACGTGCTGCGGCATGCCGTCTTCAAAGGGCTTCGCGAAGTGGAACTCTCGACGCCTGTTTCGATATCGAGAAAGCGCCTCATCTCAGACGCGGATCTCGCAAGCATCTCGATCACCAATCCGACCCGCCGCCTGTTCGGCAAGTCCGGCCCGACCAAGCTCGACATCGCCGTCTACTATGCGATGGTCGGCGATTTCATGCTGCCGCAAATCCTCGGCCGGCCCGTCTCGCTCGTGCGCTGCCCGACGGGAAGGCCTGAGGACTGCTTCTTCCAGCGGCACCCCTTCACGGGCATGCCGCCCTCCGTCGCGACCTTCCACGCGACCAACTCGGAAGGCGAGGCGAAAACCTATCTCGCCGTAGAGGACGCAAAAGGATACCTGGCGCTCGCGCAATTCGGCGTCGTCGAATTCCACAACTGGGGAACGACGCGAAAGCTGCTCGACAAACCCGACCGCGTGGTTTTCGACCTCGACCCCGGCGAGGGCATCGCCTGGCGGGAGGTGGTCGAGGCCGCCATCCACATCAAGGCCGAGCTCGAGGCGCTCGGCCTCGTGCCCTTCGTCAAGACCTCGGGAGGCAACGGTGTTCACATCGTCGTTCCGACCGAGCCGAAGCTCAACTGGAAGAAGTTTCACCAGGCGACGAGCGCGATCGCCACTCGCCTGGCGGCAACCGCCCCTGAGACATTCACCACGACCATGGGCAAGGAAAACCGGGTGAAGCGCATCTTCATCGACTTCCACCGGAACGCCCGCAGCCATACCTGGGCCGCGCCCTATTCGCTGCGCGCCCGCACCAATCTGCCGGCCTCGACGCCTCTCAGTTGGGCCGATCTCGAAACTATCGACGCTCCGGGGGATTTGAACTATTCTTCGCTGCCGGGCCTCCTGGCCACATCCGGCGATCCCTGGGCCGATATCGGCGATTTCGCCAGGGAATTGCCGCTTCTATCCGAGACGGGAAAGTGATCGTAGTGCCGCGTAGGAGACAACCATGGCACCCAGGGCAAGTTGGAAGGGCTATCTCAAACTCAGTCTCGTGAGCTGTCCGGTGAGGCTTTATCCGGCCACCAGCGCAAGCGAGCGCATCACCTTCAATCAGCTTCACAAGGACACCCATAACCGGATCAACATGAAGCCTGTCGATCCGGAACTCGGCCTCGTCGAGCGGTCCGATCTCGTGAAGGGCTATGAATACGAAGACAAAAAATACATCATCATCGAGGACACGGACCTCGAAAGCGTCAAGATCGAATCCAATCACACGATGAACATCGAGGCTTTCGTCGACTCAGGCTCGGTGGACGTCATCTATCAGGACGCGCCCTATTACCTGGCGCCGGACGGGGCGATGGCCGAGGAGACCTTCATCGTGTTGCGCGAAGCCCTGCGCCGGACCGGCAAGCTGGCGATCGCCCGTCTCGTTCTTTCGAGCCGGGAAAGAGTGGTCACCATCGGCCCGCGCGAGACCGGCATGTTCGTCTGCACCTTGCGAAACCCCAACGAGGTGCGCGGCACGGCCGAATATTTCGGCAACATTCCGGTCGGCAATCCGGATCCGGAGATGCTGCAGCTCGCCGAAGCACTTATCGAGCAGAAGGTGACGACTTTCGACCCGAGGAATTACGAGGACCGCTACGAGATCGCGCTGATGCAGATGATCCGCGAGAAACTGAAGGGCCACAAGCCGATCATCGCGCAGGCGCCCGAACGCGGCAATGTCATCAACCTCATGGATGCGCTGAAGGCGAGCCTTTCGCAGGCCAAGCCCCCCGCCAAGAGCAAGCCCAAGGCCGAGCCCGCTGAAAAGCCGGCGGCGAAAGCCCCCGCGGCGAAGCGCACGACGGCCAAACCGGCTGCCAAGAAGAACGCCTGATGGTGGTTGCTGGCCGGACATTCGGCATCGTGGGTGCGCTTGCCGCCTTTCCGCGGCGGCTGGCGGCGCGCGAGGTCGAGCGGCAGGGTGGCCACTTGCGGCGCGGCGTCACGCGGCAAACGGCTTTCGTCGTCTTCGGCCGCGGTCTGCTTGCAAGGGCAACCGAGGCGGAGATCGAGGCGCGCTCCGACAGCGAAGCCGGCGAAGGCCGGCGTATTCTCAGCGAGAACGGCTTTCTTCGCCTCCTGGGCCTCGCGACACCGGAGGCAACTCCGGCGCTGACACGGCAATCGCTCATCGATCAGTCCGGGCTTTCGCCTCGCCATCTCGACCTCCTGTCGCTGTTCGACGCCTTCGAGCACGATCGCGAGCCCTACTCCTTCCGCGACCTGATTCTGGCGCGGAAATATGCCGGGCTGATTGCCAGCGGCGCCGGCTGGAGCGCGATCGCGCGCTCGGTCCATCGTTCCGGAAATGTCGCCTCGCTGACGGCGCTGTCGCTTCATCACGACGGCGCCGATACGATCTATGTGCGCCGTGCCGAGGGCTTGAGCGAACTCGACGGGCAATTGCTGCTCGACGTCGGCACGTCGGACGATCAGGAACTCGAGGACCTCTTCGCCGAGGCCGAGGCCGCCGAGGCGGCAGGCGACTATGACGAGGCGGCCGCTTTCTATCAGCGCTGCCTCGCCATCGACCGCACCGACTCCGTTGCCGCCTTCAATCGCGCCAATTGCCTCAGGGCCGCCGGCCGGGAGGCGGAGGCCGCGCATGACTATGCGCGGGCGATCAAGCTCGATCCATCCTTTGTGGAAGCATGGTTCAATCTCGCCTGCCTCATGAACGAACGTGGCCGCACCGACACCGCCCGCCGGCACCTGAAGAGGGCGATCGAAGTCGATCCCGGCTATGCCGACGCGGTCTTCAATCTAGCGAAGCTGGAATTCGACGAGGGCAATCTCGCCGAGGCGCGCCGCTGGTGGTTGCGCTATCTGGAACTCGATCAGAATTCCGAATGGGCGCGGACGGCCGAGCGAGGCGTGCAGTTCGTCAATCTTCACCTCCTCCGGAAATCGGCTGGCTGATATGGACGGGAAATTCATGTTCGACGGGCCGGACGATGCCCCCGTCACCATTCTCCTTGCGCACGGCGCCGGGGCACCGATGGACTCGGCTTCGATGACGGCGACCGCCAAGGCGCTGGCCGCAGCAGGCTTTCGCGTCGCGCGCTTCGAATTCGGCTACATGGCGGCGCGACGCACCGCAGAGGGACGCAAGCCCCCGCCACGCGCCGAAACGCTGAACCCGGAGTACCGGGCGGCCGTCGCCGAACTCGGCGCGAAGAGCCCGCTGGTTATCGGCGGCAAATCGATGGGCGGGCGTGTCGCAAGCATGATCGCCGACGAGCTCCTGGCCGCCGGCAAGATCGCCGGGCTCCTCTGCCTCGGCTACCCCTTCCATCCTCCGGGCAAACCGGAGCAGCTTCGAACGAAACATCTCGCCGATCTCAAGACGCCGACGCTGATCTGCCAAGGAACCCGAGACGAATTCGGCACGCGCGAAGAGGTTTCGGGCTACGCGCTTTCCGACAGGATCGAGATCCTCTGGCTCGAAGACGGAGACCATGACCTGAAGCCGCGCAAGAGCATCTCCGGCTTTTCGGCCGCCGATCATCTGAAGACAATGGCCGAGGCGGTCACCAAATGGAGCGCCGGCCTCGCGCGCTGAAAATCATGAAAATCGCCACGTTCAACATCAATGGCGTGAACAAGCGGCTCGAAAATCTGCTGGCCTGGCTCGCGACGGCCGAGCCCGACATCGTCTGCCTGCAGGAACTCAAGGCGACGGACGGGCAATTTCCGAGGGGGGCGATCGAAGCCGCAGGCTACGGTGCGGCCTGGCGCGGACAGTCGGCCTGGAACGGCATTGCCATCCTCGCCCGCGATAGCGAACCGGTGATCACCCGCGTGGAATTGCCCGGTGATCCGTCCGACGTGCAGAGCCGCTACATCGAAGCGGCGGTGAACGGCATCCTGATAGCCTCGCTCTATGCGCCGAACGGCAATCCGCAGCCGGGCCCGAAATTCGACTACAAGCTCGCCTGGCATGCGCGCCTCAACCTGCACGCGGCCGAACTCTTCGAGACGGGCCTCCCGGTGGTGCTGGCCGGCGACTACAATGTCGTACCGGAACCGCGGGACATCTATCCTACCCGTTCCTATGACGACAACGCCCTCGTCCAGCCCGAAAGCCGCGCTGCGTTTCGAAGATTGCTCGACCAGGGCTGGCTCGACGCCTTGCGCAAAGTCTATCCCGAGGAGCAACTCTTCACCTTCTGGGATTACCGGCGCAACCGCTGGCAACGCGACGCAGGCCTTCGCCTCGACCATGTTCTTTTAAGCAGAAAGCTCACGCGCCGATTGAACGGCGCCGGCATCGACCGCGAGGTGCGCGGCCTTGAAAACGCGAGCGACCATGCGCCGGTTTGGATCAGCCTGCGCGATTGAGCAGGTCTGCATTACAGCGCCGTGCGTCTTTTCAGACGCACAAAGGACGCTGTAGCACTATGAATTGCTGCATGTTTTTGTCCTTAAATCGGGTACGATTTAAGGAAACATGCAGTAGCCGCAAACATGTGGCATATAAGGGGATCGATCATCGGCTGAGTGCAGTTGTCACCAATGTCCCGAATCCTGATCATCATCGGTCTCCTCATCGTGGCGGTCGGCATTCTCTGGCCCTGGCTCGCGCGGTTCGGGTTCGGCAGGCTGCCGGGCGACATTCTGATCCAGCGCGAGAATTTCACCTTCTACCTGCCGATCACCACGGGCCTGCTTTTCAGCATCGTGCTTTCGCTGATCCTATGGCTGATCAATCGTTGACCGCGCTAAAGGCGGCCGGCGACGGACACCGTTGCGGGAGCATATCCTCGACATGTGTCGCGGATTAACGCTGGTACGTGCCGACGATCACCGCTTCGCGGATCAGATGCTTGCACGCTCTCTTCCAGGCCTCCGCGGCGCCCACATCCTCCGGGATGGAGAGATTGCCGACATCGAGTGCCGCAAGCCGGAACCGGTAATGGTGCACGCCGGTCCCGGGCGGGGGCTGGGGGCCGTCGTAGCGGGCGTTCCCAAAGTCGTTCTTGATGAATTTGATCGCGTGTTCCGGGCCGGTATCCACGGCCTGCGGGAGTTCGGTCCGATTGCCCGGAATATTAATGATCGCGCAATGGCGGAACAAGCCGCTCACGGCATCCGGATCCTCAACGATCAGAGCAAAGCTCTGCGTCCCGTCGGGCGTACCCGTCCATTTCAGCGGCGGGAACAGGTTCTCACCGAGACGAGTATATTTCTGGGGAATCGGCTGGCCGTCGGCGAATGCGGGACTGATCAAGCTGAAAGTCATCACCTGTCTCCTTCGATCTGGTCAACGGAAACGACCGTGGCACGCTACAGCGCCGTGCGTCTTTTCAGACGCACAAAGGACGCTGTAGCACTTTGAATTGCTGCATGTTTTTGTCCTTAAATCGGGTACGATTTAAGGAAACATGCAGGAGCCCCAAATAAAGCGGCCAGCGCCCATGTTGCGCCCACCTTGCTGGGAACGCCAGAGTCCGGTGCGCGGACGGTCAAGAAAAGGCCTCGCCGAGGCGAGGCCGAAAGACGAACCAGCATAGGAGTGACCGCCATGGAGCTACCTTGGTCACGTGAAGACCAAACACGCTCCCGTACGATCCAGCCGCTAAACCGCAACCAGGCAATTATGTTCCGCCACGGCGAACAAATTGCCCCCTCTCCTTCTTCCAATGCGCAGTCGGTCGGCCGCGCCGAACGGCTGGATTCGCCTCGAATGGAGCTTCGTGCGGCAAACGGTCCGGCTCCGGAGTCCGACCTCGCGCGCCGGCAAAATTTCGCCGGACGGCCGGAACTTTGACGGTCATGTTCGTGTTGATGGGGGGCATGCCGGCGCGGGTCCCAATCAACACAATTCCCGGAACATGATCGATGAACATATTGTCCGTCACGGCCGAGATTTTTCCACTGGTCAAGACCGGGGGGCTCGCCGACGTTGCCGGATCGCTCCCCAAGGCGCTCAAGGCCCACGGCATCCATACGCGCAGCCTCGTGCCAGGATATCCCGGCGTGATGCAGGGCTTGCGCGAGGCGTCACGGATCACCGAATATGATCGTCTTTTTGGCGAACGCGCCACGCTGCTGGCCGGGCGGGCCGATGGGCTGGAGCTCTTCGTGCTCGACGCGCCGGCCTTTTTCGACAGGCCCGGCGCCCCCTATGCGGACAAGTACGGCCACGAATACGCGGATAATTGGAAGCGTTTTGCTGCCCTCTCCTGCGTCGCATCGCAAATCGCTCGCGGCCTCGTACCGAATTGGCAGCCCGACGTCATCCACGCCCATGACTGGCACTCCGCGATCAGCCTCGTCTATCTGAAATATTCCGGCGATAACGGCGTATCCAAGGTGCTGACCGTCCACAATCTGGCTTTCCAGGGACAGTTTCCTGCCCATTGTTTTGCCGAGCTCGGCCTACCGAGCGAGGCCTATTCCGTCGACGGCATGGAATATTACGGCGATGTCGGATATCTCAAGGGCGGGCTGCAAGTCGCCGACGCGATCACGGTCGTCAGCCCCACCTATGCACGGGAAGTCATGTCTCCGGCCTTCGGCATGGGCCTCGAAGGCGTGATGAATGCACGCCACGCGGACGTTATCGGCATCGTCAACGGAATAGACACCGACGTCTGGGACCCATCGTCGGACTCCAACATCGAGCACCCTTATTCGGCGCGCACCCCTTTGCGCCGAATACCCAACCGGCAAGTGCTGCTCGATCTCTTCGGCCTGCCGAATACCTGCGGGCCGGTCTTCGCCAGTGTCAACAGGCTGACCTGGCAGAAGGGCATGGACATGCTGGCGGAAGTTGCCGACGAAATCGTCAGGGGTGGTGGCGCGCTCGTCGTCCTCGGACAGGGCGATGCCGAAATCGAGCGCGCTTTCCTCGAGCTCTCGAGACGGTTTCCGCAACGTGTCGGTGTGAGGATCGGCTATGACGAGCGGCTCGCCCACAAAATTCATGCCGGCGCGGATGCCATGCTCGTTCCCTCCCGCTTCGAACCCTGCGGCCTGACGCAGCTCTATGCGCTGCGCTATGGTTGCGTGCCGGTCGTTGCCCGCACCGGTGGCCTGTCGGAAACGATCATCGATGCCAATGATGCGGCGCTCCATGCAAATGTAGCGACCGGCATACAATTCGCGCCCATCGACGCGCATGAGCTCCGGCATGCGCTCCGCCGCACCTTCAAGCTCTACCGGCGTCGCCGCGAGTGGGAGGGACTGCGCCGGCAGGGCATGAAGACAGACTGCTCCTGGCATCGCAGTGCCGCGCGCTATGCGGAGCTTTATGGCGAACTCCTGTGCCCCGACATCCGCTTGGCCGGCAGCGCGTAGGACGCAGGCGGCCGGAAAATCAACAGCACCATCTCCATCGTCTCCGGCATCGAACGGGCCAAAGGCTCGCCCGTCTCGCCGCAGGCAAGCGGCGCGGTTTGCGGCCATTCGCAATCGTGATGAATCGATCAGCGATCGAGCATGGATCGCCGAGCGCGAATATGCCAAAGGCGGAGATCGGGGGAAGCGGGGCGGAAGCTGCCCGCACGCTCCTCATCCCCGTTCAGGAGGAATGCGCTCATGGCCGTCGACAGCGTCCCCGGCACCCTTGTTCATCAGCCAGGCGCCGCCCGTGCCGGCGTCATGATCATGCTCATCGGCATGCTGATGTTTTCACTGAACGACGTCATGGGCAAGTGGCTGGTCGCCACCTACTCGGTCGGCCAGGTGGTGCTGATCCGCAGCCTCGCCGCCGCCCTCCTGCTCGCCCCCTTTCTCTGGCTCAACGGCGCGCAAAAGCTTTTCGCCCTCGAGCGGCCCGGCCTTCAGTTTGCCCGCGTCGTCGCCTCGACGGCGGAGGTCGTCTCGTTCTATTTCGCCGTCGTCTACCTGCCGCTCGCGGACGTCATGACCTATTGGCTGGCGGCGCCGATCTATGTCGCGGCGGTTTCGCCATTGGTCCTCCGGGAGCCGGTAGGCTGGCGGCGCTGGAGCGCGATCGCCATCGGCTTCGTCGGTGTCCTCATCGCGCTCGAACCGTCCTCCCAAGCCTTCACCGTGCCTGCCCTGATCTCGATTCTCGGCAGCATGTGCTTCGCCTTCATGATGATTTCCGGTCGTTCGCTGCGCGGCACCCCGGACACGACGCTCGCCTTCTGGCAGATCGTCGGCGCGGCGGCGGCCGGCCTGGTATGGGCGCCCTTTGACTGGACGCCGCTCAAACCGCTCGACACGGCGCTGCTCGGCCTTCTCGGCGTTGTCGCCATGCTCGCCCACGTCCTCGTCAACCGAGCGCTCAAGCTCGCCGACGCCGCAACGGTCGCGCCGCTGCAGTACACGCTCCTCTTCTGGGCGATCGTCTTCGGCTGGCTGATCTTCGGCGACACGCCCCGGCTGTCGATGGTGCTCGGCGCCGGCCTCATCGTCGCCTCCGGCCTCTTCATCTTCTTCCGCGAGCAACAGCTCAAGCGACAGGGCGGTTGATATAGGCACCGGCGCAGAGATCAACAGAAACAATACCGATTATCGCACCTATCGATTTCGCTTATGTGAAGTCTGCCCGTAAAGTTTCTCCGAAACGCCGACAAAGGCGTAGATACAAGGGGAACGAACATGCGAAACCGGATCCTGCCGCTGGCGCTCGTCTGTGCGGCACTGCTCTCGTCAACGGTTGCGGCCGCCGCGACGCTGAAGATCGGCACCGAGGGCGCCTATCCGCCCTTCAACTTCGTCGATTCGACCGGCAAGATCGGCGGCTTCGACGTCGAGATCGGCTTAGCGCTCTGCGAGCGCATGAAGGTCGAGTGCGAGGTCGTCGCCCAGGATTGGGACGGCATCATCCCCGGTCTGCTCGCGAAGAAATACGACATGATCATCGCCTCGATGTTCATCACCGAGGAGCGCAAGAAGCAGGTGGCCTTCACCGAGCCCTACTATCTCGCCGCAATGACACATGTGGCGCCGAAGGGTGCGGGACTTACCGAGTTCAGCAACGAAGCGCTGAAGGGCAAGGTAATCGGTGCCCAGTCCGGCACCACCCAGGCGGACTATATCGCCGCCCTTTATCCCGATGCGGAGATCAAGCTCTATCCCACTCAGGACGAGGCCAATCTCGATATGGTCAACGGCCGGCTCGACCTGCAGGTCGGCGACATGCTGCCGATGCTCGATTGGGTGACGAAGAACGACGACGGCAAGGGCTGCTGCGAACTTATCGGCGAGCCGATTACAGACAAGAAGTTCGTCGGCGATGGCGTCGGCATTGCGGTCCGCCAGGAGAACAACGACCTGCGCGAGAAGCTGAACAGGGCACTCGCCGAAATCCGTTCCGACGGAACCTACAAGAAGATCAACGACAAGTACTTCACCATCGATGTCTACACGATGAAGTGACGATGGTGTCCCTCTGCAGGGCGCCTACGCTTGCCGCCTCTGTGCCTCCCGCATCGCATCAAACGAGGTGAGGCACAACTCGGCCCAGAGATCCTGCAAGGCTTCGCTTGCCGTCAACAAATCGCGTCGGCATTGGCAAGTTTCATTTGTAGAGCGGTTCGATCTACTTGAGAGGCCAGTTGCTCTGCGGTTCTATAAAGAGACTGTGCATGCCGCAGCGTAAAATGAGGTGCGCCGATGATTTCGGAAAGCCGCCGGGCAAAGGCCTCGGCGGATTCCCTTTGCTCGCGCCGTGTCGCGGCCCAGTCGTGTCTGTGTTGCAAACTCCGCTTCCGAAGCATCCGGCCTTACGCCCGTCACGTTGACGATTGCATTGCCATAGTACTGCATCCCCAACGGGAAAATAAATAACCCGGACGGAGTAAGAGGTTGCATCGGTGCGGCAAGGCATGCGGCGAGCCGAGAAATGGCAGGAGGCCGGATGAGCCCGGCGCCTAGCTCCGTTTTCTTCCTGAGAAGGCAAAAATGTCGATCTCTCCGTCGAGCCCTCTCAACGGATAGGAACCAAGATTTTCCAGCTTTGCCGCGCATCCCGCCTTTTCCACGAAGGCTCGTGAGAGGAGCACCGGCCGCTTGAGCTCCTTGGTCAAACCTTCAAGGCGCGAGGCGATGTTGACCGCCGGTCCGATGACGGTGAAATCCAGGCGTTTGCGCGAGCCGATATTGCCGTACATGACATCACCCACATGGACGCCGATGCCGTAGCCGAGAGGGTCGTGGCCCTTGCGAAGGTTGTCCTCGTTGAGCTTGGACAAGGCGGCCTGCGCCTCGTCGATGGCGCCGAGAAGATTGCTGCAGGCGCACGGATCGCTGAGCGGAAAAATCGCCAGCAACCCGTCCCCCATGAACTTGAGGATTTCGCCGCCATGCCGCTCGATCGGCTCGGCCATGGCGTCGAAATAGCCGTTCAGCAGCTCGATGACGTCGTCGCGGGGCCAGAGGTCCGACAATTTCGTGAAGTCGCGAAGATCGCAGATCAGGATCGCCGCCCCGACCGTCACGCCACTGCCGCGAGTGGTCGCACCGGCCAGGATCTGCTCGCTCGCATGCGGTCCGACATAGGTTTCGAGAAGCGTTCGGGCGAGCCGGTTCTTCAGTCTGATCTCGCTGACGAGCGCCAGTGCCGGCAGAATGTCCTTCAGGAACGCCACATCATCGGGGCTGAAGCCACCCGGCCGGTCGCTCGCAAAGGTGATCGCGTGACGCTTGCCGAGCGTATGATGGAGCGGCCAGATGACATAGTCGGTAAGGCCTTCGGCCCGCAGTTCATCATAGAGTGGGTAATCCGGACCATCGGCCGTGGGGTCATCGAGATGGCAGCGCACCTCGTCTGCGCCGTTGTTGAATTCGTGCAAGGGACTATTCAGGTATTGGGTAGTGTCTTCGACCCCATAGGCGTAAGTGTCGATCTCCGCCTCCGTCAGCTCTTTTCGCCAGAGGATGCGTGCGCCAATCCACTGCGGGTGATGAATCCGGAAATGGAGCGTCGCACGGGCGACCGGCATGCCCGCTTCCGCCAATCTGCGGCACATTTCCACGAAGATGTTGTCGATGAAACGCTCGCCCCGTGTCTCGAGAACGAGCCAGTCGAGGACCCTGCGTCGCCGCTCCGGCCATCTCCCGTCACCGTCGCGAAGCGGACCTGAACGCGCCTCTGGCAGGGGCTGGATTGCGGCCTCCGCGCCGCCCGTTTTCATCATGGTCATTGTTCAAAATCCCAAGGATTGCTGCGCCGGTTCCGGCGGCCCGACACGCACGCCCTCCAGTTCGAGCATGCGCATCTTCGCCGACGAACCGCCCGGAGCCGAAAAGCCGCCGATCTTGCCGCCGGCTGCGAGCACCCGATGACAGGGAATGATCAGCGCCACTGGATTCTTCGCCATCGCCTGGCCTACGTCCCGCGCCGCCTCCGGCCCCGCACCAAGTTCCTTCGCCAGTGCGCCGTAGGTCGTCGTTCGGCCCCAGGGAATCCTCCGCGCGGCGGCATAGATCTGCCTGAAGAAAGCATCCTGTCCCGCAAGATCGAGTTCGAAGCCGGAAAAATCCGTCTCCTCTCCCTCAAAATAGCGCTCCACGGCGGCAACCGCCTCTTCGACGGTCGGCGGAGGCTCCCGAGGCTCGGCCTCCGGCAGACGCCGCAAGAGCAGCCGCTCCGTGGCCGCGGCACTTGTCGTCGGCAATTGGAAGCGCGTGATGCCGGCATCGCGCCAGGCGATTCCGCAGTATCCAGCCGCAGTTTCGAAGATGTGGTAGTGATGCATGGCCGGCCTCCCACAGCGCTTCGATCAGAAGCACGAAGATCGCTGTAGCACTTTACGATTGCAGCACATGGGAAAATCGTGCGCCCGGGCTTGGAATTCAACCCGTTTTCCATGCGAAGTCGTGCAAAAACGACCTAACTGCATGTTTCTTAAGTCGTAGTCGGTTCAAGGAAACATGCGGTAGCCGGTTGGCGTTTCGCCGTCCGGGCAGCTGCGTTCAAAAAATGCGCGGTCTCCGGCCTTGCCGGAAACCGCGCAATTTTGCCCGTCCCACTCTGCTGCCAGAGGACAAGATAATGCAAGCAGTCCACAACGCGCCTCGTGAACGAGGACGCCGAATCATCGCATCGAAACGTCCGCCCCGGACATGGAGGCGATGGGAGCGCCGCGGATCAACGAGTCGCAAACGTCCACCTCGCGACCCGCCTCCTCGGGCGGCCGCTTCGCGCGGTCCTGTCAAATCGTCTGCCTTAGCCGAAGAACATCTGGCGCAGCCGAGCAAACATGGTTGGCTGTTTCTCGACCAGCAGCGCGCGGATGTGGCGGGCGGCCGTCGATGCGCTGACCGTCGCGCCGAAATGGCAATAGCAGATGACCTTGTGCAATTGCTCGTCACTCAGCTCGAAGAACCGCTTCGCTTCGCCGTAGCTGTCGTTCTCCATTCCGGCGGTCCGCAAGACGGGATCATCGAACGCTACGGAGATTGGCGAACCGTCGCCACGCATGGCGGCCCGGACTCTCGCCGGCTGATACTCAGTCTCGTGCAGCGTCGAAAGGCGTCTGTGAGGATCCCGCTCCAGGAGTTCCGCCCAACGTTGTAGGCGCTCCGTGCGCGATAGCGTCCGGCGTGGAAAGTCCTGTTTGACCTCGGCGACGCCCTGTAGCTGCTCGATTGCTTGATGCTTCATTGTGACCTCCTACTCTGACGATAGTTGGTCCCCCATTTCCACCTCATCGGCCCTATAAACGTGACTCCAACCAGTCGCGAAGTCCAATCACGAAAATGCCTCGGGCGGATTTAAAGCGCGATAATGTGCGGAATCCGCCCGCGGGCGCGTCCGCTGCACCCTACGCCGGCGCCCGTCTCGTCGGCGCCCGAAATCCGCGCGCTCCGGACGACCGGCGCGTCGCAGCTCGTTCCATGCGGAGCGCAATCATAGGTAGCCATCGCTTACGTATATCCGAATAATTGACTGTTCCCGCGGATACACGGCTTGCGTTTAGAGTCGTCGATATATGCAGACGAGAGCGGCAGGGACCGTTCTCTCCCTCATGCAACCGCATGAAGGAAACGGTTCGGGGGCCAACCTTTGCTACGACACGTCTTCTGATCCAATCGGCGCCAGTCGTTCGCATCGAGCGGACGAGGTCCTCAAGGCGCCTCTTCGAACTTCAATCGACCTACCGCCGACGCACCGCTTCGGCGCGAGGCAATGCATGTCCCGATGCAACTTCAACAAGGACAACTATATGGCAAATATTATCGGAACGGCCGGCAGCGACGTCTTGACCGGCAGCGATCTCGAGAATGACTTCATCATGGCGCTCGCCGGCGACGACGCGCTGAACGGCGGCATGGGAAGCGATATGCTGATGGGCGATGAGGGCAATGATATCCTCAACGGCTCATTCCAGAGCGACAATCTGTCAGGTGGTGACGGCCACGATACGCTGAACGGCAACAGCGGCAGTGACAGTCTCCAAGGAGGTGTGGGCGAGGACACAATCAATGGGGGCAGCGGCCGCGACTTCATCATCTCCGACCTCGAAGACATGTCCGGCGATATCGTCAACGGCGGCTCCGGCACGGACATGGCGATGCTCGATTACTCCGCGAACACCGCCGGCCTCAACATCGCCATCAAGGACTGGATCTCGCCGCAGACGCTGACCGGCGGCATTCAGTTGACGAACGTGGAGGCCTTCAGCATCACGGGCACGGATTTCGCCGACATCATCACCGGTGGCAATTATTCCGACATGCTGATGGGCGGCATGGGCGCAGACAGGCTGTCGGGCGGCCGCGGCCATGACCTGCTCCAGGGAGGAGACGGCAACGACACGCTGAACGGCGGCTACGGCTTCGACCTCATTAATGGTGACGCTGGCATCGATACGATCACCGGCGATGCCGGCGCCGACTTCCTGAGCGGCGGCGACGGCGACGACAAGGTCTATGGCGGCAACGACAACGACGCGCTGACCGGCGGCGCGGGTGCCGATAACCTCGCCGGCGATGCCGGCGACGATACGCTCGACGGCGGCATCGGCGACGACCGGATCGACGGCGGGGCGGGCAACGACACCATCACTTATGTCTACGGCGAGGGTAAGGACACGATCACCGATACGAGCGGCAGCGACCGACTTATCGTCCGCAACTTCACCGGCAACTTCACGGCAAAGGCGCCGGCCGACGTTAACACGCTCGCCGGCGGGACCACCTTCTCGGGCATCGAGCATTATTCGATCTATGCGGCGGGCTCGACCGCCAACAGGATCGTCACTGGCGCGGGCAACGACCACGTGGATGCGGCCGGCGGCGACGACATCATCGATGGCGGCGCGGGCAACGACACGCTCAATGCCGGCATCGGCCGCGACAACGTCGGCGGCGGCATCGGCAATGATCAGGTCACGCTCGGCGACGGCGGTGCCGACAAGGGCGATGGCGGCACCGGCACGGATACGGTGATCGTCGACCGCCGTTCGCTGACCACCGCGCAGAGCTTTTCTGCCACCGGCAGCACTGCGACGCTTTCCGACGGCACGAGCCTCACGAATTTCGAGCATTATCGTGTCTCGTTCGGTTCGGGCAACGACGTGGTGAAATCGGTCGGCTCGGCCTTGAGCGTCCACTTCTACGGCTATGGCGGTAACGACACGCTGATCGGGACCGCCGGCAATGACCTGCTCGATGGCGGCGAAGGCAGCGACACGCTGAACTCGGGCGCGGGCAACGACGTGATCCGCGATTTCGGCGGCAAGAACTCCATCAATGCCGGCGACGGCAATGACGTTGTCACGGTCGGGGATGGCGCCGCAACGGCGAACAACACGGTGGACCTCGGGACCGGCAATGACAGCTTCACCCGCACGGCCTCGACGGGAACGCTCGTCGTCGACGGCGGCACCGGCACCGACTTCGCCGCCATCGACTTCAGAAAATACACGGCGGGCATCACCTTCAAGCTCGCGCCGACGGTTACTGCGACCAACGCTGTCACGGTGAAGAATGTCGAGCGGGTGGCGCTCATCGGCGGGACCGGTAACGACCTCTTCGGCGGCGGCGGCCTCGACGACCAGCTGCGCGGCGGTGCCGGCAATGATAACCTGAGCGCCGGTGCGGGCAACGATTTCGTCTCCGGCGACGCCGGCGGCGACACGCTTCGGGGCGGCGCCGGCAACGACACCATCTACGGTGACAGCGCCGGCACCACGGGTGGCCGCGATACGATCTATGCCGAGGACGGTAATGACAAGGTCTTCTCCGGCATCGGTGACAGATCCGACGGCGGCACCGGCACCGACGTGCTGAACCTCAATGTCGCCGAGCAGACGAAGGACATCACCTTCAACTTCTCGACCGGCACGGTGAACGTCGATACGACGACCTCCTTCAATGCCTTCGAAGCGCTCGAATATACGGGCAGCAAGGGCAAGGACACGGTCGCCGGCGGTGCCCTGAACGATCGTTTGGACGGCATGTCCGGCAATGACATTCTCAGGGGCGGCAATGGCAACGACGTGCTCAGGGACGGTGCCGGCGACGACCAGCTCTTCGGCGACGCCGGCAACGACACGCTGACCCGCACGGTCCATTCCGGCAAGGATGTCTTCGACGGCGGCCTCGGCGTCGACACGCTGAGTTTCGTGGACGGGGCCACATCGGTTGTTCTCGACCTGCAGAGCCAGGCTAAGAACAAGGGACTGGCGCTCGGCCTCACCGTGAAGAACTTCGAAACGATCATCGGCAGCACAGCCGACGATGAAATCCGAGGAGATGCGACTGCCAATACCCTTTACGGCAAGGGCGCCGACGACATCCTTGATGGTCGCGATGGCAACGACATGCTGATCGGCGGCGCAGGCGACGACTGGCTCACCGGTGGGGCTGGCAACGACCGCTTCGTCTTCGATCTCGAGGGCCGCGACGCCGAGGGCGACGTCATCACCGACTTCGTCCGCGGCCAGGACAAGCTCGTCATCAGCAAAGGCGCCTACAATATCGCCGCCGGCGACACGACCGTGACTCTGGTAACCGGCACCGATCCGGCCGCCACCAGCGCCAAGGGCACCTTCCTGTTCGAAACGGACAACGGCCGCCTCTGGTACGATGCCGATGGCAACGGCAGCGCAGCCGACCTGGAGCTCGTCGCGATCCTGCAGAACGTCAAGACACTCTCAACCAGCGACTTCTCGTTCGTCTGAGAGAGTATCTCGAAAGAGAACGCCCGTCCCGCGAAAGCGGGGCGGGCTTTCTGCTGTTATGGTCCCGGAACGACGCCGATGTGGCAAAACGCGGGATGTCAACGTGTTACATAAGCGTCTGCCCCTCACTCTACAGCGCCGTGCGTCTTTCAGATGCACAATGGACGCTGTAGCACTTTGAATTGCTGACGCATGCTCGTTGCCCCACGCGGCCAATGCGGGGCGAGAGGGGTGCCGGGAGAATGTGGCCGGCAGGCCGGATGAGGGAGATTGGATCGATTCGCTCAGACGGCTTTCCCGCTCCGCAGAGCGCGTATCAATTCCACTTCCCGCGATCTCACACCCCAACCGTGGCGGTCCTCACACGACGCCTTAAGCGACCCGCATGTGAAAACACCCGCGCCGAAGGGCCCCCTCATCATGCGAATTTACAAAGAGAAACGGGCGCAGACCACGCCACGGTCCAGGCCTATTTCTTTCGCTGATATCTATCGCGCCGCTCCAGCGGCGCGCTGCTCAATCCTCCCGGAACGCGTGCCGCATCTGATCGGTAAGCGGCTTCGTCAGGTAGGAGATGACCGTGCGGTCGGCGATCTTGATGAACACTTCGGCCGGCATGCCGGGATAGAGCGAGAGGCCCTTGAGTTTGGCGAGGCTCTCCGGCTTGGGGTGGATGCGCAGCGGATAATAGGTGGCACCGGTGCGCTCGTCGGTGACCATGTCCGGAGCGACGGTCACGACCTCCGCCTCGACCTCGGGCGTGGTGCGCTGGTTGAAGGCGCTGAAGCGGATTTCGACCGGCTGACCGACACGGATCTGGTCGATGTCATGGGTGGCCACCCGGGCTTCGACGGTCAGATCGTCGGCCTCCGGCACGACGAGCATCAGCGTCTCGCCTGCATTGACGACGCCGTTGATGGTGTGGACCGCAAGCTGGTAGACGCGCCCGGGAAGCGGCGCGGTGATGTCGAGGCGGCGCAACTGGTCGGTCAAGGCGGTGCGGCGCTCCTCATATTCGGCGATCTTCGCCTCGACATCCGTCAGCTCCTTGGAAATCTCCGAGCGCCGGTCCTCGTCGAGCTGCAGGATTTGCAGGTCGATCTCGCTCGACTTGCCACGGGCCTGGGCGCGCGAGGCGATGTGCCGTCCCCGCTCGCCCTCGAGCTCCGCGCGCTGGCGCTTGAGCGTCGTCACCCGCTGCATCGGCACCAGCCCCCGACCATAAAGGGAATCGACGCCGGTCAGTTCCTCCGCGATCAGCTTCAGCGCGTCCTCGATCGCCTTCAATTGCACCGTGAGGCCCTCGGTCTCGTCGGCGAGCTGCGCCTTCCTCGATTCGAGCTGCCCCTTCATGCCGGTCAGCGCCGAGCGACGGCTTGCGAAGAGCTTCTGCTCGCCGTCGACGAGCTTCGCCGCCGCCGCGCCGGAGATGAATTTGGCGAGGTCCTCGCCGATCGAGAAGGAGGCCGCGCCGATGCGCTCGGCCTGTAGCCGGGCGCGGCGGGCATAAAGCTGCGCCAAGGTGCTCTCTACGATCGCGAGATTGGCGCGGACGGTGGTCCCATCGAGACGGATCAGGACTTGGCCCGCCTCCACCCGATCGCCCTCCTTGACCAAGAGTTCACCGACTATGCCGCCGGTCAAATGCTGGACTTTCTTGACATTGTCGTCGACGACGACGACGCCGCCGGCGACGATCGCGCTCGACAGCTCCGTCGTCGCAGCCCAGCCGCCGACGCCGACGACAAGCGCAAGCGCGAGAACGGAGACGCCCATCATGTGGCGCGAAAGCGAACGGCGCGCATTCGACGATTGTTGAATGCTGCCGCTCATTGTTTCGCCTCCTGGCCATCCGTGACGATTTTCAACGGTGACGGTCGCTCGACCTGCGGTGCTCGAAGCACCTTACCGAGGACTTCCTCCTTCGGGCCGAAGGCCTGCATACATCCCTCATTCATCATCAGCACGAGGTCCACGCTCGTAAGCGCACTCGGCCGGTGGGCGATGACGACGACGATGCCGCCGCGCCTACGCACATTCATGATCGCCTCGTTCAGCGCCTGCTCGCCTTCCGCATCGAGGTTCGAATTCGGCTCGTCGAGAACGACGAGGAAAGGGTCGCCGTAAAGCGCCCTTGCGAGTGCCACACGCTGGCGCTGGCCGGCCGAGAGCGCCATGCCGCCCTCTCCGATCTCGGTGTCGTAGCCGTTTGGAAGGCGGAGGATCATGTCGTTGACGCGCGCAGCTTTGGCAGCGGCGACAATCGCCTCCGAGGTCGCATCTTCGGCGAAGCGGCAGATGTTCTGTGCCACGCTTCCCGCGAAGAGCTCCACGTCCTGCGGCAGATAGCCGATGTGCTTGCCGAGCGCATCATTGTCCCATTGGTCGAGGGCCGCACCGTCGAGCCGGACCGAGCCGCGATAAGCGGGCCAGACGCCGAGAATGGCGCGCGCCAGCGACGATTTCCCCGACGCGCTCGGGCCGATGACGCCGAGCGCGCTGCCGGCATGCACGGTGAAAGTCACGCCGGAGACGATGAGGCGCTGGGCCGCCGGCGGCCCGCTTGCCAATCCCTCGACGCTGAGCCGCTCGTGCGGGCTGGGCAGCGCCAGCGGCCTTTCCGCTTCCGGCAAGGCCTTGAGCATCTCTTTGAGGCGTTGCCAGCTCTGGCGCGCCGAGACGAGACCGCGCCAGTTGCCGATGGCAAGCTCGACGGGAGCGAGCGCCCGGGCGGTCAGGATCGAGCCGGCGATGATGATCCCCGGCGATGCCTGCCCCTCGATGACGAGGACGGCGCCCGCCGCCAGCACGCCCGATTGCAGCGCCATGCGGAAGACCTTGGAGAGCGCGCCGTAGCCGTTGCCGATATCGGACGTGCGCCGGTTCTCTTCGCGGAAGTCGGCATTCCGCCGCTCCCAGAGCGCGGTCAGCCGCCCCGACATGCCCATGGCCTCTACGACTTCGGCGTTGCGCTGCGAGGACTGGGCGAAAGCGTTGCGCAGGCCGGCCGCCTCGGCAGCCTTCTTGGCAGGCGCCTGTGTGCCGCGATTGGTGAGATAGGTGAGCAGCGTCAGAATGAGCCCACCGCCGACCGCCACCAGGCCGATGACCGGGTGAAACAGGAAGCAGATTGCGATATAGAAGGGCAGCCAGGGAAGGTCGAAAAGCGCAGCCGGCCCGGCGCCTGAAAGGAATGCCCGAACCTGATCGAAGTCGCGCAGGGCCTGAAGCCCGTCCCCCTGCATCTTCAGTTTCAGGGGCGCCTTCACGACCGCCCGATAGATCCGCCCGCTCAAACTCTCGTCGAGGGCGCCGGCGATGCGCACGAGCATCCGCCCGCGGATGAGCTCGAAGGCTCCCTGGAAGCTGTAGAGCAGCAACGCGAGAAGGCAAAGTGCGATCAGTGATGGAATGCTCCGGCTCGGCAGCACCCGGTCGTAGACCTCGAGCATGAAGAACGAGCCGGTCAGATAGAGAATGTTGACGAGCGCGCTGGCAACGCCGACGCCGATGAAGGCCGTTCGGCAGTCGCGTAGGGCCGAGGCGGGATCGGCACTCCTGCCGCTTGATGTTGCTGCAAAGTCAGTCACTAGTTATCGTCCCCCGATCGGCTCGTCTGGCCCCGCACGGCCTTCCCTCACTGTTCCGGCAAAGCGCCGAGAAATCAAAAAATGCACTCCCCCTCGAGTCCCGCTGGGTCGCACCGGTCCACGTTTCTTTCGAATATAGCACGGAAGAGTTGTTCGCCGAGACAGTGGTGTACTCAAAACTATTCCTGTTGGCCACCGCCGTCGAATCACTTGCAGAATGTGATTGCCACCAGCTTTCGATCGCGCGTCATCGGCGGGGTTTTCGGCGCGCTTCTGTTCCGCAGCTTTGGGCTCGCTGCGGCGCTCGACCGGCGATGCCATCACTCAACAGTGACGTGCGCGTCCGGCCAACTGTCCATGCCTATTGCTGCCGCTGCGACGGCACAGCCTTCGATGTTGGCGCCCCTTCCCCAACTCGCAGCAAGGCTCATCAATTCTTCCATTTCCTTCCTGAGCCGGTGCCATGCCAAAAGATCCTCGGCGTGGGGCACGTTCGTGCGCGGGTCGTAGAAGCGGCCGATCTCGTCGCCGGCGTCTTTCCGGGCGGCCTCCAGCCGTCCTTTAAGCGCGTTCAATTCGTCCTTCAGCTCGAAATACCGGCGCATCACCGCAATCAGCGCAAGATCGTTCGCAGTCGCGTTCAAGAGCATTCCTCCGCGTCGTTTCTGCATCGCAGGCCGGCCGGGGAAGCTCCCCGCCCGACAAGGAACACGCCCCTTCGCGCAAGACTTTGGCCCTTTTCCGGCACGGCAGGAAAAAGGTCGGCAGCGGAGTGAGAGGATGTTTCGCCCGCGATTGTGCGTGCCTCGCCAGCTATTGGGGAACAGGCCAAGACGTAATCGGGCGTGGGTTGCGATCGACCGCGGGGCTATTCTTTCCTGTAGACGAGCACGGGAATCGTCGAATGGGTAAGCACCTTGGCAGTGATGCTGCCGATGATCAGGGCGCCGACGCCGCCGCGTCCATGTGAAGCCATGACGATGAGGTCGGCGCCGATTTCCTCGGCCTTCCTGATAATCACACGATAGACTTCGTGGCTGCGCACCTGATCCGTGGCGCACGGAACGCCAGCCCGCTCGGCCTTCACTTGTGCGGCAGCAAGCGTCTCGGCAGCATGCTGGCGGGAGATCGCCTCGTACTCCTCACGCGTGCTGCCCAGTTGCTCGACGTCGGCCGAGAGGAGGTGGAACGGTTCCGTCACCGTGAGGACGGTGATCTTGGCGTCGGTCTCCCTGGCAAAGGCGATGGCAGCGTCCACTGCAAGCGTGGCAAGAGGAGAGCCGTCGGTGGGAACAAGAAGGTTGCGGAACATGAAAGCCTCCGATCATGGTCGGGTTCACGTTAGCCGCATCGTGCTGGATCGCATTGACTTGGATCAATTACTTTAGTTTCCGCTTATTTATATTGAAAAGCGAGCACAAAAAAGACCCGGCGGAGCAACCGCCGGGTCGTGTGTTTCGAAATTGCCGCTCAGGCTTCGACGCGCCTCCGCCCTCGCGCGTCATCTTCGACGCCCTCTTCCTCCCGCCTGTTGTGGCGGATGGAGGACCAGAGCGACAGACCGATGAGGGCGGCTCCGCCGAGGCCGGTGATGACTTCGGGGATGTGCATCAGCGTCTGAAAATACATGACGACCGACAGGATGAGGATCGCATAGAAGGCGCCATGTTCCAGATAGCGGTATTCGCTGAGCGTCCCCTTCTCGACGAGCATGACCGTCATGGAGCGGACATACATCGCACCGATACCGAGGCCGATGGCGATGATGAAGAGGTTCTGCGTCAAGGCGAAGGCGCCGATGACGCCGTCGAAGGAGAAGCTCGCGTCGAGCACCTCCAGATAGAGGAAGGCGCCGAAACCGCCCTTCGCGGCCGCGCTCATTGTCTGTTGCGATGCGTCGAGCAGCCCGCCGACGACCTCCACGACGAGAAAGGTGAGCAGACCGTAGACGCAGGAGTGGACGAAGACGACAGCTTCTTCCCCTTCGAGCAAGGTCGAGAAGCCGAGGATGAGCGCAAGCACAAAGGCGATCTCGATGCCCTTGATGGTCGCAAAGCGCGACATCCGACGCTCCAGCCACGCGATCCAGTGAATGTCCTTCTCATGGTCGAAGAAGTAGGTGAGGCCGACCATCATCAGGAATGTTCCGCCAAAGGCGGCGATCGGCAGATGCGCCTCGTTCATGATGCGCGCATATTCCTCGGGCCGCGCCGCGGCCAGAACGACCGCTTCGATCGGACCGATATTTGCCGCAATGACGACGATCAGCAGCGGAAAGACGATGCGCATGCCGAAGACGGCGATGAGAATGCCCCAGGTCAGAAAGCGCTCCTGCCAGACCGGGGTCATGTCCTTGAGCTTGTTGGCGTTGACGATCGCGTTGTCGAAGGACAGCGAGATCTCGAGAACCGCGAGCACGGTGCAGATGAAGAAGACGGTCGCCATGCCGCCGAGGGTACCGGTCGACTGCCAGCCGATCCAGGCGCCAAGCACTAGGCCTGCCGCTGTAACGATGAACGCCCATTTGAAATAGCTGAGCGCAGTGGTTTGCGAATTGGGTTTGGTCATGAGCGAACCTCCCCTCCGCGCGACGTGGCAACGTTGGCAAAAGGGAGATTCCTAACGAAAAAAAAACGCACAGCCGAATAGGCGCATGCGTGAGGCATGAGATGAGTTTTCATAGTAGCTAACCCGCCGGCTTGATTTGCTGGCGGTACCGACATCACGAGAGCGCCGTAAACTCTCGCCAGAGGGGCCCGGCACCAATGTTCATCCCGCGTTCCGATGTCCAAGAGCGGGATGCCACTTAATTAGCAATGCCGCGCGTCGCGTCAAGGGTTGAGCGGCGGGCTCTTGCCGCCGCCGGTGATGCAGTCCCGGGTAACCCCATACGTGGCGTTCTCGACTTTGTTCTCCTTTTCCGGGTGGAACCAAAGCCCTGGTCTGCCGGTTTCTTTGGACCGGCAACAACCCGCGAGGCAAAGTGTCATGCACTGTTTCTGGTGGGATAAAAGCGTCGAACTGGAGCTCGGAGAGACGGGTAAATATCGCGACGTGAAAAGTACCCGCGAGGCTGTCGAATGCCTCCTGCTGCGTTGGCCGCAGCGGGACGGACGCGCGCTGGCCGCGGCCAAGCGGACGTGCCTCCAGGCGCTCGAAGGCAAGGTCAAGACCGAAAAGGCCCGCAGGGCCTTCATAAAGGCGGCGGAAGAGGCGCATATCTTGATCCGCAGCCAATAGCAGCCGAGGCCGTCCAATCGCCAAGCCCTTGGCGGGTCCGCGATGAGGGCTTGGTCTGCGAGGGGCCGGCGACACCGTTCACTTCGGGACGGCGCGCCCTAAATAGGGTTCATCAAATCGAGGGTGCGCACTGTGCACAGCGCCCATTGCCTCGCATCGCGATATGCCGGACCCGCGCAAGGAAGCAAGCCATGTACGAGATCCCCTGGGGCAAGCCCGTGAACGTCAACATGCTGGACGGCAGATGCCGAACCGTTATAGGCCCGCTCGACGCCATGAAATGCCTGCAAAGCGAATGGCCCGTGAGAGACGGCGCCTATTACGGCTGCGCGGTCCGCGCGTGTAATGCGGCTCTGAGACACAAGAAACGGCCCGAAGAGGCGCGGGCCGCCTTCATCGCCGCTTCGCGAGAGGCCTTTCTGACGGTCCTGCCTGGCGTGGAGCAGGAGGTGAAGGACGATGGAAACCGGGCCCTGGAATGAATGCGTCCCCGTTCGGATGCCGAACGACACGACGATCCACATGGTGTCGAACACGCGCCAGGCGGCGGAGCTGCTCATGAAGCACTGGCCGATCAGCCACGGCAAGGCCTATGAGAATGCGGTCGAAGTTTGCCAGGCCGCGCTCGAACGCGATTACCCTTCTTATGTAGCGCGGGCCGCCTTTGTCGCAGCAGCGAAAGAGGCACGCGTCATTCTGTGAATAACGGCATCGGCCGTCGCAGCCCCTGTTCGTTCGAGACCCTACAGCGCCGCGCGTCTTATCAGCCTTTTTGACTTGCTGCATGTCTCCTTAAATCGATCTCGATTTAAGGAGACATGCAGTCGGGAACTCTTCGCCAGGCCTGCGTGTTGATCAGCGGATCAACGAACCTTGGGGTCTCGAATGCAGAAGACCAATGAATTCAGCAAATTTGCAACCGCCGTTGCGGAGTATTCCGGGCGCCCCGCCATTTTCGTCCTGGCGCTCACCGTAGTCGTGGTGTGGGGTCTAACGGGCCCGCTCTTCGGCTTCTCCGAGACGTGGCAGCTCGTCATCAATACGGGCACCACGATCGTCACCTTCCTCATGGTCTTCGTTCTTCAGAACACGCAAAACCGCGACGGCAAGGCGCTTCAGGCAAAGCTCGACGAGCTCATCCTCACGAGTTCGGCGGAAAACAAGTACGTCGGCATTGAAGAGCTGGACGAGAAGGAATTGAAGCGCATCAAGGAGATCCTCAAGCAGCACGCTCAGGACGAAGACACCCATGCGCTCCACGAGAAAGTCTCGCAGGTCGTTGGCCGGCGCTCGAAGGCCGGCGGCAAGCGAGAGTGATGGTCACCGGAGCGGACGGAACCAAAACACGCCGCATTCCGTTTTGGCTAACGAGCAGCGCGCGGCCGCGGAAATCCGAGCGGCGTAACGAAGCGCCGGAACGCGAACGAGGAGGCGATCCTATGCATCTCGTTGGGACGCAGGTCATACCGGAACAGGGTGGAAGAGCGGGCTTTACCGTCGAATTCGTCGGCGAAGGCGGTGAGATCGTTTCGGTCTCTCTGCGCAACGACACCGCGGCGAACCTCAACCGCCTGAATGCGGTCGAAAGGGCGCAGGAGGTCATGCGCGAGCTCGCAAATACCGATTGTAGCGCGGTGGAGGAGTCGCAGGATACTCCGCACATGCGCCGCAGTGCTCGCGGCGCCAAGGATACGGACGAAATGGAGAAGCAGCTCGACGAAGGTCTCGAGGATACGTTCCCCGCCAGCGATCCGGTTTCCGTCACCGTGTCGACCATTCCGACCGATCGCGCAAAGAAGCAATAGCCCATGGACTCTCGCTCACCCGTTGCCTTGGTGACGGGCGCCGGATCCGGCATCGGCAAGGCGACCGCGTTGGCGCTTGCCGCCGACGGCGTCAAGGTGGGGTTGCTGGCGCGGACCCGGCGGGCGCTCGATGAGGTCGCCGCGGAGATCGCGGGCGCCGGGGGCCAGGCACTTGTCCTCGAAGCGGACGTTGCGGACGAGGTGCCTATGCGCAATGCGATAAGGGACCTCGTTTCTAAATTCGGCCGGCTCGACATCGTCGTCGCCAATGCCGGCATCAACGGCGTCTGGGCGCCGATAGACGACCTGAAGCCGCTCGAGTGGGACAAGACCATCGCCATCAATCTGCGCGGCACCTATCTCACCCTGCATTTGACGGTCCCCCACCTCAAACAGGCGGGGGGCGGCGCCATCGTCGTCGTGTCCTCGATCAACGGCACCCGGACCTTCACGACCCCCGGCGCCACGGCCTATACCGCGACGAAGGCGGCACAGGTCGCGATCGTCCAGCAACTGGCACTGGAACTCGCAAAGCACCACATCCGCGTCAACGCCGTCTGCCCCGGGGAAATCGAAACGGGCATCGACGAAAGCACGAGCCTGCGGCATCCAGAGGAAACGGCAATCCCCGTCGAATGGCCGAAGGGGCAGGTCCCCATCACCGGTGGCAAGCCGGGCCGAAGCAGCGATGTCGCCGATGTCATCCGCTTCCTCGTTTCGGATCGCGCGCGGCACGTGACCGGCAGTCCGGTCTGGGTGGACGGGGGCCAAGGGCTGCTGCGGTAACATCAAAGGAAGCACGCGGTCCGGCGCTGAGCTAGGAACCGAACATGGAAAAGGGCCCCACCATTGCGGCGGGACCCGCCATTTGCGTCATGTCATTATTATTTGAGGAGCGCGCGGATCCGTAGGGGCTTTGCGGAGAGGGAACTTGTTCCGCGCGATCCGACCACCAAACTTCAAACAGAGCGAATTGTTCCCGGCCGCGCCACGCAAATCACACCGCATTTTTCCGGAAGTGAAAGGAACATCCCGAGGCCGGGCCGGTTCCCCGGTCGGCGGGCGAAGGAATCGTTAACTATCTTCCCGATAGAGGTGGCTTCTAGCGAATGCGGAGTGATTCGATGGCCGTTGGACGGAACCGAGGTGCGAGTGAGATCGAAAGCGGAGAGGTTGTCGCCTTTCCTCTGGCGGCGCGTTTAGGCGACGTGGAGCGCTGCGCCCGGGAACTCGACCGGATACATGGTAGCGCCGCCGTCGAGTATTGGAAGATCGAGTGCCGGCTGCTCGCCGAACAGCTTTCGGCGCTCGGCCTGCCGGACCCGGAGATCCGCCGAGAGGTCCTAGCATTTCAGGTGGAGGTCCAGATCGCAATGGCCGAGCGCTACCGAACGCATGCTACCGAACGGAGCCGATCCGACAGCCGGACGTAGCCGTCCCGAATCGGCGCGAAATCGATCACGGTTTGGAAGCCGGCTATATGAAAAACCCCATGGCCACGCCGTGGTCATGTGGCTGTAGAAGAGTTCTTCAGGGCGGAGGTCGCGGTCGCTGCCGCCTTCACTCTCCCGTCCAACTGTGCACGTGGAACTTGGCCTCCTCGGCCGCCTTGATGAAGGCGGTACGCGCGGCGTCGGGCTCGTCCTGCCCATCGATCACGCGATCGCAAGCTGCGAGCGCACTCCGTTTCGCCGGCCCGTCGGCGAGGGGCCAATGATTCTTGAGGCAGAGACATGCGTCGCGTGTGCTTTGTACCCGAAGAACGCGCTTAGGCGCCTCCAGGATGACCGCTTCACTCCACAGACGATCCTGCGTCAGGCATGACATTGCGACATTCCTTCAGGCTGGGCGCTGACGGGCGCTGGACGGTTCAGTCCTTCGAGCACCAGGCCGCCGAGTTCTGGGCTCGCGCGGGTGATGTCGGCCAGTGATATGATGCCGGCAGCCTGCCGCGTCTCGTCGACGACCACGAGGCGGCGTATCCTGAGGTCGTGCATTTTCTGCGCGGCGAGCAATATGCTGTCTCCCTCCTCGCAGGACTCCGCGGAGACCGTCATGAACTCGAACACGGCGGTCGAACTCGACAGGCCGCGTGCGACGACGGAGGTAAGGATATCGCGATCCGTTACGATCCCGAGTATCGTTCCGACACCCGGCGCTTCAACCGGTACGGCGCCAACGCCGGTCTCCTTCATCAGCCGGGCGACCGATTGCGCCGTATCGCTTGGAGATACCGTGAAGACCGGGTGCGACATCACGTCTCCGACGCGTAGCGGCTGCTCAGGGGCGACCATCGACGAGGCTCCTCCCATTGATCGAAGCCGGGACCGCGACTTCCTCTGCCGTCGACTTCTTGAGAGTGAGATCGACCCGATAGGGGACGATGACCTGGGGTTGCCAGGCATTCCGGCCCGATTTCTTTGGATTCGGATTCTCAGGCGGCCGGGCAAACCTCGGACGCTTCGTCAGTCGATGTCGCACAAGACGCTCCCTTCTCTTAGCGTAGACATGCGCGGCTAAAACCGCAGTCCGTTAACGCACCACTAGGGTTGCGGTTCCCCGCAATTTACCGCCGGCGCGTTTTGAGGCCCGCTCACTGCGGCGCCGCGGGCTCCGGATCCGCATTCGCTCGCGCCGTGGCATCGTTGAGGATGGAGGCGATTTCCGTCGTCATCGCATTCTGCCTGGCGAAGGCTTCAGAGGGGACGACACCCGGATCCTCCTCATGATCCTGGACGATCTGAGCTTCCTCGAGAAGGCGGTTGATCTCCGCCCAGACGTCGTCGTGGCGTGCGAGGGCCGAGAGCACGGCCACGAGGACCTCTCTGTGGGCGGCCAGCCGAAACTCGATATTTTCCATGTGGGACCTCCCGATATGTGCACCAACGGATGCCCTTTGATGCGGCGACCGGCAGCCGCGATGCGCTCGTGGATCCCGGCCATGCGCAGTTGCAAAGATTGCAGCGCCGCGCGTCGGAAAGACGCACGGCGCTTAATCGGATTGACAGAGTTGAAAGGGGCTTCCTCGCAAACTACGCGCCCCTATGTGCTTCAAATGCTATTGCAGGATTTCCACGACCGTACGCTGTTTGGGATTAACGACGACGCGCTTGTTGTTCACCACCGCATACCCGTAGTCGGGCTGATCCGGGATAGTGTGGATTTCCACGGTCTCTGGAAGCGGCTGTCCAACGACAACCTCGCCCTCAAAAGTGACCGAAGGCACATTCTGCTCCAACACGTAAGTCCTGACTTCGCCGGGCAGCACGACGGTTGTTTGGGCGATTGCCGACGTGCCCAGCGTCAGGAACAGTGCGGCTGTCATAGAGGCAAATCTCTTCATGGCGTTCTCCTTGTTGGGCTTTCCCAACTGGTGACATCGCTTTTGGTTCCCGCAAGGCGGGCTGCCGGCTCGGCCGCAACGACGGAAAGGATGGAACGACTTTCCGTCTTGTGAACCCTCCGCTCCGCACCCGCTGGCGTTTTGCCTTGCTCGCGAGCGCGACCCGCACCCGACGAAGCGCTTCGCGGCGTCGGTCTGTCGGCCTCTCGCGGCGTGAGCCTGGGGAAATATACCCCCGCCCTTAGGAACCAAAGGGCCGGACAGGCATTTTCTAACGTCACCTAGAGAACTTCATAGGCAGAAGGGCAATATTTGACATGCCTGCCACCAGCGGTCACGCATCGCACTCATCACCGCTGCTTGAGGAGCAGGTCGTCGATCTGATTCCCGCTCTCAGGGCCTTTGCCCGCACATTTACATCGGCCTCATTCGAGGCGGACGACCTTGTGCAGGAAACCCTGCTTCGCGCCCTGAGGAGCATCAATCAGTTCGAGCCGGGCACGAGCCTCAAGTCATGGCTGTTCACGATCATGCGCAATGCATTCCGCACGCAGTACAAGATTCGCACACGCGAAAGCCCCGGCAGCACCAATTGCGCGGAACTGCCGATCCCTACGGCACCGCCGCAAGAATGGTCGGTCCTCAACGGCGAGCTGCGCACCGCACTCGGAGCGCTCTCCCCCGAGCATCGTGAGGTGCTGGTTCTCGTCGCCGGTTTCGGCATGAGCTACAAGGAAGCGGCAGATATCTGCGACTGCGCGATCGGAACGATCAAGAGCCGGCTCAGCCGCGCCCGCGACGAGCTGACGGCGCAAATGCACGGAAATCCACTGAACTAGCCTAGCAACCAGAACGACCAACGGGGCTCCGCTTCAGCGATTTCGCTCGTCGAGAGCCCTCTGCAGCTTCCGCGCCAGTTCGAGAAGGCGCTGCGGTACCGCCTCCTTGCGGATGTCCTCCAGAAGGGAGGCGATCCGCTCGTCGATGGCTTTTTCCGCGTCTGCATCCGCGGAAGCCTTGCTGTCGTTCATTCGCCCGTCCTTGGTCACGGCTAGGATCTCAACCCAGATTATTGTTCCGGCTCAGCGCTGTAAATCATCAAAACCACCGGAATGGAAGGGCCGGAGCCGCACCCGCAGGAGCCATACCGGAGACATCGTACCTCAGTCCACATGCCGCTCGCTGGTGATTTGCACGCCGCATGTCGTTGCCGGCCCATGTAAGGACCAGCCGAATAAACACCGACTGCGCGAAGCGGCAGGAAATGCTTGCGGCGTTCACAACTCGCCGAACGCGCTCACTTTTTTGAAACGTGCTGTTTCTTTCCCTTGCGTTTGGTCGACGCCATTTCCTCGAGTTCCTTCTCGGTCATGGATTCGGCCATGCTACGCGAGGCGTCTTTAAGCTCGCTCTTCTTCTTTTCGCCTCTCTTGGCGGCAAGCGCGGCACCGGCGGCCATTTGCTGCGCCTTCGATTTTGCAGGCATGACTCCTTCTCCCATGGATGATGCTCCGCCCCGAACCGGGACAGTTCCCCGATGTCGGCCGGGCTTCGCTGCCGGAACCGGCGAGACTCGATTATGTTCCGCGAGTGAGCAAATGCGTTCAGCGAACGAGCGGTACGGCTTCAAATGCCCGGCCAGAAACGGGGAAGCCGCGGCCCGTCCCTATTCCGCGCCGGGGATGATCGTTGCAAGAATCTTATCTATTCGCCGGCCGTCCATGTCGACGATTTCGAAGCGCCAGCCATCGAATTCGAAGCTCTCGCCGACGTCCGGGAGGTGCCCGAGGATGTGCAGGGCGAAGCCGGCGATCGTGTGATAGCCGCCATCCTGCGGTCTTTCCTGAAGCTTCAGTCTTTCGAAGGCGTCGTGCGCCGACATCATGCCATCGATCAGCAGCGAGCCGTCCTCGCGCTCGATCACGTCGGGCTCTTCTGTCTCCAGATCCGGAAGTTCGCCGGCAAAGGCCTCAAGCAGATCCGTCTGCGTGACGATCCCTTCGAGGCTTCCATATTCATCGACGATGGTCGCGAGGCGGACGGGCGCGGATTTGAACCTCTCGAGCACGCGGAAGACCGGCGTCGCCTCGTGCAAGATCAAGGGCTCCCGGACGATCCCGAGCGGATCGAGCGGCCTGCCGTCGAGCAATTGGTCAAGCAGATCCTTCTTCAGCACCATGCCGATCGGTTCATCGATGTTGCCGCGGCCGACGAGCAACTGCTCGTGCCTGCATTCGCGGATCGTCTTCAGGATATCGGCCGGCGGGTCGTCGGCATCGATCCAGTCGACGTCGACGCGCGGCGTCATGAAATCGGAAATCCGGCGATCGCCCATGCCGAATATCCGTTGGACGATTTCCTGCTGCGCCTCGTCGAGGAGCCCCGCTTCGTGGCTCTCGGCAACGATGAGCTTGAGCTCGGCAGGCGAGTGCAGCGATGTCTCGCCTGCCCCGGTCCGCAAGCCCGCCAGACGCAAGACGATGTTCCCGAAGCCGTTGAGAATGACGATCGCCGGGCGCAATAGAAACAGGAAGAGGCCGAGCGGCCGGACGACGGCAAGCGCGGTGCCCTCGCTTCGCTGAAGGGCCAGGCTCTTGGGCGCCAGCTCGCCAAGAACGATGTGCAAGGCCGTGATGATCAGGAAGGCGATGGCCGCGGCAATGGCATGCGACCCGGCCGTCGCCCAGACCTGTGGCAGCACGCTCAGCAGTGGTTCGATCAGATGGGCGAGAGCCGGCTCGCCGACCCAGCCGAGCGCAAGAGACGAGATCGTGATGCCGAGCTGGGTCGCGGCCAGATTTGAATCGAGATTGTCGACGGCGCGCTGCAGCGCCGGGGCGTTCGTTCTCCCCTGCGTCACCAGTTCCGCCACGCGACTGCGCCGAACCGCGACCAGCGAGAATTCCGCTGCGACGAAGAAACCGTTTGCGGCCACCAACAGGAACACGGCCATAACGCCAAGGAAGTCGAATAGGCTACCGTCAGGACTGGGCATATTCTCCTTATCCGGCCGAAGCCGGGCCCCTGCAATTTCAACGAACCGCGAGTGTAGCACGCGGGTCCGACGCGAGCATGCAAGGTATGGGACGCAAAGATGCGGGCGGTCTCCCGCCCGCATCTTTGCGTCCCGACGATTGTTCATGCGCTAGCGGCGACGACCGCGGGCGCGTCAGTTGACGGAATTGAGTGTCATCGACGTGCCGGCTGCGGCGACGTTGAGTCCGAGTTGCCCGGTGACGCTGACCGTCTGGAGATGGATCGATCCCGAGGTGCCGCCGACAAGGACATTCGCCCCGACACCCGCGCCGACCGTCGCCTCGGCACTCGCACCCTTGTAGATGCCGCTGAGCGAGCCGTGATGATAGCCGGCCGTCGGCGCGAACACGGCCCAGATCAATCTGCTGCGCATCGTAAAGCCGATGTCGACGCCGAGCTTGCGGATCTCTCCGGTGTAGCGGTCCTCAATTTCGTCGCCACCTATCGAGCGAAAGGCACAATCGACCTCCTTGGAGGAGCCGAGAACGTAACCGGCGCCGCCACCGATATCGCATTCGAGATAGCCGATCTTCACGCCACCTTGCGCGTCCTGCACGGGAGGCGGCGCCGGCTCCCGATAGGGCACGAGATCGGCGGCATGGACGCCTGCGCCGGCAAACGCGATCGCGGCCGCGGAAAGCGCCAGGGCAAGAGTTTTCTTCATTCATCTTCTCCTTGTCGGATCGATCGGCAAGATGGCGGGCCGTCGTCCGAAACAATTCAGCACTGATAGCGCGCAGGGATTTCGCGCGAGGCTATGCCCGCATAGGGCGAGCCGAACAGTTGTGGCCTAATGAGACATTTCAGAGGCGCTCCCGACGTCGGCAGCTTTTTACGATCCGGTGTTGCCGTTTCGCCAAAGTGAGCAAGCCCAGGTTCGCGACGCAGGGTGTGTGCGGAAATTGCCCGCACTTTCCGTGCTACCCGCCGTTCACCAGATCAAGGATGAGCTGGTGAATATTGCCACCTTCGCTGAGTTCGGCCTTGTCGAAATCGCGGCTCTTCTGCCGCTGCGCGCGCGACAGCTCGCCAAGCCGCCTCGTCATCTCCGCCTTGATCTTGCGGCACTCCGGGTCTGCCGGCACAGCGAGGCCGACGGTCGCGGCCTCGATGTTCCGCACCATTTCCTTGATGAAATCGCCATGCACGAGTTCGTGCTTCTTCACCCCGGCGATGAAGGTCTCCCAGTGCCTCTGCGTGGCAGCCGGCAGCGGCCTGGTGGGCTCCGGCAAGGTGTAGGTGATCGAAAGCTTGGGGAGCGCCGACACTAGGACGCACGCGCCGCCGTGGGCTTCGTATTTCCGCGACCAGGTAAGTTTGAAGCTCGTATGGGCGATGGCGCGGACGAGGCCGCCGACCTTGGGGCCCCGCTCGCCGATCGAGGCGTAGAGTTCGGGGCCGGATTGTCCGGCGATCGCGTAAGCCTTGACCTTTTCAACCGCCTGCCATTCGGCACCTGCGGCTGAAGGCGACAGGAAGAAGCAGACCAGGAGCAAGATTGATCGAAGGCCCGACTTCAAGCGAATCCCTTCAGTGCGTGTGTTGATGCGGCGGCAAACTAAAGGGGACGACCCTCGCTTGCAATCGCCTTGCGCGATGCAAGACCGCCTTCAGACGCTGCTGAGCAGCAGGCTCGTTTCGCTGTTGGCCACGCCGTCGATCATCCGCACCTCGCGCAGAATGCGGTCGAACTCGGACAGGTTCGCCGCGCGGATGTTGGCCACCAGATCCCAGTTGCCGTTGGTCGTGTGCAGCGTGTAGATCTCCGGCATGCCGCGCAGCCTACGGATGACCTGCGTCGTTGACTTGCCGACGACCTCGATCATCATCACCGCATGGACGGTGTTTACGTCGTAGTCCTCCCTCACGCGCACGGTGAAGCCGAGAAGCGTTCCGGTCTCCAGCAGGCGGTCCAGACGGTTCTGCACGGTCCCGCGGGCAACGCCGAGCGCATCGGACAGCTTCGAGAGCGAGGCGCGCCCGTCGGCGCGAAGATGAGCGATGATCTGCCGATCCAGATCATCCGGCGTGTACTTCGCGACGGTCGTACCGCCCGCTGATGCTTTGCTCATATTGCGCAATTCAACTGGTCAATTCGTCCAATACGATGGCAAAAATAGCACAGGTTTGCGCTTTCGACCAGCGGGCCGGATCGGTTACCATCCTTCCTGTTCAGCACATGCAGGAGAAAACCCCCGATGCTCGCGCCGCTTCCGTCAGCCAAGGCAATGGTGCCGTTTGTCAGCGTCGACAACATGATGCGGCTCGTTCACCATCTTGGGGTCGAGACTGTTCTGGCGGAGCTCACGGACGCGATCGAAGCGGATTTCCGCCGCTGGGAAAGTTTCGACAAGACACCGCGCGTCGCCAGCCACTCGCGTGACGGCGTCATCGAATTGATGCCAACTTCCGACGGCAGCGTCTACAGCTTCAAATATGTCAACGGTCACCCCAAGAACATCGCCGACGGGCTGCAGACGGTGACCGCCTTCGGATTGCTTGCCGAAGTCTCGACCGGCTATCCGGTGCTCATTACGGAAATGACGATCCTGACGGCGCTCAGGACCGCGGCAACCTCGGCGATGGCGGCGCGCCACCTTGCGCCGAAAGGTGCGCGTACCATGGCGATGATCGGCAATGGTGCCCAGGCCGAATTCCAGGCTCTGGCGGTGAAGGCCGTCTGCGGCATCAACACCGTCCGCCTTTACGACATCGATCCCCGCGCGACCGCGAAGACTGCACGCAATCTCGCCGGTTACGGCCTCGAGGTCGTCTCGTGCAGCTCCGCGCAGGAGGCGATCGAGAGTGCCGAGATCATCACCACCTGCACGGCCGACAAGCAGTTCGCGACCATCCTCACCGACAACATGGTCGGCGCCGGCGTTCACATCAACGCGATCGGCGGCGACTGTCCCGGCAAGACGGAGCTCCACCGCGACATCCTCAAACGCTCCGACATCTTCGTCGAATATCCACCGCAGACCCGCATCGAAGGCGAGATCCAGCAGATGGCGCCGGATTTTCCGGTGGTCGAACTTTGGAAGGTCGTCACCGGCGAGGTGCCCGGCCGACGCGATTCGCAGCAGATCACACTCTTCGACAGCGTCGGCTTCGCCATTGAGGATTTTTCAGCGCTTCGCTACGTGCGCGAGCGCCTCTCCGGCACGGAGTTTTACCAGAACCTCGACATGATCGCTGATCCGGACGATCCGCGCGACCTGTTCGGAATGCTGCTGCGGGCGAAGTAACGGCGGCGTCCGACGAAAGGTTTGCCTGGGCGCTTTTCCGCCGTTGTGTGAAGGTCGCCCGGTACGGCTACCGCTTCTCGAGGCGGGACAGGGCTTCCCGCGCCTCCTCCACCAACGGATGATCGGGATGACGGCGGATGAAGCGCGCGTAGGCTTCCACCGTGTTTTCAGCCTTGACCTGCTCGAATTCCGATCGGACCGCGGCCTCGTAATCCGGAGGCTTCTGCATATCGACTCCACCTGCCTTCGCGCCGGCTGCCGCCGCCGGATGACACATTGCTGCCAATATTACCCAGGCAAACAACGCCAGAAACCTGTGGAGCGGCACGCTTTCCTCCAATCTTATCCAACGCCTTATGACAATAGTAGGCATTGGTTCTTATCGTCGCGGACACGATCCGTGTTTTTGGACCCCGAGGCAATGGCCTCGCGCTTAGCAATTGGGAATTTCGCATGAGCGGTAGCGGTAAAACTCTCAAGACTGTAAGGGCAACCGGCAACAGCCTGATCGACGGCGTGCTGTCGGGCTCGAGCTGGAGCGGCACCATCACCTATGCATTCCCGACGTCGAGCAGCAGTTACAGCTACGGCAACGAAAAGTCCTCCGGCTTCAATTCCATATCGACGGCGCAGGTGAACACCGCACTGTTCGCGATGGAGCAGTCCTACGGCTCGGCGGCCAATGACGGCTTCTCCATCGAGGGCTTCACCAACGCCAACTTCGCCGCCGGAAGTGCCAGCACCGCAACTCTCCGCTTCGCGCAGTCGAACCTTCCGAAAACCGCCTATGCCTATATGCCCGGAACCTACGCTCAGGCCGGCGATGTCTGGTTCGGCACCGCCTATGCCGGCACGGTGAACGACTATCGCAATCCGGTCGCCGGCAATTACGCCTGGCACACACTGTTGCACGAGCTTGGTCACGCGCTCGGCCTGAAGCATGGTCACGAGGCGGAGGGCGTTTTTAACGCCTTGCCCACCCAATACGACTCGATCGAGTATTCGATCATGACCTATCGGGGCTATGTCGGCGGCAACGGCTACTACTACGAACAATACGGCGCGCCGCAGACCTTCATGATGGCGGACATCGCCGCGTTGCAGGAAATGTATGGGGCCGACTTCACGACCAACAGCGGCAACACCGTCTACAAATGGACGCCGGGCAGCGGCGCCACGCTCGTCAACGGCGCGGTCGCCATCTCGCCTGGCGCTAACCGGATCTTCGCCACCATCTGGGATGGCGGCGGCAACGATACCTACGATCTCACGGCCTATACGACCGGCCTCAAGGTCGACCTGCGCCCGGGCCAGGCATCGACCTTCAGCATCGACCAGCTCGCCTGGCTCGGCGGCGGTTCCAATAATGGCTTTGCGGCCGGCAACATCTTCAATGCGCTGCTCTATCACGGCGACACGCGCTCGCTGATCGAGAACGTCAAGGGTGGCTCGGCGGGAGACGCGATTATAGGAAACCAGGCGGGCAACACGATCTGGGGCTACGGCGGCAACGACACCCTGAACGGCGATTCCGGCAATGATGTGCTCTATGGCGGCGCCGCAATGGACACCCTTTTTGGCGGCGTCGGCAACGACAACCTTATGGGCGAAGCAGGCAACGATCTGCTTTATGCCGACTCTGGCGCGGATCGACTGACCGGCGGCACGGGAACCGATATCTTCATGTTCAGGGCGCTTTCGGATTCAACCGTTGCGTCCGGCGGCCGCGACACGATCTTCGATTTTCTGCCCTCGGAGGCCGATTACATCGAGCTTACCGGGATCGACGCGAACGCCAATGTTTCGGGCGACCAGGCCTTTGCGTTCATCGGCACTGCGGCGTTCAGCGGCGCGGCAGGCGAGCTTCGATACGTGAAGCAGGCCTCCGATACCTACATCTATGGTGACGTCAACGGCGACAAGGTGGCGGACTTCGCCATACATCTGGATGACGCCGTCACCCTGCAAAAAGGCTATTTTGTCCTGTAGTAGGCGATACGTCTGGACGCCGCTCCAATCCGGCCCCCTACCCCCCGTTGTGCCCCCAAGCAGAGGAAGGGGACTGTCAGGCCGGCCGCGCGCCTTACTGCATGTTTCCTTAAATCGTACCCGATTTAAGGAAACATGCAGTAAGCAAAGGAAGAGCTGGCGGCGCGTGCGGTGCAGGTATCGTAGGACACGGTGTGGCGATTCCTGCGCCGCGACGTGTTGCGATGCAAAAAACACTGTTCGCCCTTGAGCAGGCCCCTGCCGATGTTGGCCGCCGGCGGCAACGCTGGCGCTCCTGGCAGGCCTCGTTGGAACCCGTAGAATTTTCGGCTTCGTTTCTCAGAGAAGCGGGGCCGATACTTATCATTTTCGTAAATAAGCATACACCACGGCTCAAGCCGCGCGGCATGCCGGCCCATCGTGAAAGCTCAACCGGCGAGCCCCTTCGCTTGCCAGGACAGCGAGGCCGACAGGCTGAACGAGGGCCTGTGCGGCTGATGGTCGCGGCCGCATTTCGTCGTCCCGCTCGCCTACTCGGCCCGCGCCAATGAGCGGGACGCTCTGCTTCCACTTTCGCTTTCATCCACAGGAACGTGAACGCGCGATGGTGGCATGTTCACAAGATGTTTACGATTGTAGGTTGCGATCAATGGTCGTGAGGAACGCGCTAAAAGTTATTGACATATTAATCCTGCCGAATTACCACTGACGAAATTCAAATATCGTCACTCGTCACAAAGTGGATAGAATGAGCGATCTCAAAGAAAGCGGCGTCGACGCTGCCCGGCAGGAAAACATCACGCGGATCCTCGATTCCGCGGAGCGCCTCTTCCGTCATTACGGCTATGCCAAGACGAACGTTGCCGACATCGCCCGCGATCTCGATATGTCGCCGGCTAATATCTATCGCTTCTTCGCCTCGAAGACGGAGATCCACCAGGCGCTCTGCGCCCGGATGCTGGCCGCGAACTACCAGCAGGCCTATGAGATTTCGCGCCTGCCATTGAGCGCCACCGAGCGGCTCAGGCGCTATGCGCATGAGCAGCACAAGCTCACGGTCGAGACCATGCTCGACGAAGAGAAGGTCCACGAGATGGTCATCGTCGCGATCGAGCGGGAATGGCACGTCATCGAAAAGCACATCGATCGCGTCGATCAGCTCCTGGCCGAGATCATCCGCGAGGGCATCGAGGCCGACGAATTCGCCGAACAGGATCCGGAGGTCGCCGCCCGGTGCTTCGATGCCAGCCTGATAACCCTCTGTCATCCGCAGATGGTGGCGCAATGTCTTGCGAAGCAGAACCGCGCCACGCCCGACGAGCTAATCGAATTCGCGATCAAAGCACTGAAGAAATAATCGAAGAAATACGAGCGGCCGCGCCACGAGCCGCCACGCAGGGAGTACGAACGATGCTTTCACCGAAGCCCTTCAACCGGCCGTTCGTTGCCAATCTCCTGGCCCTCGCTGCCCTTGGCGCCGTTCTTGCCGGCTGCTCGGAAGAAAAGGTCGAGACCAAGGAGATCGTCCGTCCGGTGAAGGTGGTGGAGATTTCCACGGCGGGGCAAGCGCGCGCGCTCGACTATTCGGGCTCGGTGAAGGCGCGCACGGAAATGAACCTCGGCTTCCGCGTCGCGGGCAAGATCACCGAACGGCTCGTCAATATCGGCGACCGGGTGAAGCCCGGCGATCTTCTGGCACGCATCGATCCCTCCGACTTCGAGCTCGCGGTGACGAGCGCCGAGGCGAGCCTGCTCGCCGCCGAGACGCAGGTGCAGACGGCGGCGCTCGCCAAGAGCCGGGCCGAACAGCTCTTCGGCAAGGCGTTCTCTTCCAAGGCGCAGCTCGACCAGGCGACGCTCGCCTATGACCAGGCGGTCTCCACGCGCGACGCCGCGGCGTCGTCTCTCAGCCAGACGAAGAACCAGGTGGCCTATACGGATTTGAAATCCGACCAGAACGGCATCGTGACCGCCATCAATGCCGATATCGGCCAGGTCGTCGGTACGGGTACGCCGGTCGTGACCGTCGCGGTCGACGGCGAGAAGGAGGTCGAGATCGCCGTGCCGGAGATGGATATTGCCGAGTTCAGGCCGGGCAAGCCGGTCAAAGCGCGCTTCTGGTCGAACGACGCGCTCGTCGTCGACGGCCACGTGCGCGAGGTCTCCGGCAGCGCCGACCAACGTTCGCGTACCTTTTCCGTGCGCGTCAGCCTGCCCAACGACGAGCGCGTGCTCCTCGGCATGACGGCAACGGTCGAGACCGCTGCCGCCAATTCGCAGCCGCTCGTTTCCATTCCGTTGAGCGCACTTGCGCGCAAGGACGGCAAGGACATCGTATGGGTCGTCGACCGCAACGCCTCAACCGTGCATGCGCGTGGGATCGAGCTCGCGGATTTCGCCGACGACGGCGTACGCGTCACCGGCGGACTTGAGCCCGGTGATCTCGTCGTTGCCGCCGGGACGCAGTTCATGTCGGAAGACCTGAAGGTGAAGCTGCCGGCAATAGCCGGGCCGTCGGCCGAACAGCAGTCCGCCCGCGCCGAAACGCGCGAAATCGTGCGCTAACCCCCTCATAAAAACGGAACGACGGCCATGAACGCCTCCACCGGGGACAAGAAACCGTTCAATCTTTCGCGCTGGGCGATCGGCCATCCGAGCATCGCGCGCTTCCTGTTCGGGCTGATCATCATCACCGGCGCGCTCGGTCTCGTCCGAATGGGACAGCGAGAGGACCCGGAATTCACCTTCCGCACTATGGTGGTCCAGGCCGTCTGGCCGGGTGCATCGATCGAGGAGATGCAGGACCAGGTTGTCAACAAGATCGAGAGAAAGCTGCAGGAGACGCCGCACCTCGACTTCGTCCGCTCCTATACGCGCGCCGGCAGCGCCATCATCACCGTGCAGATCGAGGGCGACACCGATGCCGATGATGTCGCGGAAGCTTTCTACCAGGTGCGCAAGAAGGTTGGCGATATCGCGGCCGAGCTGCCGGAGGGCCTGCTCGGCCCCTATTTCAACGACGAATTCGGCGACACCTTCATCACGCTGCACGCGATCAGCGGCGACGGCTACAGCTATCCGGAATTGAAGCGCTTCGCGATCGAAGGCCGCGACATGCTCCTGACCACGCCCGGCGTCGAGAAGGTGGTCATCCTCGGCGATCAGCCGCAGAAGATCTACATCGACGTGTCCTCCAAGGCGCTCGCCGAGCGCGGCTTGACGCTCAACGACCTGCGCAACGCCATTGCCGGGCAGAACAATGTCGATTACGCCGGCGCCGTCGACACCGGCACGCGCTCGGTGCGCATCGCGGTCGACGGCGGCGTTACCCGGGCCGAGGATATCCGCGAATTGCGGCTGCGGACCGGCGACGCCAACATCCGCCTCGGCGATATCGCGACCGTCACCTCGGGCCTCGAAGACCCCTATTCGCGCAAGTTCCGCTTCAACGGGCATGACAGCGTCCAGATCGGCGTGGTTATGGCCAAGGGCTTCAAGGTCACCGATGTCGGCAAGGCGGTGGAGGCGACCTATGAGCGCTTCGAGTCCTCGCTCCCCTATGGAGTTTCGGTCGACCAGATCTCCAATCAGCCGGAGGTCGTCACCGAGGCGATCAGCGAATTCAGCCATGCGCTCATCGAGGCGCTCATCATCGTCCTCGTCGTGTCCTTCCTGTCGATCGGCTGGCGTTCGGGCCTGGTGATCGCGATCGCCATACCGCTGGTGCTCGCCGCCACCTTCGCCATCATGTACGAACTCGGCATAGACCTGCAGCGCATCTCGCTGGGTGCCCTTATCATCGCGCTCGGCCTGCTGGTCGACGACGCGATGATCGTGGTCGAGCTGATGGAGCGCAAGCTCGAGGAAGGACTCGTCAAGATCGAGGCGGCGAGCTTCGCCTACTCTTCCACCGCCTTCCCGATGCTCACCGGCACGCTGATCACGACCGCCGGCTTCATCCCGGTCGGCTTTGCGGAATCGACCGCCGGCGAATATGTGCGCTCGCTCTTCTACGTCGTCGGCATCGCGCTCGTCGTGTCCTGGTTCGTGGCGGTCTATTTCACGCCCTGGCTCGGCTACATGATCCTCAAGCAGCGCCACCATGCGGGCAGCCACCACGACGTCTTCGATAGCCGCTTCTACCGGCGGCTCCGGGCAACCGTCGGCTGGGCGGTGCATCACCGCGTCATCGTCCTCGGCATGACGCTCGCAATCTTCATGACGAGCCTCTGGGCCTTCCAGTTCATCCCGAAGAACTTCTTCCCGCAGTCCTCGCGACCCGAAATCCTCGTCGATCTCTGGCTGCCGGAGGGGACGAGCGTGAAGGAAGTCGAGAAGCAGGCCAAGGCGCTCGAGGCGCGGATGATGGACGACGAAGACAAGCGCTTCATCGCCACCTATATCGGCGAGGGCGCGCCGCGCTTCTTCCTGCCTCTCGACCAGCAGCTTCGCAATCCGAACTTCGCGCAGCTTCTCGTCATGGCCAAGGACGAGCCGGCCCGCGAGCGGCTGATCGTCAAGCTGCGCACGATCCTTGCCGAGGACTTCCCCTCGATCCGCGCCAAGGTCGACCGCCTGTTCCTGGGCCCCCCGACCGGTTGGCCGGTGCAGCTCCGGGTGATGGGGCCGGATCGCCAAGAAGTGCGCCGCATCGCCGACGAGGTGAAGGCGAAGTTCCAACAGACCCCGCTGCTCGGCGCCGTCCACGACGATTGGCTGGAGCAGGTGCCGGCGATGAAGCTCACGATCGACCAGGATCGCGCCCGTGCGCTCGGCGTCACCTCGCAGCGCATCCGCCAGATGCTGCAGGGGGCCATGTCCGGGGTCCCGCTCGACGATTTCCGCGACGGGGAAGAGACGGTCTCGATCGTCGCGCGGGAGCCGGACGGCAGCCGCCAACTGCTCTCGGCCGTCAACTCGGTCTATGTGCCGACGGACTTCGGCGGTTTCGTGCCCGTGTCGCAGGTCGCCAAGGTCGTGCCCGTCATGGAACAGGGTATCGAATGGCGGCGCGATCGCCTGCCGACGATCACCGTGCGGGCGACGCTGCCGGACGGCGTGCAATCGAACGACGTGACGATGAAGCTCTACGACGAGCTCAAGGGGCTGCGGGACGGTCTCGCCCCCGGCTACAAGGTCGAGATCCAGGGCGGCGCGGAAGACAGCGCCGAAAGCCAGGCGTCGATTGCCGCCAAGGGGCCGATCATGCTCGTTGTCATCGTCATCCTGCTGATGGCGCAGCTCCAGCATTTCGGCAAGTCGATGCTAGTGCTGGCGACCGGCCCGCTTGGCATAATCGGCGCGGCCGCGGCACTCCTGATCAGCGGCGCGCCCTTCGGCTTCGTCGCCATCCTCGGCGTCATCGCGCTGCTCGGCATCATCATCCGCAACTCGATCATCCTCGTCGACCAGATCGACCAGGATATCGCCGTCGGCATGGAGCGTTCCGAGGCGATCGTCGGCGCGGCGGTGCGTCGCTTCCGACCGATCGTGCTCACGGCACTGACGGCCGTGCTCGCGCTGATCCCGATCTCGCGCGGCGTATTCTGGGGGCCGCTCGCCTACGCCATGATGGGCGGCATCCTGGTTGCGACTGTCCTGACGATCCTGGTGCTTCCGGCGGGTTATGCCCTGTTTTTCGGCGGAGAGCCGAACGCGCGCACGCCGGAGACGGAAGAGGCGCCGCTGCAGGCGCAACCGGACGAAGATCGCGAGGCTTACCCGGCGCCGCTCGCGGCGGAATAAGCTGCGTGAGCGGCGACGCGCCGGCCGAACAGCCGGCGCGTCGCGATCCAGGCGCAAAAGCGCCGCGCGTCTTTCACATCATCAGCTTGGGCAAGTCCGCTGCCAAAGCGTCAATGGCAAGACGGACCTTCAGCGGCAGGTGCGGCGTCCGCGTCCACAGCGCATAATTGTCGAAAACGTGACCCGGCTGATCCGGAAGCAACGGGATGAGTGCGCCTGCCTGGATGCGCTCGCGGATCAACCAGGACGGGAGCCAGGCGAGACCATGGCCGGCGGTCGCGGCATCGGCAATTGCATCGAGGTCGTCGAGCCGCAATCGGCCTATTGGGGTAACCTCTGCAGGAGGTTGGCCATCGCGCGGAAACAGCCATGGAAGGACCCATCCCGGCCGGCTGTAGATGATGGCGTGATGCCTTTCCAGATCCTCCAGCCCCCGCGGCCGGCCATGCATCTCGACATAGGAAGGCGACGCGCAGACGATCATGCTATGGCGCGCGATGCGGCGTGCTATCATCCCGGCCCTGTCCTCAAGATTGCCGGTCCGGACGGCAAGATCAAACCCATCCTCAACGAGGTCGACGATGCGGTCGGTAAACGACAGTTCTAGTTCGAGCGAAGGGTGCTGTTTTGCAAAGTCGAGCAGGATCGGGGCAACGCATCGCCGGCCCAGGAGCGCCGGCATTGTCACGCGCAGCCTGCCGCGTGGCTCGGAAAGTTGGTCCGCCACGAGAGCATCGGCAGCCTCTGCTTCCGCGAGCACCACCCGGCAACGTTCATAATAGGCGCGCCCGAAGTCCGTCAGGCTCTGGCGGCGCGTGGTCCGGTTGATGAGCCGCACGCCCAGGTGCTGTTCGAGGAACCGGACATGCTTGCCGACCATCGGCGCCGATAGTCCGAGCACGGCCGCCGCGGCCGCAAACGAGCCCAAATCGACGGCTTTGACGAAGACGGCCATGCTTGTAAGACGATCCATGATTAGAAACTTTCAGTTCATACTGTCCTTCGCGTGAGGCTATTTATCTGCTTAATTCCGCTTGGCATAGCTTATTGCATTCATTTCGTTTGGAGTTATGGCAGATGGTACGCGTTATTCGCTTTCATGAGCATGGAGGTCCCGAGGTTTTGCGCATCGAAAACGTCGATGTTCCAGGCCCCGGTCGGGGTGAAATTCAAATCCGCGTCAAGGCGTTGGGACTGAACCGGGCCGAGGCGCTGTTGCGTTCCGGCTCGTATATCGAGACGCCGCGATTGCCTTCCGGTCTCGGGCTCGAGGCAGCGGGCGTCGTCGAGACGGTCGGGGAGGGTGTGAATGATTTGGCGCCGGGCGACTCCGTCAGCATCGTGCCGCCTCTATCGATGGTCCGGTGGCCCGCCTATGGCGAGCTTGCCACGTTTCCCGCCGAACTCGCGGTCAAGCACCCGCCATCGCTCAGTTGGGAAGCGGCCGCAGCCGCCTGGATGCAATATCTCACCGCCTATGGTGCGCTGATCGATATCGCCAAGCTTCGCCAAGGGGACTTTGTCGCCATCACCGCGGCATCGAGCAGTGTCGGGCTGGCCGCGATTCAGATCGCCAACATGGTCGGTGCGACCCCGATCGCAGTGACGCGGACGTCCCGCAAGAAGCGGGCCCTGCTTGCATGCGGCGCCACCCATGTCATCGCTTCCGCCGAGGAAGACCTGGAAGCCGGGCTGAAGGAAATCGCCGGTCCGCAGGGCGTACGGGTTGTGTTCGACCCGGTCGGCGGTCCGATATTCGAGCCCTTGACGGCCGCCATGTCACCAGGCGGCATTCTCATCGAATATGGCGGATTGAGCCCCGAGCCGACGCCCTTCCCGCTATTCACCGCGCTCAGCAAGAGCCTGACTCTGCGCGGCTACCTCGTCCACGAGATCACCAGTGATCCGAAGCGGCTGGAGGCCGCAAAAGCGTTCATCCTCAAGGGGTTGCTGTCGGGATCGCTTCAACCGGTGATCGCCAAGACCTTTCCGTTCGACCAGATCGTTGAGGCGCATCGGTTCATGGAGTCCAATCAACAGCTTGGCAAGATCGTCGTCATGGTTTGAGTGATCACGGCTCTTCCCGCTGATCGGACGGCCCCGAATAACCCATAAAAACCGTGCGTTGCGGGATTTCTTGAATCGGCTTCGATTTGCGAGTAAAATTACGTCAGCAATTCAAAGCGTTACAGCGACCGTGCGATCTGAAACGAGCGGAGCTGCAACGTGAGGCGCACGCGAGTGGTGACGCTTTGTCAAGCTTCATACGTGGAGGTTGTCATGCCCAACACTCTGATGGCAGGAAGAAGAGCCCAGGACTGGGTGAATCTGGTCTTGGCGGTGTGCCTGTTTCTTTCTCCCTGGGTCATCGGGTTCGTAGCTGAACCCACTCCGACCTGGAACGCCTGGATCGTCGGCATCGTGCTCGGCGCCCTGGCGATCGCAACCCTTTCGGCCTTCGCCGAATGGGAGGAATGGGCCAATATGGTGATCGGCCTGTGGTTGATCGTTTCTCCCTGGCTGCTCGGCTTCATGGCGAATGTCAACGCGATGTGGACGCACGTCATTCTCGGCGTGCTCGTCGCTGCGATCTCCGCCTGGGCGGTCTGGGACTATCGGCATCACTCACCCGCCTAGATCACCGCGGTTTCGGTCTGGAACCGAAATCGTTGATTCTCAAAGAACTCGAGCGGGAGGAAACGGAACCGCTCTCCTCCCGCTTGGGCAATGCGCCTCCGTAAAGACGCAAACCTACAGCGCCCTGCGTCTTTTCAGGCGCACAAAGGACGCTGTAGCACTTTGAATTGCTGCATGTTTTTGTCCTTAAATCGGGTACGATTTAAGGAAACATGCATTAGCCCCCCAAAGCTGCTGGGAGCTATCCCGCCGCCCGCTCTTCTTGCAGCGCCTCCCTGTCCGGAACCCCGAGTTCGCGGCGTTCGCGTTCGGTTTCTATCGCGAGGTCGAGCACCTTCTGCAGGTCGGCGGCATGGCGGAAGCCGGGCTCGGCGGTGTGGCCAGCCCTCACTGCCTCGACGAAGCGCTGGTAGTTGGTCGGTACTGTGCCGGCATCAACCGTCCGCCATTTGGCCTTTTCGACATCAGGCCCCAGGCAGGCGCGCAGGCTGGAGCCGTCCGGAGTATGGATCACTTCCAAGGCTCCCTTGTCGCCATGGAGACGCAGCCGCAATTCGTTGAGATGTCCGGTCGCCCACCGGCTCGCATGAATAACGCCCATTGCGCCGTTTTCGAATTCCGCCGTCATCGCGAAGCTGTCATTAGCATCGAGATCGTACTCGCCGATCCGGTTACCGGGCGCCTTGTCGAAGGCTTTGAGGCGAGCGAACACCCGTTCCACCGAACTGCCGGCGCCGTAGGCGGCGAAGTCGAGAATGTGGATGCCGACATCGCCGAGCACGCCGTTCGAGCCGTGCTTCGTCGACAGGCGCCAGAGCCATTTCGATTCGCTTGCCCAGTCGCCCCAGGCCTTCGACACCAGCCAGCTCTGGAGATAGGAGGCTTCGATGTGCCGCACCCGGCCGATCTGGTCAGTGAGCACGAGTTCACGCGCCTTCTGCAGCGGTGCGACATTGCGATAGGTGAGATTGACCATGGTGACAAGGCCGGCGCGTTCGGCCGCGGCTGCCATCTCGGCGGCCTTCTCGTAGTTTTCCGCCAGCGGCTTTTCGCACAGCACGTGCTTGCCGGCAGCAATGAGAGCCAGCGTCGTCGGGTGATGCGCCTTGTCGGGGGTCACGTTCGTCGCCGCGTCGAATTTTCCCCAGGCGATCGCCTCGTCGAGCGACGCGAAGGTGTGCTCGATGCCGTGCTGGGCTGCGAAGACCTTGGCGCGGGTGGGGTCGACATCGACGGCGCCGACCATTTCGACGCCTTCGATCTCAGCAAAGGCTTTCGCATGGCTGTTGGCCATGCCGCCGGTTCCGAGAATGAGCAAACGCATGGCAATCCCTCATCTATATCCAGCTTCGCCGGCCCGGTGCAGCTTCGGGCCACGCTCGACGATCGGCTCCAGCGCCTTCTCCACCGGCACGTTCGGCGCCTCATGGATCGCCCGGTAAGTGCCCTGCGGGTTATGCGCCCATTTCACCGCATTGCGCAGGACGTGGTGCACCGTCGCGTCGTGATAAGTCGGATAGGTTTCGTGGCCGGGGCGGAAGTAGAAGATATTGCCGGCGCCGCGCCGCCAGGTAAGCCCGGAGCGAAACACCTCGCCACCGGCAAACCACGAAATGAAAACCGTCTCCAGCGGCTCCGGCACGGAGAACTGTTCGCCATACATCTCCTCGTGCTCGATGACGAAATGCTCGCCGAGACCCTCGGCAATCGGGTGGCGCGGATTGACGACCCAGACGCGTTCACGCTCGCCCGCCTCGCGCCACTTCAGCGCGCAGGGCGTGCCCATCAGGCGCTTGAACACTTTGGAGAAATGGCCGGAATGGAGAACGATCAGCCCCATGCCTTCCCACACACGTTTGGCGACCCTTTCGACGATCTCATCGGCGACGGCACCGTGGTCCTTGTGGCCCCACCACAGGAGCACGTCGGCGGAGGCCAGCCGCTCTTCCGTCAGTCCGTGCTCCGGCTCCTGCAAGGTGGCAGTCGTTGCCTTGATTGCGGGATCGGCATTGATCGCGTTGGCGATCGTGTTGTGCATGCCGTCCGGATAGATCTCCCGAACCACTGCATTCGTCTGTTCGTGGATGTTCTCGCCCCACACGATAGCGTTGATAGGCACGGTCATTTCTCCTCGTGATTAAGGGCACCCGCTGGCGGGTGCCTGATGTCCGTTGCTTGAAGTGTCGGCGCGGATTAAGGCCGGGACAACCACGCGGGTCCCCGCCCTTTCCTGCCCTAACGTTTAAGTCTTTGGAATGATCCGAAATCCTCCGGATCAGGCATTATCGTCAGGCCTTGTCGCGGCCGGAAGCGCCATCGGCGCGAATGGGCAAATCGCAAATGATTTGATCTAGGCCGCACCCCGCATTTCCACGCGCCCGATCGCTCGGCCCCCTGCATCGAAGCGGTGAACCTGGCCGGCGGCCGGCGAAATCCTGAGCATCTGTCCCGGTTGGTGCCTGGAGATGCCCCCCTCGCGGGCGATCACCGGCTCGCCGGCACCTATATCGAGATAGACATAGCTGTCGGAACCGAGCATCTCGGAATGGATGACGGTCCCGCTCCACTCTCCTCCCTGCTCGACGATCTCCAGATGCTCCGCCCGGACGCCGATTGTCTCGGCCTTGTAAGGCTCGGCAAACGGCCCGGAGAGGAAATTCATTTTCGGCGAGCCGATGAAGCCGGCGACGAAGACCGAGTTCGGCTTCTCGTAAAGCTCCAACGGCGTGCCTATCTGCTCGACGAGCCCGTCCCTCAGGACACAGATGCGGTCGGCGAGCGTCATCGCCTCGACCTGGTCATGGGTGACGTAGATCATCGTCGTCTTGTGCATGCTGCGGTGAAGCTTGGCGATTTCGAGGCGGGTGGCGACGCGCAGCGCCGCGTCGAGATTGGAAAGCGGCTCGTCGAAGAGGAAGACCTTCGGATCGCGCACGATCGCCCGGCCGATCGCCACGCGCTGGCGCTGGCCGCCCGAGAGCTGGCGCGGCAGGCGCTTGAGATACGGCGTGAGCTGCAGCATTTCCGCCGCCGCCTCCACGCGCTTCCTGCATTGCTCCTTGTCCTTGCCGGCAAGCTGCATGCCGAAGGCCATATTCTCGAAAACGGTCATATGCGGATAGAGCGCATAGGACTGGAAGACCATGGCGATGCCGCGTTTCGACGGCACGAGATGGTTGACGACCTGGCCATCGAAGGAAAGCGTGCCCGAGGTGATCTCCTCCAACCCCGCAATCAGCCGCAGCAGGGTCGACTTGCCGCAGCCGGAGGGCCCTACGAAGACCATGAACTCGCCCGCCCGGATGTCCATGCTGACACCCTTGATGACGTCGAAGGCGCCGAAGGATTTGCGGATATCGCGCAATTGCAGCTCTGCCATTTTCCTCTCCTAGATCAATGAGTGAGGGCGGGCTGCGGGCGGAAAACCGCCCACACTTTTCCTCATCCCGCCCTAGCCTTTGACGCCGCCGGCCGTGAGACCGGAAATGATCCGCCGCTGAAAGATCAGCACCAGGATGACCAGCGGCACGGTGACGATCACCGACGCGGCCATGATGTTGCCCCAGGGAATTTCGAAATTGCTGCTGCCGGACAGGAGCGCGATCGCGACCGGCACGGTGCGCTGCGTATTCGACGAGGTGAATGTCAGCGCAAACAGGAACTCGTTCCAGGCGGCGATGAAGGCGAGCAGGCCGGTGGTCACCAGGGCCGGCCACATCAGAGGCATGAAGACCCGCGTGATGATCACCCAGGGCGAAGCGCCGTCGACGATCGCCGCCTCCTCGATCTCGACCGGCAGGTCGCGCATGAAGGTGGTCAGGACCCAGACCGTGAACGGCAGGGTGAAGATCATGTAGGAAAAAATGAGCGCGAGCGGCGTGTTGAAGACGCCGACGAAGCGGATGAGTTCGAAGAGACCCGCAAGAACGGCGATCTGCGGAAACATCGACACCGACAGGATGGTGAGAAGCAGGAGCGAGCGGCCGCGGAAACGCACACGTCCGAGCGCGTAAGCCGCGGTGATCGCAAGCAGCAGCGAAATGGCGACGACCGACGTCGCGACCATGAGCGAGTTCCCGAGATTGCGGACGAAGCTGCCCTGGGAGAGGACGCCCGCGTAATTGGCAAACGAGAGCTCTCTCGGCCAATAGTCGACCCGGAACAAGGCCGTGCCGGATTTGAGGCTGGTGAGGATCGCGTAATAGAAGGGGAAGACCGCAATGACGATGATCGTCGCGACGAGGGCGTAGAAGGCGGTCCGCTTTGCGATTGTGGCGACCATCAGCGTTCTCCTTCGAAATTGACGCGGCCGAACCACATGTAGAGGACGGTGATCGCGGCGATGATGAGAAAGAGCATGGTCGAGACGGCCGCCCCATAGGCGAACTTGTCGAAATCGAAGAGGTTTTCGCGCGCCAGCACCGACATCGTCTTCGTCTGGACGTTGTTGGGAGTGAGCACGTAGATCAGATCGAAGATGCGCAACGCATCGAGCATGCGGAAGATGACGGCCACCATCAACGCCGGCCGGATCAGCGGCAGCGTCACCCGCCAGAAAACGCGGACCGGGTGAACGCCGTCGATCTTCGCCGCTTCATAAATGTCGCCCGGCACCATCTGCAGGCCGGCGAGGATCAAGAGCGCCATGAACGGCGTCGTCTTCCACACATCGACGATCAGGACGGCGAGCATCGCCGTGTCGGGATTCGCAGTCCAGGCGATTTTTTGGCTGATCAGGCCGAGGCCGAGCAATATGTCATTGAGGATGCCGAACTGGTCGTTGAGCATCCAGGCCCACATCTTGGCCGAAACGATCGTCGGGATCGCCCACGGGATGAGGATCGCGGCGCGGACCAGACCGCGGCCCGGAAAGTGCGCGTTCAGCACCAGGGCCACGACGAGCCCCAGCACCGTCTCGATGCTGACCGAAACAAGGGTGAATTTCAGCGTGTTCCAGACCGCGTTCCACCAGGCGGGATCCGCGAGCAGCCCCCGATAGATCGTGCGGCCGCTCTTCAGCGTGATCCAGGAAAGATAATTGTTGAAGCCGATGAACTCGGCGCCGGCCAGATTCGTGAGCGACGCATTGGTGAAGCTGAAATAGATGGTCCTGACGAGCGGCCAGCCCGCGACGAGCGCCAGCACGAGAAGTGTCGGCGCCAGAAACACCCAGGCCGAACGGACACGCTGCGCCCGCAAGTCCGAACTGATGTGACTGCGCGCAAGCGCGGCCGGCGGTTCCGCGACGGTAAGATCGGTCATGACTTGGCTCACCTTTGCCGTTCGGCTTTCGCCCAAGAGGTTCGTAAGGAGAGGAGGATGGCGGCGGGAGGAGCCGCCATCCTCGGCGACGCTGCAAGGCGAGAAGGGAAGTGCGCAATTTCGAGCCCCTTCCGCGCCCGGGGAGGGTTACCAGCTATCGCCTTTGAGCTCCGTCAGTTCGACTTCAAGCAGTTCGAGGTTTTCGGCAGCGGTGCCGTCGCCGGAGAGCGTATTGTGAACGGCGCTCCAGAACTTCGAGGAGACCTCGTTGTATTTGACCTTGGCCACCGCCGACGGGCGCGGCACGGCGCTTTGGAAGATCGGCTTCCAGTTGGGCATGAACGGCTGCGCGGCGGCGATCTCGGCATCGTCATAAAGCGCAGCGAGCGTCGGAAGTTGCGAGAGCTGCAGCGCACGCTGCTTCTGCACTTCCTTGGAGGAGAGGAACTTTACCAGCTCGACCGCCGCTTCCTGCTCGTCGGAATATTTCGACACGGCTAGATTCCAGCCGCCGAGCGTCGATGACGGCTTCTCGCCTTCGCTCGCAGTCGGAAGCGGCACGACATCGAACTTGCCTTTGACGGCGCTGTCGTCGCCGTTTCCGAGCGCATAGGCATAGGGCCAGTTGCGCATGAAGACCGCATTGCCGGTCTGCCAGACGCCGCGCGATTCTTCTTCCTGGTAAGCTAGCACGCCCTCCGGGGCTATTGTGCCGATCCACCCCTTCACCCGATCGATGGCGGCGGCCGCCTTCTCGTTGTTGACGGAGATCGTCCCGTCCGGCTCGACGATCTGTCCGCCGCCGGAGGATTTGATCCATTCGAGCGCGTTGCAGGTCAGCCCCTCATAGGCGTTTGCCTGGAAGACAAAGCCCCAGATGTCGGCATTTCCGGCAGCGCGCTCCTTCTCCTGGATCTCCTTGGCGGTCGCCGCCAGTTCGTCCCAGGTCTTGGGCGGGGTCTTGCCGTATTTCTCCAGGAGGTCCTTGCGGTAATAGAGCGCAGGAGCGTCGGTGAAGAGCGGCAGCGCAACGAGGCGGCCGTTGACCGTCTGCGACTGGATGATCGAGGGGAAGTAGTCGCCAACCACATCCTTGGCTGCTTCCGTCAGGTCGACGAACTGATCGGCGAGCTGCGGCGCCCAGATGACATCCGTCTGATAGACGTCGACATCCTTGTTTTCGGCGGCCAGCCATAGACGATACTGGCTGAATTGCTCGCTCGACGAGGGCGGCATGGTGACGAGGTTGACCTTGTGGCCGGTCTGCTTCTCGAAGATATCGAGCTGCTCGCGCATGAAATGCACGTTTTTGCCGGTGGTGTTGGCCGCAAGCGAAAGTTCCGCGGCGACAACAAGATCGACGGCGCCAAGAGCGGCGCAAAAAGTCAAGGTCCTCAGAAGCATTGTCATGTCCGGTGGCTCCTCCAAAATCCCCCACCGCTCGAAGGCTCCTCAGCAATTCGAAAGCGGTTTGGTTGGAAAAACCTGTCAGAAGCCCCAGATATTGTCAATACGCACAAACTAGTGACCCACAACCTCGCTTATCGACTGGACTTTTGTTGTATATTCATGCACTTACGATGTTCACAACTCTCCCTCGACGTTTTGTCGGCAGCCGCTTGTCCCGCGCGCACTGCAGACAAATTTAAAACGCTTTGGCTGCGCAGCCATCGGCACAGGCCAACGGGCTTGGCGCCGCAGCGCGCCGGTTGTTCCTCGGGGCAAAGGCGTATATTCGTCATTCGGCAACGGGGTTATGGGAATAAATAGGCGCATGAAGCTCAAGGAGTTCGCCCGCCAACTGGGCCTTTCGCCAACGACGGTCAGCCGCGCCCTGAGCGGCTATCCCGAGGTTAGCGAGAAGACCCGCAAGCGCGTCGCCGAGGAGGCCGTCCGGCTCGGCTATCGACCCAATATCAATGCGGTGCGCCTGGTCACCGGCCGCGCGGGTGCAATCGGCGTCGTGATGGGCCGGACCGGCGAATTCCATTTTGCCGAATTCATGAGCGGCATGGCGGAGCGACTCGACGGGGAAGACATCGACATCCTCGTCAGTCCGACGACGGATCGCGATTTAACCGACCAGGTTCCGCTCTATAGCCGCCTTGCGACCAGCGGGCGGGTCGATGCCGTGATCGTCCACTCGCCGAAGCCGAACGACGAGCGCATCGCGCTCCTGCACGAGCTCGGCTTTCCCTTCCTGCTTCACGGCCGCTCCGAGACCGACGTGCCGCATGCTTGGCTCGACATCGACAACGAGGGCGCCGTCCGACGTGCGACCTCCCACCTGCTCGACCTCGGCCACAAGCGCATCGCGATGATCAACGGCCCGGCCGGCAGGACCTTTTCGCTTCACCGCGACAAGGGCTACCGCGACGCGCTTCAGGAGCGTGGCATTCTCTTCGACCCGCGCCTTGTGACCCACGGCCATTTCACCGACGAGCTCGGTTTTCGCTTTGCCCGGTCGTTCCTCGAGCAGTCGCCGCGGCCCACGGCCTTCGTTGCCGGCTCGATGATGACGGCACTTGGGGTCTATCGCGCCGTGCGCTCCCGCGGGCTTGTCGTCGGGCGGGATATCTCGGTGATCGCGCATGACGACGTCTTTCCGTACCTCACGGCCGAGAACATGGTCCCGTCGCTTTCGGCAACCCGCTCCTCCATGCGGGCGGCCGGGGCGCGATCGGCGGATCTCGTGCTGCAATTGCTCTCCGGACGGCCGGCGACGGAGATTCACGAACTCTGGCCGGTCGAGCTGATCCTGCGCGAATCCACCGGCCCGGCGCCAGAGGCGTGAGCGGCGATTTCAAATAGGATGCCGCAGCCGACGGCTTATCTTCAGCCTGCCCAGCACATCGAGGCCGAGTAGTGAAAGCACTCGCCGCGCAGAATCTTCGACCTCGAACGCGATCAAGGTCGCGGAAAATCGTAGTCTCGGCCATAGTGGTATCGACCGATTTTTCCTCCGCTCCTCTCCTCGTGCGTCTCCATGCTCTTCGTACCGCTTCCCTTCGTCGTCGCCATCCTTCTCCTTGTTCTCTTCGCCGCCGTCGCGAGGCGGGACGACGAGGCCCCGCGCAACCTGCCGTTTCTCGCGTTGATTCTGGTCAGCGTCCTGCAATCATTGCTGTCCGGGCTTCGCTGGGGCTATGGGCTGCAGGGCGTCATGTTCATCGCACCCGTCGGTGCGGCCATTGTGCCGCCGCTTGCCTATTGCGGCGTATCCCGGCTGGTGCGCACGAGCCGCCTGCCAACGCTTCTGCGCATCGGCCTGCACGGCGCGCCGGCTGTCGTCATCATACTGCTGGTGGCGCTGTGGCGGGACGCCATCGATGTGGCGCTCGTCCTGATCTTCGTCGGTTATGCCGTTGCAATCCTTCTTCTCATGCGGCCGGGGACGGACGCGCTTCGACTGGCGACCTTCGAGAACGCGGTGCCGGCCTATCGCGCAATTCTTTTCGCAGCTTTCGCCCTGCTCCTGTCAGCAGCGCTCGACACCTTCGTCTTCCTCGATTTGGCCTGGACCCAAGGCAAATATGCGTTGGTGACGATCACCGTCGGAAACCTCGCGGCGCTGATCATCCTGTCGATCGCCGGCGCGGTGGCGAGCCGTAGTCGCACGCCTCTGGAGGTCGTCGAACCGACGCCGGAGCCCGACGTGGCGGAGGACAAGGAAACGATGATCGCCGTCCAGAGGCTGATGGAAACGAGGCGTATCTATCGCGATGTGGACCTTAACCTCGATCGGCTCGCCCGTAAGGCCGGCATTCCAGCCCGGCAGATTTCGGCAGCGATCAACCGAACGACAGCCAAGAACGTCTCGCAATATGTGAACGAGTTCCGCATCGCGGAAGCATGCCGCCTGCTCGCAGAGACGGAAAAATCCGTGACGGAGATCATGTTCGAGGTGGGGTTCCAGACCAAATCCAACTTCAATCGCGAGTTTCGCCGCGTCACGGATAGGGCGCCGCTCCAATGGCGGGAAAAGAAGGCGCAGCACGCCTGAACGGTACGAAATCGCGATCGAGCACGATCTAAAACCTGTTTGAGGTCGAGTTTCCGGCGGGTCCGGCCATGCTGTCGGCATGAACACGATCACCGAACACGACCGCAAACTCGCCGAGACGCTCAAGTCGCTCTCCCTTGAGCCTCCGCCCCGGACATTTCAGTCGCCGAAGAAAAGCGCCCGGCGGCTCGTACTCGTCGTCAGCCTCCCCGTACTGGTCGCCGCATCTTGTCTTCCGGCCGTCTTCTGGCCGGAGGCGGTGGTTCGCTTCAAGACCGCGCTCCTCGGTCGACCAGACACCACGGCTGGTTCCATGGTGTCCGGCAGCGAGATAGTCGACCCGCGCGAGCAGGGAAAATCGCGAGATGGCGAGATCTCCGCGGTTCCGGGAGCGCCGCTCGCCATTGCACGCGAGGTTACCGGCTCCGGCTATGTGGTCGCGCCACGCGCCACAACGGTGTTCTCCAGATATGAGGGCAGGATTACCGACATCGCCGTCGAGGTGGGAGACCATGTCGCGGCTGGCCAAGTGCTGGTCACGCTCGATGACGCCAATGCCCGCTACGCGCTCGAGCAAGCGAAAGCCGCGAAGATTTCGGCCGATCTCGCTCTTGCGGCCAAGGATATCGCGCTCGCACAGACGCGCGCCTCGCTCGATCGCGTAGAGAGCCTCGCCGCCCGCGACGCGGCATCCAGGCAGCGGCTCGAAGACGCGCGTTCCGCCTGGGAAAGCGCGCGCAACGAGGTTGCGCAGGCACAGCAGGACATCTCGAGGGCCGAGCTGGCGATCCGCATCGCGCAGGAAGCGGTCGATGAGCTGACCGTCCGCGCCCCTTTCGCCGGCACGATCACGCGGCTCAACGCCCATATCGGCGACACCGTGCTCGCACGGGCCGACAGCGTGCGGGAAAACCAGAGCCTGCTGACGATCACCAACACCGGCAGCATGGTTATCGACGCCGATGTGGCGGAAACGAGTGTCGCAGCGCTGCGACCCGGCATTCGCGGAGAAGCGGTGCTCGACGGGTTTCCCGATCGGCCTTTCGAAATCGTGCTCACACGGCTCGCCCCCGTGGTCTCGGCGGAAAAGGGCACGATCACGCTTCGTCTCTCCCTCGTCGCCCCGCCTGATGGCATCCGGCCCAATATGGCCGCGCGCATCCGCGTCAACGTGATCGATACCGACAGCCAAACTGGAGAACGGCAAAATGACCGATAGCACCAAGGACGAACCGTATATTGCGCTGAAGAACATACGAAAGGCCTACAAGATCGGTATCGAGCCGATCCCGATCTTCTCCGGCCTCGAGCTCACCATCCCCCGCGGCGATTTCGTCGCCGTCATGGGGCCGTCCGGATCGGGAAAATCGACGCTCCTCAACATGCTTGCCGGCATAGACCTGCCGGATGCCGGCGAGTTGCGCATCGGCGGCAACCGGCTCGACCGGATGGGCGAGACCGCCCGCTCGGCATGGCGGGCGCACAACATGGGCATCGTCTTCCAGTTCTATAACCTGCTGCCGATGCTGAACGCGGCCGAGAACGTGGAACTGCCGCTCCTGCTCAAGCCTCTTTCAGCCAGAGAGCGGCGCGTTCGGGTCGGGAAGGTCCTTGATCTGGTCGGGCTCTCCGGTCGTGAAAAGCAATATCCGGCGATGATGTCGGGCGGGCAGCAGCAGCGCGTCGGCATCGCCCGCGCAATCGTCGCCGATCCCGAACTGCTGCTCTGCGACGAGCCGACCGGCGATCTCGATCGCAAGTCGGCCGATGAGATTCTCGAAATGCTGCGTTTCCTCAACCGCGAACTTGGGAAGACGATCGTCATGGTGACGCACGATCCGCAAGCCGCGCTCCATGCCCGGCGCACGCTCCACCTCGACAAAGGCAGTTTCGCTGAAGAGAAGAGGGCCGCCTGATGACCTTTTTTCAGCTTGCCCGAAAGAACACATGGCGCAAGCCGATCCGCTGCCTGCTCCTGATGGTCTGCGTTGCCGTGGCCTTCCTGATTTACGGGCTCACGGCGAGCTTCCTGAGCGGCACTCAGAGTGCCGCCGGCGCCAGCGACGACATTTTGGGGGTGATGAACGCCGCCGGGCGGGCTCAGCCCTTGCCGATGGCTCATATGGCGCGGATCGCGTCGGAGCCGGGCGTCGCTTCGGTAGCCTACATGTCGCGTCTGCGCGGCTTCGTGGACAATGAGAGGAACGTGGTCGCCGTCAGCGCGGTCGACCCGGGTTTGTTGATCGCCGTCAACGGCAGGGAGCTCGGCCTGACGCCCGAACTGATCGAGTCACTCGATAAGGCTCGCGACCAGGTGCTGGTCGGTCGCGCCCTCGCTGAGGCACAGGGCTGGTCGGTCGGCGACCGCATCAACGTCACCGCCTTTCAGGTCGCCAGGGAGGACGGCAGCCGCGACTGGCGCTTCGAGATCGCCGGCATTTTCGCAGGCGAGGACCCCAGCAGCGACACCTATTTCATGATCGCCCGCTATGACTACATCAATGCGGCACGGGCGCGCGACAGGGACACGGCGGATGCCTTCATCGTCCGTCCGCTGAGTTCGGTACCGTCGAGCGAGCTTGCTGCCCGCATCGATGCGCTGTTCGCCAATTCCGTCGCGCCGACCCGGACGCAATCGGAAAAGCAGTTCCTCGAGGCCTTCCTGCGCCAATATGCCGATGTCGGCCTGATCGTCGATCTCGTCGTAGGAGCGGCATTCGTCACCCTCCTGATGATCGTCATCAACACGATGGTCTTCGCCGTGCGCGAGCGCACCTTTGAGATCGGCATTCTGAAATCGCTGGGTTTCTCGCGCACCAGTATTCTGTCGCTTGTCCTCACTGAAACACTGTTCATCTTCGTCATAGGCGGCGGCATCGGCCTGGCGCTGGCGAAGCTCGCGACCCTCTTCGCACCCCCTACCCTCGGTCTCGTCTTCTCCCTCCCGATTCTCGTCAAGGCGGCGGCGATCATGCTTGCCCTGGGGCTCGCGACCGGCGCCCTCCCGGCCGTCAATGCCATGCGCATATCCATCACCGCCGCTTTTAAAACGAGGTAGCCCCATGTCTTCCATCATCAAACAGACGCTCGCAATGCTTCGCGCCAATCTCTTGAGCCTGCCGCGCCGCCTTCCGATTTCCCTCTCCATGACGATCTCGATTGCGCTCGTCGTTTGCGTCCTCGCCGGCTTTCTCTCCATGGCAAAAGGCTTCGAGAAGACCCTGACGGGTACCGGCTCGCCGGCGGTCGCCGTCATTCTCGGCGGCGGCACGAACCAGGAGAGCGGTTCGGACATGCCCGCCGGAGCGGTCCGTGCTCTTGAGGCGATGAATAGCGATATCGGCGTCGCGCGCGATGCGGCGGGCAACCTCGTATCCTCGCGCGAACTTGTCGTGCCCGTCGAGGTGAAGCCGAGTGAAGACGCGGGCGAGCGCACGCTGGCGTTGCGCGGCATGGAGCCCGCCGGGCTGTCACTGCGCGACGGCGTCAGGTTGTCAGCCGGACGCTTCTTCGCTCCGGGTGCGCGTGAGATCGTCGTCGGTGCGCGTCTTGCCGAGGAATTTCCCGGATTCGGTGTCGGCGACACGATCCGGCTCGGAGCGGTCGACTGGAGGGTAGCGGGGCATTTTTCCGCCAAGGGCAGCGCCTTCGAATCTGAAATCTGGACCGGTCTCGACGCGGTTCGCGCCGCCTTCGATCGCCAGGGCCAGGTGCAGAGTTTTCGGCTGCGCCTCGTCGAGCCTGCCGCCCTCAAGACCCTGCAGAATGCGCTCGGCAGGGTCACCGGCACACCGCTGGTCGCGATATCGGAAGCCGATCTCTATGCCGGGCAATCGTCGCGAACGGCCGATCTCATACGGCTTCTCGGCTGGCCGATTGCGCTTCTGATGGCCATTGGCGCGACCGCTGGGGCGCTCAACACGATGATGAGTTCGGTCTCGGACAGGACGATCGAGATCGCCACCGTCCGCGCAATTGGCTTCAACCGCCTCCCGGCCTTCGCGGCGACCTGGGCCGAAGCGACGCTACTTGCCGCAGTCGGTGCCGCCGTGGGGATCGCCGCGTCGTGGCTCGCCTTCAGCGGCTGGCAGGCGAGCACCATCGGAGCCAACAATGCCCGCATGACGTTCGAGCTTGCTGTGACGGGCGATGTTATGCTGACCGCCGGTCTCTTGGGGCTGGCAATCGGCATCGTCGGCGGTGCTCTGCCGGCAATTGCCGCCACCCGGCTTCCCCTGACGGCGGCGTTGCGCGCACGGGGGCAGTGACGATGATCCCGGATCGGCTTGCACCTCGACGCTTACCGCGCCAAGAGTGCGCGCTAGAAACCGCTTCAAGGAATCGGCACGGATGCGCAGAAAAGAGATCGCGATCATTGGCGGCGGACCCGCCGGCCTCATGGCAGCGGAAGTGCTGTCGCGCGCCGGCCATTCGGTGACGATCTATGAGGCCATGCCGACGGCGGCCCGCAAGTTCCTGCTGGCGGGGAAATCCGGCCTCAACATCACCCATGCCGAGGACTATGCGCTTTTCGCGACGCGCTTCGGCGGCGCGGCCTCCGATCGGCTGCGCCCGGCGCTCGACGCCTTCACGCCCGACGACGTGCGCGCCTGGGCGGCGGGACTCGGCATCGAAACCTTCGTCGGCTCCTCCGGCCGGGTCTTTCCGACGGCGATGAAAGCCTCGCCGCTCTTACGCGCCTGGCTGCGCCGGCTGGAGGCCGAGGGTGCGCGGCTCAACACCCGCCATCGCTGGGCGGGTTTTGCCGAGGGCGGCTATGTCTTCGATACCCCGGCGGGACGGAAGATCGTCCATTGCGATGCCGCGCTCCTGGCGCTTGGCGGCGCAAGCTGGCCGCGGCTCGGGTCGGACGCCGCCTGGGTGACGTGGCTGACGGGTAAGGGGGTAGAGGTCAACGACTTCCGCCCCGCCAATTGCGGCTTCGACGTTGCCTGGAGCGAGGCGTTCCGGGAGCGTTTCCAGGGCAAACCGCTGAAGGCCGTCACCGCCTCATCCGACGCAGGCACGTTTCCGGGCGAATTCGTCATAAGCCGTAACGGCATCGAGGGCAGCCTCGTCTTTGCCCATGCGGCGAGCCTGCGCGACCGCCTGGACCGGGATGGCAAGGCAGCACTCACGCTCGATCTCGCCCCCGGCCGGACGGCCGAGCGGCTGGCGCGCGATCTGGCGCGACAGGACCGCAAGGCGAGCTTCTCCAACCGCCTGCGCAAGGGAGCCGGGCTCGAGCCGGTAAAGGCGGCGCTCCTGCGGGACATCCTGCCGGACGCGGCCAAGGCCGATCCGCTACGGCTCGCCGCGCATATCAAGGCCTTGCCTTTGCCGGTGCTGAGGCCCCGGCCGATCGCCGAAGCGATCTCGTCGGCGGGCGGCATCCGCTTGAGCGAGATCGACGAGGGCTACATGCTGGAGCAGCTTCCCGGCCTTTTCGTCGCCGGCGAGATGCTCGACTGGGAAGCGCCGACCGGCGGCTATCTCCTGACCGCCTGCCTCGCAACCGGCCGGGCGGCAGCGCGCGGCATCGAAGCCTGGCTCGCCGCGGATCGGCCGGGTTCCGGGATGCCATTCTCGCCGTGAGACGTCCCCGCACGGGGCGTGCGGCCCCGGAATGCCTTGGCATTGAATGTCGCGGCGCGGAAAAGCTATTACAGAGCACGGCTGTGTTAAGCATATGCAAGGGGATGAAATGAGTCTGGCACTGTTCGACCTCACGGGCCGCCGCGCCCTCGTTACCGGTTCGTCGCAAGGCATCGGGTTTGCGCTCGCCCGCGGCCTCGCCGAGGCCGGCGCCGAGGTGATCCTGAACGGACGCGACGAGGCGAAGCTCGAAGCTGCGGCTGAAAAGCTCGGGGGTGTCCACACCCTCGCCTTCGACGTCACCGACCATGCCGCAACGCGGTCCGCGGTCGACCGTTTCGAGGCGGAGGTGGGCGCGATCGGCATTCTCGTCAACAATGCCGGCATGCAGCATCGCGCACCGCTCGAGGACTTTCCCGCAGACGCCTTCGAGCGGCTGATGAAGACCAACATCGCCTCCGTCTTCAATGTCGGCCAGGCGGTGGCGCGGCACATGATCCGCCGCGGCGCCGGCAAGATCATCAACATCGCCAGCGTGCAGACCGCGCTCGCCCGGCCGAGCATCGCGCCCTACACCGCCACCAAGGGCGCTGTCGGCAACCTGACCAAGGGCATGGCCACCGACTGGGCCAGATACGGGCTGCAATGCAATGCGATTGCGCCCGGCTATTTCGACACGCCCCTCAACGCGGGCCTCGTCGCCGATCCTGCCTTTTCGGCGTGGCTCGAGAAACGCACGCCGGCGGGCCGCTGGGGCAAGGTCGACGAGCTCGTCGGCGCCTGCGTCTTTCTTGCTTCCGACGCCTCGTCCTTCGTGAACGGCCACGTGCTTTATGTCGACGGCGGCATCACGGCCTCGCTCTGAGGTGCTGCCGTCTCCCCTCGCCCAATGGGCGCGTTCCTGTAGCGGGTTGCTTTATCCGGGCACTCGCCTATTTGGATGGGATGGCCTTGTAGCCTCCACCACCGGAACACCACCATGCGACAGTTGGAATTCCTCGACCGCTACAGCCCCTTCGCCCTTGCCGTGCTTCGGATCGTCACGGCCTTGATCTTCATGGAGCATGGCACGCAGAAGCTCTTCGGCTTTCCGGCGCCGCCAGAACAGGGAATGCCGCCGCTTCTTTCCATCTTCGGGATCGGCGCCGTCATGGAATTCGTCGGCGGCCTCCTGATCCTTATCGGACTTTTCACCCGTCCGGTCGCCTTCCTGCTGGCCGGCGAGATGGCCGTCGCCTACTGGATGGTCCATGCGCCGCAGAACGTCTTCCCGGTCTTGAACGGAGGCGATGCCGCAATTCTCTATTGCTTCGTCTTCCTGCTCTTCGTCTTCACGGGACCCGGTGCCTGGAGCGTTGACGGCGCGGGTGGCGCGAGTCGTGCCGCGCCGCAATGAGCGTGGCCGCCTCTTGGGCAGCCGCCTGATGCCTTTCGCCCAAAAATGCACAGCGGTTTTGGAACAACGACATGCATAAGACAAAGATGTAGAGCGCGTCGCATGCGTCCGTTGCACGCGACCCGTCTTAAGGCTGAAAGGGCGCCCGCGAGAGGCGCCCCGCAAGGTTCAGCCGCTTCAGTCGTTCCGGATGGAGAGCGCCGGATTATGAGCGAAGAAGTTGTGCGGCATGATATGCACGGTCTTCCATTCGGTCGACATGACGGGCCAGTCCTCCATGCGCGGGATGTGGTGGAAGCCTGCCGAGAACCAGGTGACGATATCCTGGCCCATTAGCGGACGATCGGCCTTCACCCACTCCGCCAGCGTGTCGCTGCCGTCGCTCTGCATCGCGTACTTGCCGCCGGCGTAGCGCTGGTCCGGATCGTAGACGGTGTTCCAGACCGAATATTCTATGTAGGCGTTGCGCTTCATCGGCGGATCGCTCGCAAAGTCGAACGGGCCGTAGGCGACGTTGCCGTGGTGGATCATCCAGCCCGGCTCGTGCCCGAGATAGCTTTCGCGGGCCGGGTTCGAGACATGGAAGTAGCGCGGTTGCGTCGATGACAGCCGGTAACGCGCCTCCATTTCCGAATGCGGCATGCTGTGTTCGACCGTCCACATCGACTTGCGCGGGCTCTTCGGGTCGACCTTGGCCGGGACGATGTCCATGGTCGAGAAATGGTTGACCGGCTGGTCGACGTCGAAGTCGATGCGGAAGTTGAAATAGTGGTCGTGATTGGCAGCAACGAGATTGGGCGCGATCAGCGTGCCATAGGCAGTATCGGCCTTCGCGGTCGGATCCTTCATCGAGGTTGAGCCAACACCCTTCACCGCATCGAGTCCGCTCGCGCCGATGTAGACGTTGATCTGGCCGTTCTGCTGCAGGCGGTAGTCGATTAGGTAATCGTAGTTGCCGACTTCCGAGGCGGTGCGCACCACAAGCTCCGTCGCTGGCCGCCCTTCGGCCGGAACCGGCTTTTCGGGCGTCTGGGCGAAGACCTCGAAGTGGCGCCAGGCCGGATCGCCGGTGCCGCGCTCGAAGATGCAGATCGCGTTCGGGATGACGAGCGGGTTGCCCTTGTCGTCCGCGATCGTCGCTGGCAGGAAGGTCGCATTGGCCGGGCAATCGATGCCGGCAGTCAGAGGACTGAGGAAGAGGCCGAAGCCATATTCTCCGCTGTCCATGTAGGTGCGCCAGTACCAGCCCTCCGTCGGGTCCATATATGGCACGAACACTTCCGAAAGATGCGCCTGGTAGATCACCGACCGCCAGGTGCCGCCGTCATTCACGTCGACATTCGAAACGACGAGGCCGGGACGCTTGTCCACTCTGAGGTTGAGCCGCCAGATATCCCATTCGAGATGGCTGCCGTTGAGCTTGTAGTTCGGGCCGCCTTCCTGGGTGAGCGCGACCTTGTTCATCTTCGGCCTGAGCGACGTGCGGGCGGCGACCTCGTCTTGCGTGTAACCCCAATTGTCCTTTGGAAGATCGATGACGCCGGTGTCGATGACCCGGATCACGCTCTTCTTGCCGATATCGTAGACGGCAAAAAGGCCCTCGATCGGTTTCGCATAGAAGTTCGATCCCTCCGGAACGCGATAGCAGGGCACCTTCATCAGCCGCGAGTTTTCATATTCTTCGGTCAGGAAATTGCCGGCCGTCAGAGGCAGGCAGAATGCCTCTTCGGGCTTCAGCCCGCGTTTGGCGAGACCGGCAATCATTTCGGGATGGCCGAGCGCGCCCTCGAGCGCATTCATGAACTCGGTGAAAAGCACCATTGGCTGGCCCTTGATGGCCGCAGTGCTCTCCACCTTGCCTTCCGTGATGTTGACGATCGCCTCCTTGAAGCCTTCCGGGCTGGTGAACTGCACCGTTGCCTTGCGGTCGAGCGCATCGCCCTCCTTCCAGGCGAGCACATCGGCCTTTGCCGGTTCCTTGAGCTCGATGAGCGGGAAGAGAGTGTCGCCGTTCACGATCTTCTCGTCCCGCAGGATCCGGTTGACCTCCTGATATTCCTCTGCCGTCAGCCCGTCGAGCGGATGAGCGAGCGCGGCCGGCACTGCCGCGCAGGCGAGCAGGGCGGACAACGTTATGCCTCTGAAATCTCTCATGTTCTCTGTTCCCTTCTTTGCTTTGTTTTTTCGATCAGGCGAAGACGACCTGAATGTCGGTGTATTCCTGCAATCCCTCCTCCGCGAACTCCACGCCAAGTCCGGAAGCCTTGATGCCGCCGAAGGGGGCGTTCGGCTGGATGGCACCATGCTTGTTGATCCAGACCGAGCCGCATTGAAGCCTTCCGGCTAGCCTTCTCGCGGCGTCGATATCCGAGCACCAGACGGACCCGCCGAGTCCGTTCGAGCTGTCGTTCGCCATGGCGATCGCGTCTTCGACATTGCCATAGGAGATCACGGGCAAGGCCGGGCCGAATTGCTCCTCGTCGACGAGCGGGTCGCCGTTCCTCAAGCCCGCGATGATGGTCGGCGGGAAGAACAGGCCCTCGCCCGGCTCGCCGCCGAGAAGCACCTTGCCCCGCCTCTTCGCATCGGCGGCGAGCGCCGAAACCTTGTCGAACTGCATACGGTTCTGGATCGGGCCGAGCACGGTGTTCTCGTCCATACCGTCGCCGACCTGGATATTTCTGGCAAAGGCCACCAGCGCCTCGCAGACCGCATCATGGACCGATTCATGCACATAAAGGCGCTTCATCGCCGCGCATGTCTGGCCATTATTGATGAAGGCGCCCCAGAACAGGCGCTCGGCGATCCCTTGCGGATCGACGTCGGGCAGGACGATGCCGGCATCGTTGCCACCCATCTCCAGCGTCAGCCGCTTCATCGTCGGCGCCGCCGATTGCATGATCTTCTGCCCGGTCGCGCAGGAGCCGGTGAAGACGATCTTCTGAATATCCGGATGTGCCGACATCGCCGCGCCGATGTTGAAGGCCCGGTCGTCGCCGGTCACAACATTCACGACGCCCGGCGGCAGAACCTCGTTGATGATCTCGACGAGCCGCAGCGTGGAAAGAGGCGTATGCGGCGAGGGTTTGATCACCACCGTGTTGCCGGTCCGCAGTGCCGGCATGATGTGCCAGATCGCGATCATCACCGGGAAGTTCCAGGGCGTGATCGAGCCGACGACGCCCAACGGCCTGCGATGCAGTTCCACACGGCCCTGCTCGTTGTCCTGAAGGAGCTTCACCGGCAGCGATAGGCCGGTCGTGTAGCCGGCCCATGCGACGGCGCCGCCGATCTCCCAGCGCGATCCGAGGCCGTTCAGCGGCTTTCCCTGCTCCAGCGTGACGACCCGCGCGAGCTCCTCGGCGTGTTCTTCGATCTTGGCGGTCACCGCGGCGCAGGCGGCCTGCAGCGCCTCGTCGGCCCTGGAAGACCAATCCGGAAACGCCGCCCTCGCGGCCGCGACGGCGGCATCGAGCTCGGCCGCGCCCATGTTCGGCGCGCGCCCAGCTTCGCCGCCGGTCGCCGGATTGAGGACGGCAAAGCTCGCCCCGCCGGTGACCGGCTTATCGTTTATGGTCGCGAAATGCTGCATCATGGTCCTTCTCCTCCCTCTTGTTTCCGACGGAACCGTCGGAGGCAGAGAGTAGAACCGCGACGCAATTCGCGCTTGGACGGGAACGTCCCTTCGATTGGACAAATCCGTCAGTGCCGGGCAACCGCGCCCGGCGTGGTCCCGTAGCGCTTGCGGAACTCGCGATAGAAATAGGAGAGATCGTTGAACCCCGAGCCGTAGGCGATCCCCGCCACCCCTTCCCGCGCCTGTTCCGGCGGGCGGGCGGAAAGCCGCGCGTGCGCCAGTTCAAGACGGCGGTTGAGGAGCCGATGTCCGGGCGTCTCGCCGAGGACCTTGAAATGCCGCTGCAGCACGCGCTCCGACACGTTGAGCCGCGAGGCGAGCTCGCCTGGCCCAAAGGTCGGATCCTCGCGGTGGCGGTCGACCAGGGTGAGGGCACGCGAAAGGAGGGTTTCGGAAGCGCGCGCCGAGCTCCGGCCCGCCTGCAGATAGGCGCCCATCAGGCACAGGAAGGCTTCGCGAAGCTGGACCTGAACATCGGGACCCGTCAACATCTTCGTCAGCACCGCCCGCATGGCGATCCAGAGCGGGTCTTGCCGGTCGACCGCCACACCGCCCGTGCAAGCATCTCCAAACCGGTGCAGCATCTCGTCCCGCGGCATGTGGACCGAGACCTGGTTCGAGCGCCGGCCGCCATAGACGAAGGCAGAGGGTTCGATGGAATCGACGAGGAACATGTCTGCGGGCGCGAGCACGACCGAACGGCCTCCCTGCTCCACCCGGCAATGGCCTTCGTCCTGGACGAGCAGGTAGAGATGCTCGCCCGGGTCCTGCCGGATCGATCGGGCGCTGCGCTGCACGTGGCGCGCATCGAGCGCCACGACCGCAGCATCGAAATATTCCATGCGGCGCAGAGCGACGTCGCCGGCGACCAGGCCACTGCCCCGCATCGGCTCCAGATCGAAGGCGCCGCAAACCTTGCGGATCTCGCTTTCAAGGATTTCGACGGGTGACGTTCTGTATACCGGGATAGTGAGCGCCTGCATCCTCCCCTCCGTCTGCGACGCGTTGCTACATCATCAGCTACATTCCATGTCGACCCGCCCGCTGCAGCCGCCTTAGCCACTGGCACCGGAAAACCGGCCTCGCGCGGCAGCCTGGAGCAAGAGGTCGCAAGGCGGATCGGCGAGACCCTCGCTCGCAAGCGCGCTGAGCATGGCCACGACCTTATCAAGACCGTAAGCTTCAGCATAGTGCATTGGCCCGCCGCGCCAGCGCGGGAAGCCGTAGCCGTGGATCTTCACGAGGTCGATATCGGGGGCCCTGAGCGCGGTGCCGTCCGCAAGGATGCGCGCGCCCTCGTTGACCATCGGCCAGAGGATGCAGTCGGCGATCGACGCCTCGTCCCAATTGCGCCGCGGCCAGCCCTTCGCCTCCTCGGCAATGATGGCCGCGACGGTTTCTGAAGTCCGCGGCGTGCGGTCGCCGGGCTCGTAGTCATACCAGCCGCCGCCGCTCTTCTGTCCGAAGCGCTCGATCGCGCAGAGACGATCGGCGATCGGCGCGAAGGGCGTCTCGCCGCGCGCGCGGGCGGCCCCGCGCTGGAACGCAGCGATGTCGAGCCCGCCGAGATCCTGCGCCTCGAACGGCCCCATCGGCATGCCGAAGGCGCGCATGGCGGCATCGACGGCCGTGGGCGTGGCGCCGGAAAGCAGCAACCGTTCGGCTTGCGCCCGCGTCACCTTGAGGATGCGATTGCCGATGAAGCCGTCCGAGATGCCGGAGCGCACCGGGATCTTGTTCAGCAGCCGCGCCAGTGCGAAACCGGTCGCCAGCGCCTCCGGTGCCGTCGCCTGCGTCGGCACGATTTCGAGCAGCTTCATCACATGCGCCGGGCTGAAGAAATGAAGGCCCAGGAAGCGTTCCGGGTGACTGATGCCTCCCGCGATCCGCTCGGGATCGAGATAGGACGTGTTCGTCGCCAGCACCGCATCGTCGCGGCAGGCGCCGGCAAGCCGTTGAAAGACGTCCCGTTTCACGTCCAGATCTTCAAATACGGCCTCGATGACCAGATCGACATCGGCGAGCGCGGCATAATCCGTCGTGCCGAAGGCGCCCGCCATCCGTTCGGCGGCAGCATCGGCAGAGATGCGGCCGCGCTTCACCGCGCCGTCGAAGATCGCGCTGAGATTGGCAAGCCCTCGTTCGACTGCCGCGTCGTCGCGTTCGACAAGGATCACCGGAAGACCGGCATCGCGCAGCGTTGCGGCAATGCCGGCGCCCATGGTGCCGCCACCGATCACCGCTGCTGAACGGATCGCACGCGGCGTGACACCGGCAAGCTCCGGCGGACGCGTCGCCGCCCGTTCGGCGAAGAACACATGGCCCAGTGCTGCAGCCTGCGCCGAGCCGCGCAGCGCAAGGAAGGTCTCGCGCTCGAAGGCGATCGCCGTTTGGAAATCCGCTTCCGCCGCGCGACGCACACAGGCGAGCGCCTTCAGCGGCGCCTCTTCCCGTTTCGCATGGGCGGCAACCGTCTTTGCCGCCGCTTCCCAGAAGCCGTCCGCCGCTGCGGCGACGGGACGATCGCAAAGCGCGGCCGGCAGCGGCCGGCCGAGCGCCGCGCGCGCGAAATCGATGGCGCCGGCGACGAGGTCGCCCTCGATCACCGCGTCGATCAGTCCCGTCTCCATCGCCTTTCGCGCGCCAAGCGGCGTCCCCGTCGTGACCATGTCGACGGCCGTCTCCACACCCGCAAGACGCGGCAGCCGGACCGTTCCGCCGGCGCCCGGGACGAGGCCGAGGCGAACCTCCGGCAGGCCGACGCTCGCCGAGGGCACCGCGACGCGAAACCGGCAGCCGAGCGCCACCTCGAAGCCGCCGCCGAGCGCGCTGCCGTGGATCGCGGCGACCCAGGGCTTCTCCGCCCGTTCGATCCGCCCGACGAGGTCGGGCAGGTGCGGCGGCATCGGCGGCTTGCCGAATTCGCTGACATCGGCGCCGGCGATGAAGGTGCGCCCGGCACAGGCAAGCACTACCGCCGTCACCGATGGGTCGGCGTCGAGCCGCTCGGCCGCTTCGAAGAGGCCCTGGCGGAGCGCCTGCGACAACGCATTGACGGGCGGGTTATCGACGGTGACGACGGCGATCTCGCCTTGGTGTTCGATGCTGACGGTCATGGCTAGATTCCCAGATAGGCTTCACGGATTCGTTCGTCGGCGATAAGGTCGGCGGCCAGACCGGTCATGGTTATACGGCCCGTCTCCATCACGTAGCCGCGATCGGCGATCGAGAGCGCGCCGAAGGCGTTCTGCTCGACGAGGAGAACGGTAACGTCGAGCGTACGCAGGCCTTTGACGACGTCGAAGATCTGCTGCACCAGGATCGGCGCCAGCCCCATGCTCGGCTCGTCAAGGAGCAGGCAGGATGGCCGCCCCATCAGCGCCCGGGCGATCGCCAGCATCTGCTGCTGGCCGCCCGAAAGGCCGCCGGCGGCGAGGTTACGCTTTTCCTTCAGCACCGGAAACATGGCGAAGGAATCCTCCATGTCACGCTCCACCCGGTCGTCGGAGAAGAGATAGGCGCCGAGGCGGAGATTTTCCTCGACCGTGAGGTTGGTGAAGATCTGCCGGCCCTCGGGCGATTGTGCCAGACCGCGCTCAAGCCGGCGATGGGCGGGGACCGCCGTCAGCGTCTCGCCGCGAAAAACGATCGATCCGCCCGAAATCGGCTGGATGCCGGAAAGGCAGCGCAGAAGCGTCGTCTTGCCGGCCCCGTTGGCGCCGACCACCGCGACGATCTCGCCTGAACCGATTTCGAGATCGATGCCATGCAGGACCTCGATGCGCCCGTAGCGCGAGCGCAATCCCTCAACCGTGAGCATCGACCGCCTCCTTCGTTTGCGGCCCGAGATAGGCCTCGATCACGCGCGGATCGCGCGAGACCTTTGCCGGCTCGCCTTCGGCGATCTTCTCGCCGTGATCCAGAACGACGATATGGTTGGAGATGCGCATCACCATCTTCATATCGTGTTCCACGAGAAGGATCGCGACACCTTCGGCCGCAACTTCGGCGATCAGCCGGTCGATCTCCTCCGTCTCGACGGCGTTGCAGCCGGCGGCCGGTTCGTCGAGAAGGAGGATGCGGGGTTTAAGCGCCAGCGCGCGGGCGATCTCGAGCCGCTTCAGCGCGCCGTAGGAAAGCGAACCCGCCTCCTGGGATGCCGCGCGGCCGAGGCCGACCCGGTCGAGCAGCTTGCGCGCGCTCACTTCCGCCCCCCAGGCCCGGCGGCGCGAGGAGGGGAGGCTGAAGAGATCGGCAAGCACCGGCCCCTTCTCATGCAAGTGATGGCCGGCGATTGCATTCTCCAGCACGGTCATCGCCTGGAAGATCTGCAGGTTCTGGAAGGTGCGGGAAAGGCCGCGCCGCGCGAGCAGATGCGGCTCCATGCCGGTCACGTCCTCGCCGGCGAGCCTCACAATTCCACGCCCCGGGCGATAGACGCCGGAGATCATGTTGAAGAGCGTCGTCTTGCCGGCGCCGTTCGGGCCGATTACCGACAAGATCTCGCCGGCACCCAAAGAAAAGCTGACATCGTGTACGGCGCGCACGCCGCCGAAAACGATGCCCAGTCCTTCGACCTGAAGCAGGCTCATTTCCCCCTCCCCCGGATATTGCGCGCAAGGCTCGGCAGGAGGCCATCGCGCATGAAGATCATCACCAGCATCATGACGAGGCCGAGCATGACCTGCTCGTATTCCTGGAACACGGTGAGCACCTGCGGCAGCGTCGTCAGGATCATCGCGCCGCCGATCGCGCCGAGGACGGAACCGGCTCCGCCGAGCACGGTCATGGTGACCAGCTCGATCGAATGCATGTAGCCCGCCACATCCGGCGTGATGAACTTGTTCTGAAGCGCGAGCAGCGAGCCGGAAAAAGAGGCGTAGACGGCGGAAATGACGAAGGCCTGCAGCTTCAAGCGGGCCACATCGACCCCGACGGTGCGGGCGGCGACCTCCGATCCATGGAGCGCGCGCAGGGCCCGTCCGGTGGGGCTGTGATGGAGATTCAGCGCGAGCCACGCGCCGACGACCAAAGCGACGCCCGAGAAGGCGTACCAGAAGGCAGAATTGGAAAGGTCGAGGCCAGCCGATTTGAGGAGGGCTCTCAACCCCGGATCGGGGACCGCCATGCCGTCGGGACCGCCCGTCAATTGCGCCTCGTTGGCGAGCACCATCGACACCAGCGCCCCGAGGCCGAGGCTCGCCACCGCCAGATAGTAGCCCTTCAAGCGCAGAATCGGTCGCCCGACGAGCCAGGCGATCGCCCCGGAGAGCGCGGCACCGACCACGGCGGCAAGGAGCGGATTGAGGCCGAGATGGACCGGGGCCAAAGCACAGGCATAGGCGCCGACGCCGACGAAGCCCGCATGGCCGAGGCTGATCTGGCCCGCATAGCCGGTGAGGACCACGAGCCCCGTGACAGCAAGGCCGTTAACGAAGATCAGCGAGCCGACGCGAAAATAATAGGACGAGGGAAAGAAGATCGGCGCCACCGCGATCAGCGCGGCAAGCATGATGAGAGTGGTTGTCTTCGACGAGAACCGCATGGCTACACCCGATCCGTTGATTGCCGGCCGAAGAGGCCTTGCGGCATGGCGAAGAGCACCGCGAGGATGATGACGAAAGCGGCCGCATCCTTGTATTGCGAGCTCAGATAGCCGGCGGTCATCGCCTCGATGACGCCGAGCAGCAGACCGCCCACCAGCGCACCCTTGGGATTGCCCATGCCGCCGAGCATGGCCGCGGCGAACCCCTTCAGCGCGAGCGCTATGCCGATGTCGTAGCCGGTGAGCGTGATAGGCGTGACGAGCACACCGGCGAGCGCGCCGATCGCCGCCGAAAGCGCGAAGCTCAGCGTCATGACGTATTTGGTGTTGATGCCGACGAGTTGCGCGGCGATGCGGTTGTTGGCGGTGGCGAGCACCGCCCGGCCGGTTAGCGTGCGGGTGAAGAACAGCCAGAGGCCGACGAAGATCGCGAGCGCCCCTGTAATTACCCAGAGGCTCTGCGGCAGGATCGTCGCCCCCGCGATCGCAATCGGCGTGTCGCCTGAAAAGGCGGGAAACCGGTGAAGCTGCTTGTCGAAGGCGGTCTGAGTGAGTCCGCGGATGAAGATCGAAGCGCCGATGGTGATGATGATCAGCGAGACGACCGGCGCGCCGCGCGCCGGCTCGATGGCGAGCTTGTTGAGCGCCACACCGATCGCCGCCGTGGCGATGATCGCAAGGAGTGCTGCGAGCGGCAGCGGCAGTCCCGCCTCGAAGGCAAAGACGGTGAACATGCCGCCGAGCATCACGAACTCGCCCTGGGCGAAGTTCACGACATCGGATGCGTTGTAGATGATGGTGAAGCCGAGGGCGACCAGCGCGTAGACTGCGCCGACCGTTATCCCGGACAAGAGGAATTGCATGAGTTCGGGCATGGATGCCTCCGCTTCGGCACGCCGCAATCACCCGGAGCGCGCTTAGCGCGCCCGGCACTTGACCGATTACTGGTTATTCGACGAGCTTCCAGCCGCCGTCCTTGATTTCGAGCATCCGGAAGGCGCTGAGGTCGAGGCCGAGATGATCCTCGCCGGACATGGTGACGGTGCCGGTGGTGCCGACGAGGCCGGACGTCTCCTCGATCGCGTCGCGGATCGCCTGCGGCTCCGCCTTGCCGGCGCGGTTCAGCGCATCGACGAGGATGCGCAGCGCATCATGCGCGTAGCCGCCGAAAGTGGAGACCGGCTTGCCTGTCGCGGTTTCGTAGCTCGCCTTGTAGGCTGTGACGACCGGGCGCTGCGGATCGCTTTCGGGAAGAAGCTTCGCCACGAGCAGTGCCGTACCCGGCAGGCGGACACCCTCGGCGGCCGATGCGCCCGCGAGTTCAATGAACCCGTCGGAGGCGACACCGTGCGACTGATAGAGCGGCAAGCCGACGGCGAGTTGAGCGCAATTGCGGGTGACGATCGCCGGTCCCTGACCGAAGCCGGCGTTCAAGATCGCCTGGACGCCTGCGCCTCCCTTGATGTTGGTGAGCTGTGGCGTCATGTCGGCGTCGGCCGGGGCGTACGTTTCGTCGGCAAGCACCTCGATGCCGTAGTCGCCGACGATCTCAAGGCACTGCTTGCGCATCGATGCACCGAAGCCGTCGGAGCCCGAGATCATGCCGATCTTGGTGAGACCCCGCGCCTTCATGTCCTCGAAGATCTTGGCGCAAGCCATGCGATCGGTGTGCGGCGTCTTGAAGGTGAAGGGACGGACCGGATCGATGATCTCGATGGCGCCGGCGAGCGAGATGAAGGGAATCTCCGCATCCTCGAAGACCTGCAGGATCGCCATGGACGTCCCGGTCGTGGTGCCGCCGATGACGGCAACGACCTCGTCGTCCTCGACGAGGCGGGTCGCGAAGGTGCGCGCCTTGCTCGGGTCGCCGCCGTCGTCATAGACGATCAGTTCGATCTTCTCGCCGTTGACGCCGCCGGCGGCGTTGATCTCGTCGACGAGCAGCTTCAGCGTCTTGGCCTCCGGGTCGCCGAGGAAAGCGGCAGGGCCGGTCTCCGACAGCGTCGCGCCGATGCGGATCTCTGCCATCGCCGGCGCCGCAAGCCCGAGAACGAGCGCCAGCGTTCCGGCGAACGCGGTGGTGTTGGTGAGTCTCATGTCAGCATCTCCTCCCAAGAGTGCAGGTTAAGATCGAGGCTCGCTCACGCTGCCATCGGGCGGCGCCACATGGCGACGCGGAAGCGATTGGCGACAAAGGCAGTGTCCGTCAGGCAGGCATTGCCGGCGGGATTGGCGCCGGTCACGTGGAAATCGCTGAAGGCAGCGCTCTGATTGACGAAGATCCCGCCGGTGAGATTGACCGACAGGTTGACGCCCGCGGCCGCAAAGGCATCGGCGGCCGCGGCAATGCGCGCGTCGTCGGTCTCGTAAAGTGCTGCGGTGATGGCGCCCTTGCGGTGGGCAAGGCCGGCTGCACGCGCGATGCCCTCAGCAGCATTCTCCACGGCGATGACGAAGGCGATAGGGCCGAAACGCTCCTCCTCGTACGCCGGGGTCTGATCGCCATCCACGGCGAGGATCATGGGTGTCGCGGTGCGTGCCCCTTCCACACCCGTAAGTGGAGCCGAGTCGCGCACGAGCCGGCCAAGGCCGCGCGCCGCCTCGACCCGCGCGAGCGTCGCAGGATTGGCAATGGCGCCGCACACGCCGGCGGCGCGGGCCGGATCGGAAAGCAGCGCGTCGACCGCTGCGGCGACCCCCGCCGCGATCGCATCGAAATTCTTCGGCCCTTCGTTCGTCTCAATCCCGCCGCGCGGAACGTAGATGTTCTGCGGCGCGGTGCACATCTGGCCGCTATAGAGCGACAGCGAGAAGGCGATATTGGCGCACATGCCGGCGAAATCGTCGGTTGCGCCGATCACGATCGAGTTGACGCCAGCCTCTTCGGTATAGACCTGCCGCGTCGCTGCATTCTCGCTTACCCAATCGCCGAAGGCATTAGAGCCGGTGTAGTCGATTATCGCCACTGCGGGGTGCTGCACGAGATCGCGGGTGATCTCCGCACCCGCTTCGTCAGCGGCGAGCAGGACGATATCGGCGGGAAATCCCTCTTCGGCAAGAACTTCGCACGCCACTTGGACCGTAAGCGCCAACGGCAGGATGGCGCCCGGATGCGGCTTGACGATCAACGTGTTGCCGGTGGCGAGACTCGCGAACAGGCCCGGATAGCTGTTCCACGTCGGGAAGGTCTGGCAGCCGATGACGAGCGATATGCCGCGCGGCACGATGCGCCAATGCTTCTCGATCACGATCGGCTCGCCCTTGCCCTGGGGCTTCACCCAGGTTGCGCGTGCCGGCGTGCGCGTCATCTCGGCCCAGGCATAGGCGACGGCCTCGAGGCCGCGATCCTGGGCATGTGGGCCGCCCGCCTGAAAGGCCATGGCGAAGGCCTGGCCCGTCGTGTGCATGACGGCATTCGCCATCTCGAAGCTCATGCGGTTGAGCCGCGCGAGAATTTCGAGGCAAACGCCGACCCGGATCTCCGGCGAAGCACCGGCCCAGGCAGGCGCCGCACTCTGAGAAGCGGCAACAAGAGTTTCCGCATCGGCGGCCGGGTAAGTGATGCCGAGCGCGAAGCCATAGGGCGAGACTTCCTGGCCAACCGCCTTCATACCTGGATGGCCGGGCAACTCGAAAGGCCTGCCGAGACGCGCCCGATAAGCGGAAAGACCATCCTCTTTGGCCGTTTCCCCATATACTTTGCCGCTCGGCACTTCGGGAAAGGCGGACCAGTAACCGCGATCCTGCGCCGCTTGCAATGCCGCGCCAAGCGTCGTGCGATGCCGGTCGAATAGGTCGCCCATGTCCGTTCCTCCCTGGTGGTGCGTTTATCATTGACTGACCGGTCGGTTTATGCAAGAGTTTTTTTAGAGCCGCCGATCGGCATGGCGGCAGGGAGGGATCATGTCCGAATCCGACACCGTTCTGTCGGCGCTTGCAGATGGCGTGCTGCGCCTGACGCTCAACCGCCCCGACAAGCTCAATGCCTTCAACGAGGAAATGCATCTGGCGCTGCGCGCCGGCTTCGAGCGCGCCCACTCAGACGGCACTGTGCGTGCCGTTTTGCTAACCGGCGCCGGACGCGGCTTCTCGGCTGGTCAGGATCTCGGCGATCGTGACCCCCGCAAGGGCGGCACGCCGGACCTCGGCCACACGATAGAGACCTTCTACAACCCGCTCCTAAGGCTGATCCGCGGCCTCGAAAAGCCGGTCGTCTGCGCCGTCAACGGGGTGGCGGCGGGCGCCGGCGCCAACATCGCCTTTGCCTGCGACATCACCCTTGCCGCCCGCTCCGCCCGCTTCATCCAGGCCTTCGCCAAGATCGGGCTGGTGCCCGATTCCGGCGGAACCTGGAGCCTCACCCGGTTGATCGGCGAGGCGCGCGCCAAGGCGCTGGCGATGACGGCGGAACCGCTCGACGCCGAAACGGCGGCCAACTGGGGCCTGATCTGGCGCGCGGTGGATGACGCGGCACTGATGGACGAGGCGTCGGCCCTTGCCGCACGCCTCGCCGCCGGCCCGACCAAGGGTCTCGGCATGACCAAGCGGGCGATCCACGCGGCTGCCACCAATTCCTTGAACGAGCAGCTCGACCTCGAGCGTGACCTGCAGCGCGAGGCCGGCCTGAGCGCCGACTATGCCGAGGGCGTGACGGCCTTCCTGGAAAAGCGCAAACCGGAATTCAAGGGCAGATGATGGACGCGGGGAGAATGACAGCCGAAGAATTGGCGAATGCCTGCGCCCGTGTGATGTGGGACGACGACCAGGCCTCGCAGCGGCTCGGCATGACAATCGATCATATCGCACCGGGTGCGGCGACGCTGTCGATGACGATCACGCCGGAGATGACCAACGGCCACGGCACCTGCCACGGCGGCTACATCTTCACGCTCGCCGATTCCGCTTTCGCCTTCGCCTGCAACAGCTATAACCAGCGCGCCGTCGCCCAGCACTGCTCGGTGACCTATATCGCTCCGGCCTTCGAGGGCGACCGGCTGACCGCGACGGCGCACGAAGTCTCGCGACGCGGTCGCGGCGGCATCTACGATATCCGCATTGCCAACCAGCGCGGCGAACACATCGCCGAGTTCCGCGGCCATTCACGCACCGTCAAGGGCGCGCATCTGCCGCAGCCAGAGGACGCGCAGCACGACGCCGACGCTTCAGAAGCGTGAAGGCCGCCGCAATGCTTTGAAATGCTGCATGATTTGCCGCGGCTCGGTGCCGCGGGCGTCATGCGGGAGGAAATTCTTGGAGGAGATATTCATGGAAGACCTTTCACCCCGTCCCGGCGATCTCGACCCGATCGAAACCGCCTCCCGCGACGAGATTGCGGGCCTCCAGCTCGAGCGCATGAAATGGTCGATCGCCCATGCCTATGAGAATTCGCCCTTCTATCGCGCCCGCTTCGATGCGGCCGGCGTGCATCCGTCCGACCTGAAGTCGCTCGCCGACCTCGCGAAATTTCCCTTCACGACCAAGCAGGACCTGCGCGAGACCTATCCCTTCGGCATGTTCGCCGTTCCGCGCGAGAAGCTCTGCCGCATCCACGCCTCTTCGGGCACCACCGGCAAGCCGACCGTGGTCGGCTATACGCTGAACGACATCGACACCTGGGCGAGCGTCGTCGCGCGCTCGATCCGTGCCTCCGGCGGCAGGCCGGGCGACATCGTCCACGTCGCCTATGGCTACGGCCTCTTCACCGGCGGCCTCGGTGCGCATTACGGCGCCGAGAAGCTCGGCTGTACCGTCGTGCCGATCTCTGGCGGCATGACCGAGCGGCAGGTGACCCTGATGGCGGACTTCAAGCCGCGCATCATCATGGTGACCCCGTCCTACATGCTCTCGATCCTCGACGAGTTCCGCCGCCAGGGGAGAGATCCGCGCGAAAGCTCGCTCGCCGTCGGCATCTTCGGCGCCGAGCCGTGGACCAATGCCATGCGCGAGGAGATCGAGCACGCTTTCAACATGCACGCCGTCGACATCTACGGTCTCTCGGAAGTGATGGGACCGGGGGTTGCCAATGAATGCGTGGAGACGAAGGACGGCTTGCATGTCTGGGAGGATCACTTCTATCCCGAGATCATCGATCCGATGACCGGCGAGGTGCTGCCCGACGGCCAGATGGGCGAACTGGTCTTCACGACGCTTACCAAGGAAGGCCTGCCGATGATCCGCTATCGCACGCGCGATCTGACGCGGCTCATGCCCGGGACGGCGCGCTCCATGCGCCGCATCGAGAAGATCACCGGGCGCTCGGACGACATGATGATCCTGCGCGGCGTCAACGTCTTTCCGACCCAGATCGAGGAACAGATTCTGAAATGCCGAGGCCTGGCGCCGCATTTCCAGATCGAGCTCACCCGGTCGGGACGCATGGACAACATGACCGTGCATGTCGAATGCACACGGGAAGCGGCGGACGAGGCGGCGCGCGCCGGATCGTCAAGGGAACTCGCCCACCACATCAAGAGTGTGGTCGGCGTCAGCACGAGAATCGAGGTACACGACCCGGGCGGGGTCGCACGCTCCGAGGGCAAGGCAAAAAGGGTCGTCGACAATCGACCCAAGGCATAAGGGCCGACAGTCGTGGACGATCTTTGCGGGAGGACTTTACGGTCCTCCCTTATTCGTGGGATTGAGCAGGTATACGTTGGAACTACGCTATTCCGGGATGGAAAACCGTTCCACGCTTTTCCTGGAATTGCTTTAGAGCAGGATCAATATGGCACGAACACGCGCAATCGACTTTGAGGAAAAACAGCGTGGCATTCTGGTGAGCGCCGCCGCGGTCTTCGCCGAGATGGGCATGGAAAAAGCCTCGATGGCGCAGATCGCAGCGCACAGCAACGTGTCCAAGGCACTGCTCTATCACTATTATCCGAGCAAGGACGCACTGATCTTCGACATCGTCCGCACGCACCTGGCCGAGCTCGACGCGGCCATCGAGGCGGCCGACCGGCCGGACCTTGCGCCGGAGAAGCGGTTGCGGCTGCTTGTCCGCCAGGTGCTGGAAAACTATCGCGACGCCGATGACCAGCACAAGGTGCAGTTGAACGGCACGAGCGCGCTCTCGCCCGAGCAGATGGCCGAGATCCACGCTATCGAGCGGCGCATCGTCAAACGCTTCTCGACCGTGATCAACGACATCAATCCAGACCTCAACAAGGACCGTCCCCTGCTGATGCCCGTCACCATGTCGCTCTTCGGCATGATGAACTGGGTCTATATGTGGTTCCGCCCCGACGGCCCAATCAGCCGCGACGAATATGCCGATGTCGCTACGACGCTGATCCTCGAAGGCATCAAGGCGGTGCGCTGAGCACACCTTCCGCGCGAAGTAGCATCTCGAGGTGTCCAGGACGGCACCTCCCCCTCTGCCTGCCGGGCATCTCCCCCCACAAGGGGGGAGATCGGCAGGGCAAAGAGGGGTATCAACACCGCTTTGCAGTGTTATCGGATTCCCCCCTACTCCCCCGCGCCGTCTACGTCCCGACCGGTTTCCGCGACCGTCTTCAGCCGGTGGGCGAATTCCCGCCTCAGCGTACGGCGGAGTTCCGCCGCCTGATGGCGGCGTTTGTCGGTCGGCGTCTCGGGATGATATTCCGGGACCGCCACCGGGCGGCCCTCGTCGTCGACGGCGACCATGGTGAAATAGCAGGAATTCGTGTGCCGCCTTGTGGCGGCACGGATGTTTTCCGCCTCCACCCGGATGCCGACCTCCATCGAGGTCCGGCCGGCATAGTTGATCGAGGCGCGGAAGGTGACCAGCTCGCCGACATGAATCGGCTCCTTGAAGATCACCTGGTCGACCGACAAGGTCACCGCATATTGTTTGGAGAAGCGCGAGGCGCAGGAAAACGCGACGCGGTCGAGCAGGTTCAGAAGCGCGCCGCCATGCACCTTGCCGCTGAAATTCGCCATGTCCGGCGTCATCAGCACGGTCATTTCCAGGCGCCGCGAATCCTGCTCTGTCGTCATGTCGCTAATTCCTCGTCTTCGCCACCATCGTCAGTACATCATATTGCGCGACGGTTGCGCCAGTCTGATTGGTGACGCGGCAGTCCCAGCGCACCTCGCCATGCTCGGCATTCGCGCGCGGGTTGATCTCCTTGCAGGTGAGCCGGACCTGCAGAACGTCGCCGGGATAGACCGGCGTCAGGAAGCGCAGATTATCGACGCCGTAGTTCGCGAGCACCGGCCCGGGGGCCGGATCGACGAAGAGACCGGCGGCGAAGGAGACGATCAGATAGCCATGGGCGACGCGTCCGTCGAAGAAGGGATTGGCGCGCGCCGCCTCCTCGTCCATATGGGCGTAGAAGGTGTCGCCGGTAAAGTTGGCGAAATGCTCGATATCTTCGAGCGTCACGGTGCGGGTAGCGGTCACGAGCTGATCACCTATCCGCAGTTCCGCGAGCGACTTGCGGAAGGGATGCTCGCCGTCGACCCGTGCCGGCGCACCCTCGATCCAGCGGCCGGTGACCGCCGAGATGAGGCCCGGCGCACCCTGAACGGCGGTGCGCTGCATGTAATGCTTGACGCCGCGCATGCCGCCCAGTTCCTCGCCGCCGCCCGCCCGGCCCGGGCCGCCATGCACGAGGCCCGGCATGGGCGAGCCGTGTCCGGTCGAGGACTTCGCGCTCAAGCGGTTGCCGATCATCACGCGGCCATGAAACGGCGCCATACCGAGGACCAGCTCCTGCGTAATGGCGGGATCATTGGTGAAGACGGAGGTGACGAGGCTGCCCTTGCCGCGCTTCACCAGTTCCACCGCCTCTTCCGCCGTGTCATAGGGCATGGCGGTGCTCACGGGTCCGAAGGCCTCGACATCGTGAACCGCCCGCGCGGTGACCGGCTTGCCGCAATAGAGAAGGACGGGATTGAGGAAGGCTCCCGCTTCCGCGTCACCGGAAACCACCTGCACCCTCTCGGGATCCCCGACGATGATTTCCGCGTCGACGCCGAGATCGCGGATGCGCGCCCGCACCTCCTCCCGCTGACCAAGACTCGCCAACGGCCCCATGCGTACGCTTTCGTCGGCCGGGTTGCCGAGCGTGATCTTGCCGAGCCGCGCGCCAAGCGCTTCGACCAGCGCGTCGCAGTGGGCACGCGGCGCGATGACCCGGCGGATGGCGGTGCATTTCTGCCCGGCCTTCGCCGTCATCTCTCGGGCGACCTCCTTGACGAAGAGATCGAATTCCTCCGTGCCGGGGGCCGCATCAAGACCGAGAACCGCCGCATTGAGGCTGTCGGCCTCCATGGTGAAGCGCACCGAATTCTCGACGATCGCCGGGTGGGTCTTGAGCTTGCGCCCTGTCACAGCCGAGCCGGTGAAGGTCACCACGTCCTGGCCGTCGACATGGTCGAGCAGGTCTCCGACGGAGCCGCAGACGAGTTGGACCGCTCCTTCCGGCAAGAGCCCGGTCTCGAGCATCCGTCGCACCATGAGCTCGGTGAGATAGGCGGTCTGGCTCGCCGGTTTGACGATCGCCGGCATGCCCGCAAGCAGCGTCGGCGCCAGCTTCTCCAGCATGCCCCAGCAGGGGAAGTTGAAGGCATTGATGTGGATCGCCACCCCCTGAAGCGGGCTCAGGATGTGCTGGGCTGAGAAGGTTCCATCGCGCGACAGGGCCTCGATGTCGCCGTCGACGAGGACGCGCGTGTTCGGCAACTCCCGACGCCCCTTCGAGGCATAGGAGAAGAGCGTGCCGATGCCGCCTTCGATGTCGATCCAGCTATCCGTCCGGGTGGCGCCGGTGGCGGTCGAGAGCGCGTAGAACTCCTCCTTGCGCTCCATTAGGGCCTGCGCGAGCGCCTTCAGCATCACTGCGCGCTCGTGGAACGACATGCGCCGCAGCACCGGACCGGCTTTCTCGCGGCCGTAAGCGAGCGCGGCCGCGAAATCGATGCCGCTCGAATCGATCAGCGCCACCGGCGCGCCTGTCGCGGCGTCGAGCAAGGCGACCCCTTCCTTTGCCCCCCGCGTCCAGACGCCGCCGACATAGCTTTCGAGACGGCGGGGGCGGTCTGCCAGTACGTTCATCGGGTGTTCCTTCCGTCAGTTCAAATTCAGCGCGGCAAGCTCGGCATCGACGGCCGCCTGCCATTCGGCGAGCAGCGTCTCGTTGGGTTTGTGGCGCAGGCCCAGACGGGCGAGCATCTCGTAACGGGCGGAGCCCGAAAGCCCGAAGCTCGCGGCGACCCGCGGACGCCAATAGGCGACCGCCTCTCGCGCGGCGCGCCGCCCCTCCTCCGTCTCGACAATGCGCTTCAGCCCCTCGACGCCGAGTTCGGCATGATGAGCCTCGCGCGGCAGGATCACCCGGAACACCTCGGCGAGCGGCTGGTAAGAGACGCGCGCCAGTTCACCGAGCTGGATGACAACGGCCTTACCCATGAGCACGTTCATAACGACCGCATCGATCCAGCCTTGAAGCGGATAGTGAAGGACCGAGAGGCGCATGTCGCCGCCCCGGCGCTCCGCGCCGATGTCGGCATCGCGGGGAAACCGCGCCGACCAGGGATGATGGACTGCATAGCGCGCCGTATCGGCGCCGAAGCTGCCCATGATCTCAAGCACCTGGCCCGCGTGATCGGCCTTTTCCAGTACGATCCGCGCCGCCGCGATGCGCTCCTTGATCCCCGGTGCTTCGTTGATGACGTCGGCGAAGCCGGCCGAGCCGGCGAGTTCGCTGTCGACGAAGCTCGCCATCAGCCGCAGGAGCTCGCCGCGGTATCGTGGCGGCACATTGTCCGGCGAGGTGAGCACGCCGCCTTGGGCGAGATAGTCCTCGATCGGCATGGTGTCGGACGCATCAGGCTTCGTATCGGACATGGCTTCCTCCCATCCCTCACTGATCATAGCTGACGACGATCCGGTCGCTCAGCGGATAGCATTGGCAGGTCAGCACGTAGCCCTGGCGCACCTCGTAGTCCTCCAGTGCGTGGTTGGTCTCCATCTCCACCTCCCCCTCGATCACCTTTGCGCGGCAGGTGGAACAGACCCCCGCCTTGCAGGCATAGGGCGCGTCCATCCTGTTTTCGAGCGCGGCTTCGAGAAGGCTCTGCCCCTGCTTCGGAAAGGTGAAGCTGCGCGTCGTGCCGTCGAGCGTCACGGTCGCCTCGCAGGTCGCATGCCGGTCCGCATTTTCGGCACTTACGGCCTTGCGGCGGGGGCGGCCGGGCTGCGAGGAGGCGAAGAGCTCGAACTTGATCTGCTCGTCGCGGACGCCGTGTTCGCGCAGCGCGGCGGCGACCGTCAGCATCATCGGCTCCGGGCCGCAGATGAAGGCGGTGTCGACCGACGCCAGGTCGATCCAGTTGCGGAACAGGCCCGCGCATTTCGCCGCGTCGAGGCGGCCGGTGAAGAGATCGATGTCCTGCACCTCGCTCTCGAGGATATGCAGCACCGAGAGCCGCCCGAGATAGAGGTTCTTGAGGTCTTCCAGCTCCTCGCGGAACATGATCGAGCTGACGTGGCGGTTGGCATAAACCAGCGTGAACTCCGACCGCGGCTCGCGCGAAAGCGTCGTCTTGATGATCGACAGCACTGGCGTGATGCCGCTGCCGCCGGCAACGCCGAGATAGTGTTTTGCCACGTCCGGCTCGATCGGGGTAAAGAAAGCCCCCATCGGCGGCATGGCCTCCACCGTGTCGCCGGGCTCAAGCGCCTCATTCGCCCAGGTGGAGAAGCAGCCGCCGTCCACGCGCTTGATGCCGACGCGCAACACGCCCTCGTCGAGCCCGGCGCAGATCGAATAGGATCGGCGCAATTCCTCGCCGTCGAACATCCGGCGGAACGTCAGATATTGCCCCTGCGTGAAATGGAACGCGGAGCGGTCTTCCTCCCGCGGCTGAAGCGTCACGACCACGGCATCGCGCGTTTCGCGCCGGACTTCGGTGACTTGAAGGGGGTGGAAACGTGCCATTTAAGCGGGCCTCACTCGTGGCATCCGGTCAGATGCACTTGAAATAATCGAAGGGTTCAAGACAGTCTGAGCAGCGATAGCTCGCCTTGCAGGGGGTCGAGCCGAACTGGCTGATCTTCTCGGTCCGGGTGGAGCCGCAGCGGGGACAGGCGATCGTCAGGTTCGAACGGCCGGAGAGGCGCTCGATCCGCTTGAGCAGCCTGCCATCGGCGGCCGTGCCGTCGATCGGCGGCGCGATGCCATAGGCTTTCAGCTTCTCGCGGCCCTCGGAAGTGATCCAGTCGGTCGTCCAGGCGGGTGAAAGCCGGCGTTCGAGCCTGATGCTTTCGATCCCCTTCTCGTTCAGCGCCCGTTCGATGTCGAGGTTGATGGCCGTCGTGGCGGGGCAACCCGAATAGGTCGGCGTCACCGTCACCACCAGCGTTTCGCCGTCCCAGGCGACGTCGCGGACGATGCCGAGGTCGATGACCGAGATCACCGGAATCTCCGGATCTGGCACCTCAGCGAGCCAGCGCCATATGTCCTTGAGCGAGGTCCTCGTCACTGTCACCACCGCCGCCTCCCTACCAGGTGGCGCCCGGATAGGCGCGTTGCAGGAATTGCAGATCGGCGAGGATATAGCCGAGATGCTCCGTATGGATGCCGCGCTTGCCGCCCTTGTGCATGTAGCCGTCGGCCGGTTTTTTCAACGTCGCCTCGGAAAGCGTTTCGGCAACCAGCGCGTCCCACTCGCTCCTGAGACTCTGAGGCTCGGGGGCAACATCCGCGGCGGCAAGTGCCGCGTCGGACGCCTCGTTGACGAACATCTCGCCGGTATAGGGCCAGAGGTCGTCAAGCGTCTCTTGCATGCGGGTGTGGCTTTCCGCCGTTCCGTCGCCGAGACGGATCACGAGATCCCGGCTGCGTTCGAGATGGTAGGATACTTCCTTCAACGCCTTCTCGGCGATCTCGGCGATGCGCTTGTCGGAGGATCCCAGAAGCGCCTGCAGACAGAGGTAATGCCAGGCGTCGAAGAGGAACTGACGCATCAGCGTCTTGCCGAAATCGCCGTTCGGGCGCTCGGTAAGCAGCAGGTTACGGAAATCATATGCATCACGGAGGAAAGCAAGATCGTCCGCGCTGCGGCCCTTTCCCTCGACCTCCCCCGCAAGACCGAGCCAAAGCTGCGTCTGGCCGATCAGGTCGAGCGCGGTGTTGGCAAGCGCGATATCCTCCTCGAGCGCCGGCGCATGGCCGCACCATTCCGATAGGCGGTGGCCGAGGATCAGCGTGTTATCGCCCAAGCGGAGCAGAAGCTCGAAGAGTGCAGCCTGATCGACGGCCGCTTCCGTCACGGTTACGCTCCCCATCACATGTGCCCCACTTCATCGGGAATGTCGAAGAACGTCGGGTGGCGGTAGACTTTCGAGTTCGACGGTTCGAACAGCGGCCCTTTTTCAGAAGGCGAGCTTGCCACTATAGCGCTCGAACGCACCACCCAGATGCTCACCCCCTCGTTGCGGCGGGTATAGACGTCGCGGGCGTTGTTGATCGCCATCTCGGCATCGGGCGCGTGGAGGCTGCCAACGTGGCGATGATTGAGGCCGTGCTGGCCGCGGATGAAGACCTCCCAGAGGGGCCATTCGCTGGACATGTTTCTCTCCCAACTTTCACGGACTTGGCGGAACGAACCCGCGAAATCCGATTGTCCTATTCGGCGGCGACCTGCTTGCCGGCGCGGCGAGCGGCCTGCTTCTCGGCATAAGCGGTCAGGCCGTCCCGGAACCAGGCGCCGTCCTCCCAGGCCTTTTTGCGCGCGCCGAGGCGTTCGGCGTTGCACGGGCCGTTTCCGGCGATCACCTCGAAGAATTCTTTCCAGTCCGGCTCGCCGAAATCGTAGCCGCCCTTCTTCTCGTTCCACTTGAGCTCCGGATCGGGAACGGTGAGACCGAGATATTTCGCCTGCGGCACCGTCTGGTCGACGAATTTCTGCCGGAGTTCGTCGTTGGAGTTTTGCTTGATCTTCCAGGCCATGGACTGGGCCGAATGAACCGAGGCGTCGTCCGAGGGGCCGAACATCATCAGGGACGGCCACCACCAGCGGTTCAGCGCGTCCTGCACCATGACCTTCTGCGCCGATGTGCCCTTCACCATCTTCATCAGGATGTCGTAGCCCTGGCGCTGGTGGAAGCTCTCCTCCTTGCAGATGCGGATCATCGCGCGGGAATAGGGGCCGTAGGAACAGCGCTGCAGCGGCACCTGGTTCATGATCGCCGCGCCATCGACCAGCCAGCCGATGGCGCCGATGTCCGCCCAGGAGAGCGTCGGATAGTTGAAGATCGAGGAATACTTGGCCTTGCCCGAGTGCAGCTGCTCATACATCTCGTCGCGGCTGATCCCGAGCGTCTCGGCCGCACAGTAGAGATAGAGGCCGTGGCCTGCTTCGTCCTGCACCTTGGCAAGCAGGATCGCCTTCCGTTCGAGCGTCGGCGCGCGGGTGATCCAGTTGCCCTCGGGCAGCTGGCCGACGATCTCGGAATGGGCGTGCTGGCTGATCTGGCGGATGAGCGTCTTGCGATAGCCTTCCGGCATCCACTCCTTCGGCTCGATCTTCTGGCCCACATCGATGCGCTCCTGGAAGGCGCGCTCCTGAGGCTCCATCTCGTCGAGGCTTTTGACGCGGGCGGCGTCCGTTTTCACCATTTGTGCGTACATGGGTCCTTCTCCTCCGTCAGACGCGCTCGAGAATGATCGCGATGCCCTGGCCGACGCCGATGCACATGGTACAGAGCGCGTAGCGGCCGCCCTGGCGATGAAGCTGATAAGTGGCGGTCGTCACCAGCCGTGCGCCGCTCATACCGAGCGGATGCCCTATGGCAATCGCACCGCCGTTGGGGTTCACATGCGCCGCGTCATCCGGCAGCCCAAGGTCGCGCAGCACCGCAAGGGCCTGCGAGGCAAACGCCTCATTGAGTTCGATCACGTCCATCTGATCGATCGATAGTCGGGCGCGTTCAAGCACTCTGCGCGCCGCAGGCGCCGGACCGATGCCCATGATGCGCGGTTCGACGCCCGCCGCCGCCATGGCGACGACGCGAGCCTTGGGCGTCAGCCCCTCGGCCTTCATCGCCCTCTCACCCGCGATCAGCAGCGCCGCCGCACCGTCATTGACGCCCGAAGCGTTGCCGGCCGTGACCGTGCGGTCTGGAGCGTTCACTCCTTTGAGCTTGGCGAGCTGCTCGACCGTCGTGCCCGGACGGGGATGCTCGTCGCGGTCGACTAGGATGGGATCGCCCTTCTTTTGCGGCACCACGACCGGAACATGCTCTTCCGCGAAGAGGCCCGCCTCCTGTGCCGCCGCCCAGCGCGTCTGGCTGCGGGCGGCGAACGCATCCTGATCGGCGCGACTGACGCCGAAATCCTCGGCCACATTGTCGGCCGTCTCCGGCATGGAATCAACACCGAAGGCCGCCTTCAGCCTGGGGTTCACAAAGCGCCAGCCGATGGTGGTGTCGTATACCGCATTCGAGCGGGAGAAGGCGCTTTCGGCCTTGGGCATCACAAAGGGCGCGCGGCTCATGCTTTCGACGCCGCCGGCGATCACCATGTCGCAGTCGCCGGCGCGGATCGCCCTCGCCGCCATGCCCACTGCATCCATGCCCGATCCGCAGAGGCGGTTGACCGTCGTCGCCGGAACCGAAACGGGCATGCCCGAGAGCAGCACGGCCATGCGGCCGACATTGCGATTATCCTCGCCCGCCTGGTTCGCGCAGCCGTAGATGAGATCGTCGAGCTTCGACCAGTCGACTTCCGGATTGCGGCTCATCAGCGCCGCAAGCGGGACAGCGGCGAGGTCATCGGCCCGGACGGATGAGAGCGCGCCGCCATAGCGGCCGATGGGCGTGCGCACTGCATCGCAGATGAAGGCCTCGGACATGCAACTCCTCCCGATTTCGACGGTCACTTCATTTTTCATTGACCGACCGATCGGTTAGTTATTTAGCACAGCATATGTCACAGTTCAACAGAAATTGTCTCCATTTTTGTGACATGTCAGCACAGACATACGCGAAGGTGGATTTGGCTGGCGGCCGCCTCGCGGTTAGCTCCTCCGCCTTGTGGGGGGCTCACCGCCCAGCAGCGCCAGCCGACGCGCCATCGCCTCGCTCGCTATCGGAAGCGGCCCGGTCGCCGTCACGAAGTTCCGTGCGACATGGAGGTCGGCTTGCGGCGACAGGCTGCAATAGAGCCGGGCGAACAGGCGGCGCGCGTCTTCGCCCGGCCAGCCGGCCGGAAGAACCTCTGACGGCAGGCGCGGGTCGCGCAGGGCCACGGAGCGGAATTGGTGGACGAGCAGGAGACGGGCCGTGAGGCAATCCGCCGGGACGATGCTGGCGCCGCCATCGAGGAGTTCGGCAAGAGGATCGAAACGTTGGAGAAAGCCCCTATACGCCTCCGCATGTGGTGCCAGATCCCAGTATTCCGCCGCAAAGGCGCCGAGCTTATCCGTGCCCTCGGCAACCTCCGCCCGGAAGACGACCGCAGGCATGACCGAGGCGGTAAACGGCCGCACTCCGACGGCGAGGCGGGGGCTGAGGCGGGCGTGGCCGGAGCGCTCGAGGATCTGCATCCGCTCCTCAATGGATGGCCCCACGAGCTCAACGAAATGCCAGGCGACTTCCTCCGGCGGCCCGAAGAGGATCCGCGCCGCGGCGGCGAACTCGGCGCGCGCCGGCTCGGTAAGGCGATAGAAACTGCGCCGGCCCTCGCGCTCCCCGGCGAGCCGCCCCGCCGTGACGAGGCGTGACACGGCAGTCCTGACGAGCGTCTCGCTGATGCCGACACCGGCGCAAATCTCGATCAGGTTGCCGATCCAGATTGCGCCGCCCCGCGGCTCCACCACATCGCCATAGATGGTAACGATGAAGCTCGCCGCCCTCAACTGCGTCTCGTCCAGGATCGCCTGGATAAGCCTTGAGCCCGCCTCCGCCGATCTTTCGCTCTTCGCCTGCATCCGACTCTTTCCCGTGACATTACCTGCCTTCAGCAAGACTCGATCCCCGCGTCACACCGGAACAGCGGTCGAGTATTTCACGCTTTTCAGCGCGAAATGGGATGACGAATTCGCAACCGCCTCATGGGTGAGAATGCCGCGCATGAGGAGCCGCTCGTAATCGGCGACATCCGCTACGACGACGCGCAAAAGATAGTCCCAGTCGCCCGACATCGAATAGCATTCCAGGACTTCCTCGTGATCTTCGACGAAGCGCTCGAAATTGCGCCGCGCCACGGGGTCGTGGGACTTCATCCGCACCTGGCAGACGACGGTCAATCCGCGTCCGACCATATCCGGATTGACAAGCCGGACGGTCTTGCCGAGCACTCCCGCCGTCTCCAGAGCCTTGATGCGTCGCCAGCAGGATGCCGACGAGGCTCCGACCACCTCGGCGAGCGCCGCATGGCTGATATCGGCCTGTTCCTGCAGGATTCTCAAAATCTTTCGGTCGATCGCGTCGAGATTGAACATGTTCATCACAAATCTTCCGAAGACGAAACGGTTTGATCAATCACTAGCTAAAATGCTGTAAGATTGAAACCGATTTGCGCGTGCCGCGAGCTAATCTTCCATACAGAGAAGAATTGGAGGAGACAAGCGATGGCACAGGCCGCACTCAAACCGGACCGGCGGAATGCACCGGACGAGAACATCGATTGGAAGCGGGTCGCCCACCTCCTGCTGCTCTCCCGCGAACTCGACGAAATGGAGGAAAAGCGTCTCGTTCCGGAAAAGAAGGTCCTCTATCAATTCTCCGCACGCGGCCATGACATGGCGCAGATCCTGCTCGGGCTTAATCTCACGGAAAAACACGACGCCGCCTGCGGCTATTATCGTTCGCGGCCGCTGCTGCTCGCGCTCGGCGTCGATCCGGCCGACGCACTCGGCTCGGCGATGGCCCGCTCCGGAGGCTATTCCGATGGTCGCGACATCGGCGTCGTCTTCAACTACCCGAACCTGAACGGCGCATCGGCGCTGCCGATGTGCGGCGGCGTCGGTTCGCAATATACGCCGACGGCCGGCTGGGCGCAGGCGATCAGCTATTTCAGCAAGCACCTCAAGAACAAGGACTACGATCGTGCAATCGCCGTCGTTCTCGGCGGCGATGCTTCGGTCGCCTCGAACGGCTTCTGGGCGGCACTGACGGCCGCCACGACGCAAAGACTGCCGATGCTCTTCTATATCGAGGACAACGGCTTCGGCATCTCGGTTCCGTCGACCCTACAGACCCCCGACGGCAACATCGCCGCCAATCTCGCCGCCTGGAAGAATCTGACCGTGCTCGACGGCGACGGCTGCGACCCCGAGGAGGCAGCGCGTCTGTCGAAAGGGGCCGTGGCGCTGGTACGCGAGGAACGCATGCCGGTGCTGCTTCGCCTGAGAGTGCCCCGGCTCGAAGGGCACAGCTTCCAGGACACTCAGGCCTACAAGAGCGAAGCGCTCATCAGGAGTGAATGGGCGCGCGATCCCTTGCCGCGCCTGAAAGATTACCTGGTCCCTGCCGTCCTGGGTGAAGAGGAATGGCAGGAGGCCGTCAGCTTTGCCAGGACAGCCGCCGAACGCGCCCGTATCGAGGCCGAATCCCGGCCGATCGCCGATCCCGAAACCGTTACGAGCAACGTCTTCTTCGAGGGCCCCATGCAAACCATGGGCGGCCAGTACCCGGCCGGCTATCGGCCGCCCGAAACGACCGAGACAGCGACAGGCGACGGTCAGCGGATCAACATGGTGACGGCGATCCGGCGCACGCTCGATCACGAAATGTCGATCAACCAAAAGCTCGTGCTCTTTGGCGAAGACATCGGTCCGAAGGGCGGCGTCCACGCCGTCACCCTCGGGCTGCAGGAGAAATACGGCGCGACCCGCGTCTTCGACACCTCGCTTTCGGAAGAAGGCATCGTCGGCCGTGCGGTCGGCATGGCGCTTGCGGGCCTTGTCCCCGTTCCGGAGATCCAGTTCCGCAAATATGCGGAACCTGCGATCGAGCAGATCAATGATTGCGGCACGATCCGCTGGCGGACCAACAACCGCTTTGCCGCGCCGATCGTGCTGCGTATGCCGGGCGGCTTCTTCAAATGCGGCGATCCGTGGCACAGCCAGACGAATGAGGTCGCCTTCGTTCATCAGCCCGGCTGGAAGGTCGCCGTCCCGTCCAATGCCGAGGATGCCGTCGGACTCCTGCGCACCTCGCTTAGAGGCAACGACCCGGTGATCTTCTTCGAGCATCGCGCCATGCTCGACCACCCCTGGGCGCGGCGTCCTTATCCGGGAGACGCCTTCGCGCTGCCCTTCGGCAAGGCGAAGTTCGTTCGCCGGGGCAACGACATCACTATAGTCACCTGGGGGGCGATGGTGCCCCGTTGCGAAGAGGCGGCCGAGGGGATTTCCGCCGACGTCATCGATCTCAGGACCCTGATGCCGTGGGACCGGGACGCGGTCCTTTCCTGCGTACGCCGCACGCGCCGCTGCCTGATCGTGCATGAGGATTTGGGTACGGCCGGCTTCGGCGCGGAAATCGCCGCGGCGGTGGCGGACGAGGCCTTCATCGATCTCGACGCCCCGGTTTCGCGCTTGACCATGCCCGATATTCCAAGTCCCCATAATCCCGTCCTGCTCGACTGGGCGGTGCCCTCGACGGAGCGGATCCGCCGGAAGATCACCGACCTCCTGGAGTACTGAGCATGGGCGACCTCATCGACATCAACGCCCCCCTGGAGCAGGAGGGGACCAAGGCGGTCGTGCGCAACTGGCTGAAGAAGATCGGCGAGGCCGTGAAGGCGGGCGATGCCGTGGTCGAGCTCGAGACCGACAAAGTGACGCAGGAGGTGGCCGCTCCCGCCGACGGCGTGCTCACGGAAATCCTCATGGAAAACGGCGACAATGCAACGCCCGGCGCCGTTCTCGGCCGGCTCGGCAGCCATGCCGCGGTCGCCGAACAGCCTGTCGCACCGGCACTGATCGCATCATCCGCGCAGGGGCAGACCGCCCATTATTCGCCGGCCGTGCGTCATGCGGCGGAAGAATACGGCATAGACCCGACGACCGTGACCGGCACCGGACGGGACGGACGCGTCACCCGCGCCGATATGGACCGGGCCTTCGCCGCCAAGACGGAGCGTTCCGCGGCGGGAGCGCCGGAACCGCGAGCAGCTTTCAAACCGAGCCCCGCCCCATCCGCTGATGCGGGAGGATCGCTCCTATCGCGCAGGATACCCCACAGCGGCATGCGGGCCGCGATCGCGGACCACATGCTTAAGTCCGTCACGACCGCGCCGCATGTTACGGCCGTGTTCGAAGCGGATTTCTCGGCGGTCATGCGCCATCGGGATATGCACAGGCAAGAGCTCGCCGCGACCGGCATCAATCTCTCCTACACGGCCTATATCATCTCAGCCTGCGTCTCGGCGATGCGGGCGATCCCCGAAGTCAATAGCCGCTGGCACGACGATGCGCTCGAAATCTTCGACGATATCAATATCGGCGTCGGCATCGCGCTCGGCGACAAGGGGCTGATCGTGCCGGTCATCCACCGGGCGCAGAACCTCACGCTTGCACAAATAGCGGCGAGGTTGCAGGACCTGACGGCGCGTGCGCGAGAAAACACCCTGACAAGCGCCGACGTGAAAGGCGGAACCTTCACCATCTCCAATCACGGCGTCTCCGGATCACTGCTTGCAGCACCGATCATCATCAACCAGCCGCAATCAGCGATCCTCGGCGTCGGAAAGCTTGAAAAGCGGGTGGTCGTGCGGGAGGTCGACGGTGCCGATACCATCCAGATTCGGCCGATGGCCTATGTATCGCTCACCATCGACCACCGTGGCCTCGACGGCCACCAGACGAATGCCTGGCTCACGCATTTCGTCGAGGTGCTGGAAAGCTGGCCGCGGTGAGCCCTTGCAACGCTCGGCGGCAGGGCGTATATACGTTGTAGTATATACATTCAAGGAGGCGGAACCATGCCCCATCTTGCGCGGGTGTTTCAGTCGGGCAACTCACAAGCTGTCCGGTTGCCGAAGGAGTTCCGCTTCGATGTCGAGCGGGTGGAAGTGACGCAGGAAGGCGATTCGCTGATCCTGCGTCCACATGTCGAGGACCGTCCGGCGTGGTCTTCCCTAAGGGCCGCATTGCAGCGCGGCGCGAGCGACGACTTCATGGTTGCCGGTCGCGAACAGCCGGATGCACAAGACCGGCCGGCGCTTGAAGCGACCTTCAAGTGATCTCGCACCTTCTGGACACGAGTGCGGTGATTGTGCTTATCGGCCGCAAATCCGATGCACTCGTCGGACGTATTCTGGCGTGTGAGCAAGGCAGCATCGGCATTTCCGCGATCGTCGCGCACGAGCTTTACTTCGGAGCACATAAGAGCGCAAAGGTCGCGTACAACTTGGAAACGGTGCGGCTGCTGCTGGCGGACTTTCCGCTCCTGGAATTCGATCGCAATGATGCCTTTGTCGCGGGCGAAATTCGCGCAACCCTTGCGGTGAAAGGTACGCCGATCGGCCCATACGACGCCTTGATCGCCGGCCAGGCAAAAGCACGCGGTCTAACGCTCGTCACGAATAATATGGGTGAGTTCCAGCGCGTCGACGGCCTGAGCATCGACGACTGGACGCGTTAGCCCGGACGGACGTGAACAAAGGCGCCACGATGAAACTGTCAGAGTTCAAGGTTATACTAGGCGTGGGAAGTGGTAGCGTGGCGGTCCGATGTCATCGACCGAGTTTCATCTTGTCACGAACTGGGCCCTCGACGCTTCGGTCGAGGATGTTTGGCGGGTCCTGAGCACGCCCGAGACCTGGCCGGAGTGGTGGCCCTCGGTGAAGGAGGTCACGCTTCTGCGTGAAGGCGACGGGATGGGCATCGGCGCGATCCGCCGGATGAAATGGTCCACTGCCCTACCCTATGACCTGGCCTTCGAAATGGAAACGATCAGGGTAGAACCGCTGTCCATCATCGAGGGGAGAGCTTACGGCGAGCTCGAAGGCGTTGGTCGCTGGACGCTGCAACCGGACGGTTCGAAATGCAATGTGCGCTATGACTGGATCGTCAAGGTCACGAAGCCTTGGATGGTGAGACTGTCATTCATCCTGAAGCCTGTCTTCAGTTGGAACCATGCGGTTGTCATGGAGCGCGGTCGGCGAGGTCTTGTGCAACGCCTGGCGCGTGACACCTAAGAGTGTCGCGCCGATGTCTGCCTCACTGCCGTGCCTGAGGCGCGATGTCGGCGGCCTGCGTTCCAAGCTACTGCATGTTTCCTTAAATCGTACCCGATTTAAGGAAAAAATGCAGCAATTCAAAGTGCTACAGCGTCCGTTGTGCGTCTGAAAAGACGCACGGCGCTGTAAAAGAAAGCCCCGGAACCTCTGAGGTTCCGGGGCCAGATGGTCGCCTGACCGGGAGAAGAAATCAGGCGGCCGCTACCTTTTTCGACACGCGGGCCCATTCCGGGATCCAGTCGCGATGGGCGACGAGCAGGTCGTCGACGAGCGACCAGATCTGGTCGAGGTCGAGCTCGGCGGCCGTGTGCGGATCCATCATCGCCGCGTGATAGAGGTGCTCGCGGTTTTCGGTGACGAGCGCCTGGACCGTCAGCTCCTGGACGTTGATGTTGGTGCGGATGAGCGCGGTCAGTTGCGGCGGCAGCGCGCCGATATAGGTCGGCTGGATGCCCGAGGCATCGACGAGGCAGGGGACTTCCGCGGCGCAGTTTTCCGGCAGCGAGGTGATGCAGCCGTTGTTCCTGAGGTTGCCGTAGATCACGGAAGGCTCGCCGGTCCAGACCGAGTTCATGATCGAGGAGGCATATTCGTGGCTCTCGGCCACCTCGATCGTCTCGGCTTCCCTGTAGGCCGCCGCCTGCTCCTTCCAACGCTCGATCTGCTCGATGCAGCGCTTCGGATATTCGTCGAGCGGAATGCCGAATTTCTCGATCAGGTCCGGGCGGCCGTCCTTGATGAAATAGGGCGTGTATTCGGCGAAGTGCTCCGAGCTTTCGGTGACGAAATAGCCGAGCCGCGTCAGCATCTCATAGCGCACCTTGTTGGGGCAGCGCGGGTTCCAGTGGCTGGGCTTCGGGAAGCGCCCCTCGCGGTAGCCGCGGATCAGATCCGGATAGAGGTCGCGGTAGCTGCCGTCCTTCTGGCGGTGCTCGAATTTGAGATAGAAGGCCATGTGGTTGATGCCGGCGGCGCGGTAGCGGATTTCCTCGAGCGGGATCTCAAGGTCGCGGGCAAGCTCGAAGGCCGTGCCCTGCACCGAGTGGCAGAGGCCCACCTGCTTGATCGTCGGGTACTTCTCCGAGATCGCCCAGGTGTTGATCGCCATCGGGTTCACATATTGCAGGAGGATCGCCTCGGGGCAGACCTGAAGCATGTCCTCGCAGATCTTCCAGAGATGCGGCACGGTGCGAAGCCCGCGCATGATGCCGCCGACGCCGAGCGTGTCGGCGATCGTCTGGCGCAGCCCGTATTTCTTCGGCACCTCGAAATCGGTGACCGTGCAGGGCTCATAGCCGCCGATCTGGAAGGCGACGACGACGAAGTCTGCTCCTTCAAGCGCCTTGCGCTGGTTGGAATGGGTCTCGATCTTGGCCGTGACGCCGAGGGTGCGCACCAGCTTGCCGGCGACGATCTCGCTTTCCGCGAGGCGTTCCGGGTTCAGGTCCATCAGCGCGATTGTCGCGGCGGAAAGCGCCGGCCGCTGCAACACATCGCCGATGATGTTCTTCATGAAAACGGTCGAGCCCGCGCCGATGAAGGTGATCTTGGGTTGCCTGGTCATGGGATTCCTCTGTTCTTGCATGGTCATGTGGCCACTTCGAAGGCGGCTCTTACCAGCCGCTCCGTGTAGGCGGTCTTGGGATTGGAGAGAATTTCATTTACCGGCCCCTCTTCGACGATCTTGCCGTGTTGCATCACCACGACGCGATGGCAGAGCGCGCGCACGACCTTCAGGTCATGGGAGATGAAGAGGTAGCTCAAGCCCCGCTCGTCCTGGAGCTTGCGCAGGAGCTCGATGATCTGGGCCTGGACCGAGAGATCAAGCGCCGAGGTCGGCTCGTCGAGCAGGATGAATTCCGGTTCGAGCGCGATGGCGCGGGCGATTGCGATGCGCTGGCGTTGGCCGCCGGAGAACTCGTGCGGGAAGCGCGAGAGGATGTTGGCCGGCATGCCGGCGCTCAAGAGCGCGTCCTCGACCCGCGCCAGCCTGTCCTTGCGGTTCGCGCCGATGCCGTTGACGATCAAGCCCTCTTCGATGATCTGACCGATCGACATGCGCGGGTTGAGCGAGGCGAAGGGATCCTGGAAGACGATCTGGATCTTCGAGCGCAGCGGCCGCATGCCCTTACGATCCTTGTTGTGGATCGGCTCGCCGTCGAAGCGGATTTCCCCGCCGTCGGTGTTGATCAGCCGGATCAGCGCCTGGCCGAAAGTGGTCTTGCCTGAACCGGACTCGCCGACGAGGCCGAGCGTCTCGTGCCGGCGGAGATTGAGACTGAGGCTGTCGACGGCGACGAGCTCCTTCAGTTCCGGCCTGAAGAAGCCGCCCTTCTTCAGCATGAAAGAGACCCGGACATTGCGGCCGTCGAGCATGATCGGCGAGTTGTCCGGCAGCGGCTTGGCTCTCCCCGAGGGCTCGGAGGCGAGCAGCCGGCGCGTATAGGCATGCTGCGGGTTGGCGAAAAGCGCCTCGGTCGTGTTGTGCTCCTTCACCTCGCCGAGCTGCATCACATAGACATAGTCGGAGAACTGCCGCACGACGGTCAGGTCGTGGGTGATCAGGATCACCGCCATGCCGAGCTCCTGCTGCAGCTTGCGGATGAGGTTCAAGATCTGCGCCTGCACGGTGACGTCGAGCGCCGTCGTCGGCTCGTCCGCGATCAGCACGTCCGGATCGTTGGCAAGCGCCATGGCGATCATTACGCGCTGACGCTGGCCGCCGGAAAGCTGGTGCGGATACTGGTTGAGCCGCGCCTCCGGGTCCGGGATCTGCACGTGGCGCAAGAGTTCGAGCGCCCGCTCGGCGGCGGCCCGCCGGCTCACCCGGCGGTGTGCGCGTATCGCCTCGATGATCTGGCTACCGATTGTATAAACTGGATTCAGCGAACTCATCGGCTCCTGGAAGATCATCGAGATGCGGTCGCCACGCAGCGCCCGGCGCTGCCGGGCGGAGAATTTCAGGACGTCGCGGCCGTCATATTCGATGCGCGAGTGCGAGGCGATGGTGGCACGCTTCGACAAAAGCCCCATGACAGTGCGTGCCGTCACGGACTTGCCGGAACCGGACTCGCCGACGATCGCGATCGTCTCTCCCCGGTAAAGCTGGAAGGAAACATCCTTTACCGCCTCAACCGTGCCGTTCTCGACCTTGAAGGTGACGGCAACCTTGCGGGCGTCGATGATCGGCCGCGTATCCTTCGTTTGGCGGTCCCGCCGCTCTTCGGGTGCCGTGACGGTGCTTTCGATTGTTGCCATCGGCGTGCTCCTCAATAGGGGTCGATTGCGTCGCGCAGACCGTCACCCAGCGCATTGAAGGCGAAGACGGTGACGAGCACGAAGGCGACGGGCGAGAGAATCCAGGGATAGGAGCCGATCGCCGAATAATTGGCCGTATCCTGCAGCATCAACCCCCAGGAGATGAGCGGCGGTTTGACCGCAAAGCCGAGGAAGCCGAGGAAGGATTCAAGCAGAACCACCTGCGGAATGGCGAGCGTCACCGCGACGATCACGTGGCTCATCACGTTCGGGAAGATATGCTGGAAGATGATGCGCCGGTCGGTCGCGCCGATGGCGATCGCCGCGCGCACATAATCGATCCGCGCCAGCGCCAGCGTCTTGCCGCGGACTTCCCGCGACATCTGCGCCCAGCCGAGCGCCGACATCACGATGATGACGAAGGCGAGGAACACATTGGTCGGCGCCGTGACCGGGATCAGCGAGGCGAGCGCCAGATAGAGCGGCAATTGTGGGAAAGCAAGCACGAGCTCGACGAAGCGCTGGACCCAGGCGTCGAAGCGCCCGCCGAAATAGCCGGACACCATGCCGACCGTCGTACCCACCACGGTGACGATCGAGACGACGACAAGTGCGATCATCAGCGAGATGCGCGAGCCGTACAAAATGCGAGAGAGCACATCACGGCCGAACTTGTCGGTGCCGAGCAGATGTACGGGCGTGCCGTCGACGGCGCCGAAGAGATGCCTCTCGGCCGGGATCAGCCCGAAGAGCCTGTAGGGCGCGCCCTTGACGAAGAAACCGAGAACCTGCGGATTGTCATAGTCCGGGCCGATGATCGGCTGGAAGGTGATCGGGTCGAGCTCGTCGGTCTCGCGCACCGGATAGCTGCGCGGCGGAAAAACGAAATTGCCGTCCTTGTCTCGGAAGCTGATCGTCTGCGGCTGCGCGAAAGCGACCCCGGTCGCCTTCGGGTCGACCGGCGAAAGGAAATCGGCGAACACCGCCATGAGGATCAGAAGGCTGACGAGGATGAGGCCGAGCAGGCCGGTCCAGGAGCGCTTCAGCCGCCGCCAGACCAAGGCGGTATAGCTCTCGTGGTGGTGCTTTTCTTCCGGCTCGATCGCGACCGGAACGGTGCTGTGGGCTTCGATGCTCATGCGTAGGCCCCTCCTCCCATGCGCACGCGCGGATCGAGCGCGGCGAGAAGCATGTCGGCGATGATGTTGCCGACGATCAGCGTTGCTGAGAGAACCAGCATGAAGGTCGCGGTTACATAGACGTCGCCCACCCACATGGAGCCGACGATCGCCGGGCCGACGGTCGGCAGCGCGAAGATGATCGCCGTCTCGATCTCGCCGGTCAGCATGTATGGAAGCACGACGCCCTGATACATGATGAGCGGGTGCAGCGCATTGGGAACGGCATGCCGCATCACCACGGCGCCCTCGCTCAGGCCCTTGGCGCGCGCCGTCTCGACATATTGGGCGTTCAGCGTGTCGAGCAGGTTGCCACGCATCACGCGCATGTTGTAGGCGAGCCCGCCGAAGGTGGCGATCGCCACCACAGGCCAGACATGCTTCACCAGATCGACGAACTTGTCCCAGGACCAGGGCGCACCGCCATAGCGGGCGGAATGGAAGCTGTTGATTTCGCTCACATTGAAATGGAAGACGAGGATATAGACGATGATCAGCGCCATCAGGAAGCGCGGCACCGTCATGCCGAGGAAGGAAACGGTCGAAAGCAGGCTGTCGACCCAAGAATATTGCCGCGTCGCGGCAAGAATACCGAAGCCGATGCCGATGGCGGAAGCCAGGATATGGCAGACGAGCGCCAGCGCCAGCGTGCGCGGCAGGCGTTCGCCGACGACGTCGGCAACCGGCTTGTTGTAATAGAGGCTGTGGCCGAAATCGCCGCGCGTCACGATGCCGGTGATCCAGTTGACGTATTGGAGCGGCAGCGGCTGGTCGAGACCATGCTCCTTGCGATAGGCCTGGGCCTGGGCATCCGCCTCCTCGAAAGAGGCCCCACCCTGGTTGATGAGCTGCGAGCGGATGTAGTCGCTATAGTCTCCGGGCGGCGCCTGAATGATGGCGAAGGTCACCACGCTCAAGACGACGAGGACCGGTATGGCAGAGGCGACGCGGACAAGCAGAAATCTGAACATGGCCGTTTCCTTCTGTCGGTTTTCCGCAAGCGACGCCGGGGCTGCCGGCATCGCCGCCGAGTGAAATGGCTGTCGCCTCCCGGTTCCGGCTTGGAGGCCGGGAGGCGCGGTTCAGTTTCAGTTGCTCGGGCCGCTATCGCCGGGCTTGCCGGGAAGCTGCTCAGGATAGAGCTCGTAGTCGCCCTGCTTGTCGGCCGCGACGAAGACCCGCTCGCGGATGATCGTGTCTTCCGCCCAGTTGAACATGAAGATCGGCGCGCCCGGAGGAATGTTCGAGAAGCGCTTGTTGATGATCAGCGCCCCCGGATATTCGGTGAGGCCTACCGTATCGACGTTGGTCGTCGAGATCTTCTGGAATTGCTTCATGAGTTCCGCCCGCTCTTCGTTGTCTTGGCTGGCGATGAACTTGTTGACGATGTCGACGAGCTCCTTCTCGTGCGGCAGGAGATCGACCTGGCCGCTTTCCGGCGCACGATGATGCCAGCTCGTACGGGGACCGGTCGGAGCGAGCTGCGTGGTGTTCTGCACGACAGAGGTCAGCTCCTGGTCGTTGCGGCGGATGAGCCAGTCGAACTTGCCCGCATATTGCGTCGCGTCGCGCTTGGTGCCGTCAACCGCGTTCAAGACCACCTTGAGGCCGAGCTGTTCCATCTGACCGATCAGGCCTTCCGCGAGGTTGCGGTCGGTGCCGTAGTCCGAATTGACGAGTATCACGATCTGCACGTCAGCACCACCGGCGGTCCCTTCCGGGAAGTTCACGAAGCCGTTGCCGTCCGTGTCCTTCAAGCCTACCTTTTCGAGGAGCGCCTTGGCGCCTTCGAGGTCATAGGGGTAGTAGATGGTCGAGTTCCGGTCGTAGAAGCTCGTGCCGGAGGAAAGCCCGCCCGGATAGATCGCCGTGAAGGGCCCCTTCACCAGCGCCTCGCCGAGCTTCTTGCGATCGACCGCCATGGTCACGGCCTTGCGGAAGTCGAGGTTGCGGTTGAGCTCCCGCACCGCTTGGCCACGTTCGTCCGGCTCGCCCCAGCCATTGGCCGAGTAGTTCATGCGCAGATTGTAGCCGATGACGCGCGGACCGAAGGCGAGCCGCGCCGGGGCCGATTCATTGGCTGCGCGCTTCAGCGACTCCACGAAGTTTTCAGGCTGTTCGAGGTTCGAGAAGTCACCCGAACCCGCGATCGCCTGCACGTCCCGGTCGGCCCAGGTCGAGAGCTTGTAATGGGCTTCGTGCAGATAGGGGAGCTGGTTACCGGCCTCGTCCACCTTCCAGTAATAGGGGTTGCGGCGAAGCACGATGATGTCGTCGGGCCGGTAGGCGACCGGAACCCAGGCGCCCATCACCGGAAGGTTCATGTATTCCGGCGGGAAGCCGTTCTTATACTGGTCGTAGGTCGTGCCGGCATATTTCGGATGCTTGGTCTTCAGTATATGCGACGGACCGGGGCAGAAGGTGCCGTAGGCCATGGCATAGAGATGCTGGCGCGGGAAGGCGTCCTTGAAGGTCCACTCGATCGTGTACTGGTCGACCTTCTTCAGCGTCGTACCCTCGCCGAAGGTCTCGGGCGTGGCGCCGTTCAGCGGCGAGACGTTCGGGTCGACGACATTGTCGTCCCAATAGAACATCACATCGTCGGCGTCGAAGGGGTCGCCGTCCGACCATTTCGCGCCCTCGATCAGGTGCATGGTGAGCTTGTGCCCGTCCTCGGACCATTCCCAGCTCTTGGCGAGATTCGGCAGCGGCTCGACGTCCGACGCCTCCACCTGGAAGAGCGGCGCGGTGCGGGTCAGGCATTCGAACATGCCGATATCGATGCCGCCCCACCCTTGCGTCTGGCCGGCGCTGTAGTTCCAGCCCTCCGGGCGGCCGCCGATCACGTGACGCATCACGTCGCCATAGACGCCCATTCCGTCCGGCATGTTGCCGGTCTTGAAGACCATCGGCTCCTTCGGCAGGCGCTCGGCGACAGGCGGCAGCTTACCGGTCTCAACGAATTTCTCCGTCACCCATTCCGGTTCCTTGTATTCGGACAACGCCTTGAACTCGAGAATGGAATCGCGCGGCACATAGGTGATCTTGCCCTGCGCCGGGACTGGCGGCTGCTCGGGCACGACGGTCGGTTCCGACGCAAAGGTCTGCACGGCGAAGGCGGATATACCGATGAGCAGGCTCGCCGTTGTTTTCAGTCGGTGCGTTTTCATTGCCTCAGGTTCTCCCTCCTGTATTCGCCACGCCGGTACGGGTGGCGCTCCTCCTAACGGTCTGCGGCGTGGCGACAGGCGCCCCGCCGGAACGGCATCCGCTCCTCAAGCGGATGCCGTTTCGCGCTGTCCTTCCAAAGGCCTGGCGCGGATGCGAGCGGCAGACCGCTCACACTTTCTCAGCCGGAGCCTAGCCGGCAGCCCGCAATTTCGCGGCTTCCTTCTCGGCGCGGATTTCCTCGATCGAGCGCACGTCACGTCGCGCGGCACCCTTCCAGTCGCGGGTCTTCACCGTCGCGCGGGCGAGCCGCTCCTTCGCCGCGTCGGTCGCATGCGCATATTGCGGCAGCCACTTCGCTTGAGCTACCACCATCTCATCGACCATCTGCCAGACCTCCTCCGGCGTGCAGATCGCGCCGACCAGCGGATCGTGCAGCACGGCGAGCTTCAGGAGATCGATGTCGCCGGTGATCGCCGCATGGACCGACATGCGCTGGACGTTGATCGACGAGATGCAGGTGGCCGCACAGGCTTCCGGCAGCGTGATGCCAGCCACCATATTGATGCCGAAGCGGTCGACGAAGCCGGGCGACTCGATGATCGCATCGACCGGCAGGTTGGTGATCACGCCATTGTTCTTCACGTTAAAGTGGCCGCGATAGACGCGCCCCGTCTCGAGCGCCTCGAGAATGTGGCTCGCATGTTCGTTCGAGCGCTTGATCGTCTCGAGCGGTCTGCCGGCCTCTTCGAGGAAGCGCGGATATTCCGTCTCGAACCAGTTGCGTGTCTCGGTCGAGTAACGCAGATAACCGCCGGTCTCGCCGTGGATCCAGTCCGACATGTCGATCCATTTGGTGATTTCGTCCGGACGCTTTCGATACCAGGGCAGGTATTCGGAAAGATGCCCATTGCTTTCGGTCGAATATACGCCGAAGCGCTTCAACACGTCGATCCGCAGTTTTTCCTGCTTGGAGAAGGCCGGATGCGCCTCGAAGGCTGCGACGAGTTCGTCCTTGCCGATCTTGCGGCCCTTCACCCGTACGTCGATGAACCAGGTCTGGTGATTGATGCCGGAGCAGATGTAATCGAGCTCACCTTCCCTGGCACCGAGAATCTCGGCGATCTGCTCCGCCCCGTGCTGGACGCCGTGGCAGAGACCGATCGTGTCGACCTTGCCGTATTCGATTGCCGCCCAGGTGTTCATCGCCATTGGATTGGCATAATTCAGGAACTTCGCGCCCGGCTCCGCCACTTCGCGAATATCCTTGCAGAAATCGAGGATCACCGGGACGTTGCGCTGGCCATAGAGTATGCCGCCGGCGCAGATGGTGTCGCCGACGCATTGGTCGACGCCGTATTTCAGCGGAATGCGGATATCGTCGGCATAGGCTTCGAGCCCGCCGACCCGCACGCAGCTGATGATATAGCGCGCGCCTTCTAGCGCCTTGCGGCGCTCGGTGGTTGCAGTCACGCGCGTCGGCAGCCCGTTTGCCTCGACGATCCGGTCGAGGATCGTCTTGATCATGTTAAGATTGTGCTCGCTCACGTCGGTCAAGGCGAACTCGACGTCCCGCAGCTCCGGCACGGACAGGATGTCGGTGAAAAGCTTCTTGGTGAAACCCACGCTGCCGGCGCCGATAATGGCGATCTTGAAGCTGCCCATGGTACTCTTTTCCCTCCTCGTCATGCGTAATTCGCGCTATAAGGGTAAAATCAATTCATCGAATTGATTGGGGGCATCGATGCGGCCCCTTCCTCGCCAAAACCCAGCTTCAGACGCCGGATAACCCCGGCATCTTGCGCGATCTGTGGGCATTATGTGCATAATCGGCGACGCGACTAGAGAGGTATTGTGCTTTCATGGGTAATTCTGTGCTGCAACAATTGATCGATCGGGGGCCGGTGATGCGGACCGTCTCGCTGCCGCGCGGACGCCAGAGCCTGCACACCATGCCGACAAGCACCGGCTACGAGATCAGGACCGATGCGAGTTACGATTGGGACGGCCGCAAGCGCGGCCAGACGCCCTTTACCGTGCTGCAGCACACGATCGGCGGCGCCGGCAACTTACGTTACGAGAACCGCAGCTACCGCTTGCGCCCGGGCGAGACGCTGCTCCTGCTCGTGCCGCACAATCACCGCTATTGGCTGGAGGAAGGCGGGCGCTGGGAGTTCTTCTGGATCTCGATGAACGGCGAGGAGGCGCTGCGTGTCCACCGGGCCATTCTCGCGGTCACCGGCCCCGTGCTCAAGCTGCAGCCGGAGACGGTCGAGCATCTCGCCGACTGCAGCCTGCGGCTCATCACCGGCGGCGAAACGCCGGGCCGCGCCTCGGCGATCGCCTATGAGGCGGCTATGGCGCTTTATGACGACGTCTTCGGATCGCACCCGGTCTTCAGCGAGGAGTACCGGAAGATGCAGCACGTCATCGATCACATCCTGGCGAATCTCGAAAAGCCGCTGCCGGTCGAGGAACTCGCCCGCGTCTCGGGCCTGAGCCGTGCGCATTTCTCCCGGGTCTTCGCCGCGAGCGAAGGCATGCCGCCGGCCGAATTCGTGCTGCAGAAGCGGCTGCAGCGAGCGGTGAAGCTTCTGACCAAGACCGCGGACCTGCCGGTCAAGGAAGTGGCGATCATGTCCGGCTTCGAGGATCCCAATTATTTCGCCAAGGTCTTTCGCCGCGTCTTCGGCGCGAGCCCGACCGAGTTCCGCACCACCGGCATGTATGCAAGCATACCCGCCAAAACTTCCAAGGCCAGCGAATCCGTGACCACGCTTGCTGCTGCTTGCGATTGAAAAAGTGGCGATAAAATTTTACTAAACGAGTGATACACTGCACGCGGCTGATAGGCGGGACTTAAAGAGAATGGTCACAATCAAGGAAATCGCAGCGGCCGTCGGCGTGTCGTCGGCGACCGTCTCGCGGGTCTTGAACTACGATCCGACACTGTCGATTTCGACCAAGAAACGTCAGGCGATCATCGAGACGGCCGAGGCGCTGAACTATGCGACGCCGCGCAACCGCAGCCGTGCCGCGGCTCAAGCCGTCGGCGCAGGGCTGAAGATCGCGCTCGTGCATTTCCTCGATCCCGCTCAGGAACTGGCCGATCCCTACTATGTCGGCGTCCGCCTCGGCATCGAAAGCCGCTGTCAGGCGCTGAAGAGCGAGGTCGTCAAGGTCTTTCTCACCGGGAGTTCGCCGGAAGCGGCGATGCTGGAGGGTGCCTCGGGCGTGGTGGCTGTCGGCCATTATTATGGCGACGAGCTCGAATGGCTGCGCCGCCACAGCCGGCACCTGGTCTTTGCCGATCATGCACCTGCGGGAGACGCGGACGACAGCGTGCTGAGCGACATTGCGCTGGCGATGACCCGGCTCCTGGAAGCGGTGCACGCCATGGGCTATCGCCGGATCGGCTTCATCGGCTGGATCGACACGTTCTACGGGCCCGACAACATCCATTCGGAGCGTCGTTGCCGCACCTACATCGACTGGATGACCAAGGCAGGACTCTATGACCCGGAATTGTGCATGGTCGAGCGCCGGACGCCCGACAGCGGCTATATGCTCGCCAGGGCGATGCTGGCGAAACCCGATCCGCCCAAGATCCTGATCACCTGCAACGACAATATGGCGCTCGGCGCCTACCGGGCGATCCACGAAATGGGCCTCAGGATTCCCGAGGACATCGCGGTCGTGAGCTTCAATGACATTCCGGTCGCGCAGTTCTTGGGGCCGCCGCTTTCCACGGTGAAAATCCCGGCAGAGCTGATCGGGGAAACCGCGGTGGACCTGTTGCTCGAGCGTCTTTCCGGCCGCGAGGTCGCCAAGAAGGTGATCCTTGCGACCGAGGTGGTCTGGCGGGGGAGCACGCCTCAGCCGACCGAGGCTACGGCGAGGGTCGAGGCTACGGCGCCCGGTGCGTTCTAGAAGTCAGCGGGATGCGGGCGGAAAACCGGGCATACTTTTCCTAATGCCGCTCTAAAAGTCCCAGGGTGAAATCAACTCGAGACCCGCTGTAGCGAAATCCGCGATATTACGCGTAGCCAAGCGCCCACCGTTGATCCGGGCTATGGCGGCGATCATTCCATCGGGAGCCGACATGAGACGACCTTGTCGCGACGCAGCGCCCATGATCTCGCCATAGGCAATCGCCGCCTCCTCGGTGAGACCGAATATCCGATCGGCGAAGCGTTGCCTCCAGTCGGCGAGTCCCTGCTGCAGCCGTCGAGCGCGCTGATCCGGCAAGATCTTTTCGATACCGTACGCTATTTCGGCAATCGTAACGGTCGGAAGCGCGAGCTCCGCATCGTAGCGCACGAGCCAGGCGATAACAGCCTCGGAAGGTGTCTTGCGCAGCGTTTCCGATACGACGTTGGTGTCTACAAAAATCAAAGCTCAGGACCCGTGTGCCCTTTCCGCTCTTCTCTAATCACCGCCTCAAGGTCAACATCGGTGCCGTAGCTTCTGGACAAGCGCTTGTAAAACGCCGCGGCGGGCTCTCGCCCGGCCTCTCGAACTTCATACAATTCGAGCGCACGTTCCACTACGTCGGCGATCGAGCGGTTCTCGCGCCGTGCGAGCCGATGCGCGAGTTCACGCGCCTTAGCGCTTCGAACGGAAAGTTGCGGGGCAGCCATTGGTAACTCCTTTTCCAACAATATAGCCCGCAGCGGGCATGCCATCAAGATGGCGGTAGCTATCTCGATGGCTCCGCGGCGGCGAAAAAAGCCGAGTAAAAATTTACTGAAATATTGCCTCCTTCAGAATTTTGAGAAATACTCCGTCACCGAGACAGAGAGGATGTCTCGGGGAACGAACCTTGAGGGAGGAAGCAATGGACAATCTGGCGCGTGCCTATCTGCCGCGTATCGCCGGCCTCGCTTTGGCGAGCGCAAGTTTCTTGGCGGTGACTGCCGCCGAGGCCAAGGAAATCACCATCTGGTGTTGGGATCCGAACTTCAACGTCGCGATCATGAAGGAAGCGGGCGCCCGCTACACCAAGACGCATCCGGATGTCACCTTCAATATCGTCGATTTCGCCAAGACCGATGTCGAGCAGAAGCTGCAGACGGGTCTCGCATCGGGTACCGCCGAGGCGCTCCCCGACATCGTCCTCATCGAGGACTACGGCGCGCAGAAATATCTCCAATCCTTTCCCGGCGCCTTCGCGCCTCTTTCCGGTACCGTCGACTATTCGGGTTTCGCTCCCTACAAGGTTGAGGTGATGACCTTAGACGGTCAGGTCTACGGCATGCCCTTCGATTCCGGCGTCACCGGGCTCTATTATCGCAAGGATTATCTCGAGCAGGCCGGCTTCAAGCCTGAGGACATGCAGAACCTCACCTGGGACCGCTTCATCGAAATCGGCAAGGAAGTGGAAGCCAAGACCGGCAAGAAGATGATGGGCCTCGACCCTAACGATGCCGGCATTGTCCGCATCATGATGCAATCGGCCGGGCAATGGTATTTCGACAAGGAAGGCAAGACGAACATCGCCGGCAACGCGGCGCTGAAGGCAGCGCTCGAGACGGTCGGCAAGATCATGCAGGCTAATATCTACAAGCCGGCCAACGGCTGGTCCGACTGGGTCGGCACCTTCACCTCCGGCGACGTCGCGACCGTGGTGACCGGCGTGTGGATTACCGGAACCGTCAAGGCGCAGCCGGACCAGGCGGGAAAATGGGGCGTAGCGCCCATCCCGGCGCTTTCGATCGAAGGCGCGACGCATGCCTCGAACCTCGGCGGATCGAGCTGGTACGTGCTCGAGAGCTCTGCCGAGAAGGCCGAGGCGATCGACTTCCTGAACGAGATCTACGCCAAGGACATCGACTTCTATCAGAAGATCCTGCAGGAGCGCGGCGCCGTCGGCTCGCTGCTCGCCGCCCGCGGTGGTGCTGCCTATGAGGCGGCCGATCCGTTCTTCGGCGGCGAAAAGGTCTGGCAGAACTTCTCCGATTGGCTGGCGAAGGTTCCATCGGTCAATTACGGCGTCTTCACCAACGAGGCGGATCTCGCGGTCACCGCGCAATTGCCGGCGCTGACGCAGGGCACGCCGGTGGACGAGGTGCTGAAGGCGATCGACGCCGAGGTCAGCGGCCAGATCCAGTAGAACGCGGCGGTATTCTTCACCGCTCGTGGCCGTGGCGACTTGAGCCACGGCCAACCAGTCCCGCATCCATGAGGTTGACGATGGCTCACGCGCGCCGCGGCGGCATCGGCCGATATTATGACGTCAATGGCTGGCTCTTCGTCGCGCCGGCGCTCGGGCTGATCGCCCTATTCATGATCTATCCGATCCTCTGGTCGCTCTGGATGTCCTTCCAGTCCGGCCGCGGCATGACGATGAAGTTCGCCGGCTTTGCCAACATCGTACGCCTTTGGAACGATCCGGTCTTCATCAAGGCGCTCACCAACACGATGACCTATTTCGTCGTGCAGGTGCCGATCATGATCCTGCTCGCACTGATCCTGGCGTCGCTCCTCAACAATCCGCGCCTCGTCGGCAGGGGGCTTTTCCGCACCGCAATCTTCCTGCCCTGCGTCACCTCGCTCGTCGCCTATTCCGTGCTCTTCAAGGGCATGTTCGCGCCCGACGGTATCGTCAATTCGACCCTCCAGGCGATCGGCATCATCGCCTCGCCCATTCCCTGGCTGACAAACCCCTTCTGGGCGAAGACGCTCGTGATCATCGCGATCACCTGGCGCTGGACCGGCTACAACATGATCTTCTATTTGGCGGCGCTGCAGAACATCGACAAGTCGATCTACGAGGTCGCGCGCATCGACGGCGTTCCGGCCTGGGCGCGCTTCGCCCACATCACCATCCCGCTCCTGAAGCCGGTCATCCTCTTCACCACGGTGATTTCGACGATCGGCACGCTGCAGCTCTTCGACGAGGTCTACAACCTGACCGAAGGCAAGGGCGGACCGTCCAACGCGACGCTGACCTTGTCGCTCTATATCTACAATCTCACCTTCCGCTTCATGCCGAATTTCGGCTATGCGGCAACGGTCTCCTACGTCATCGTCGTCCTGGTCGCGCTCCTCGCCTTCGTCCAGTTCTTCGCAGCAAGGGAGCGCGACCGATGAAAAACGGCCTTGGACGCTTTGCAGCCGCGGTACTCACCTATGGCTTCCTCGGGCTGATGGCCTTCGTCTCCGTCTTCCCGTTCATTTGGATGGTGCTCGGCGCCACCAATTCCTCGATCGACATCATCAAGGGCAACCTTCTGCCGGGCGAAGCACTTGCGACAAATGTCGGCAACTTCTTCACGCTGGTGAACGTGCCTCTTGTCTTCTGGAATTCGGCGAAGATCGCTCTTCTTGCGACCGCGCTGACGCTCGCGGTATCGTCGCTCGCCGGCTACGGTTTCGAGATGTTCCGTTCGCGCCAGCGCGAGCGTGTCTACCGCGTCATGCTGTTGACGCTGATGATCCCGTTTGCGGCGCTGATGATCCCGCTCTTCATCATGATGGGCAAGGCGGGCCTCATCAACACGCATCTGGCGGTCGTTCTGCCCTCGATCGGCTCGGCCTTCGTCATCTTCTATTTTCGGCAGAGCACGAAGGCTTTCCCATCTGAATTGCGTGACGCCGCCAAGGTTGACGGCCTCAAGGAGTGGCAGATCTTCCTTTTCATCTACGTGCCGGTGATGCGGTCAACTTACGCGGCGGCATTCGTCATCGTCTTCATGACGGCCTGGAACAATTATCTCTGGCCGCTGATCGTCCTGCAGTCGAACGAGACCAAGACGATCACGTTGGTCATCTCGTCGCTCGCCTCCGCCTATTACCCCGACTATGGCGTGGTGATGGTCGGCACCATCCTTGCGACGCTCCCGACGCTCGCCGTTTTCTTCTTCATGCAACGCCAATTCGTCCAGGGCATGCTGGGCTCAGTGAAATAGGAAAGATGATGCGCTCTGTTACTTCCTTCAACGATTCATGGGTCTTCTCCGAAGGCTTCGTCGCCGCTGACGCCGGCCGGCTCAAAGCCGGACAAGCCGTGAGCCTGCCGCATAATGCCGTCGAGCTCCCCTTCAACTATTTCGACGAGACGTGCTATCAGCGCGCCTTCACCTATCAGAAGGTCATCGCCTGGCGCCCCGACTTCTCCGGCCGCGAGGTCTCGCTCGTCTTCGACGCCGCGATGGCGGATGCCGTCGTCTATCTGAACGGCGAGGAGATCGTCGCCCATAAGGACGGCTACACGCCCTTCGAAGCGCGCCTCACCGGCAAGCTCCGCGAGGGCGACAATCTGATCACCGTCAAGATCGACGGCAGCGAGAATCCGGAGATCCCACCCTTCGGCGGCCGGATCGATTATCTCACCTATGCCGGCATTTATCGCGACGTCTGGCTCAAGGTCACCGACCCGGTCGCGATCGCCAACATCAAGATCGAGACCCGCGACGTGCTGAGCGACGCCAAGTCGATCACTGTCCGCTGTGATCTTTCCAATCCGCAGAGGCTCGCTTTCGCCGGCACGGTGACGGCGCTCCTTAGGGATGCCGAAGGCGAACTCCTCGCCGAAGCGGTCGGCGAGACCGGCGGCGAAAGCGTCACGCTCGAAATGACCGGCCTCAAGGGACTTTCGCTCTGGGACATCGACGCCCCGGTTCTTTACCAGGTGGAAGTGCAGCTCCGGACCGACCAGGGCCGCGACCTTCTTTCCTCGCGTTTCGGCTTCCGCACGGCGGAATTCACCGTGGACGGCTTCCGGCTCAACGGCCGGCCGCTGAAGATTCGCGGGCTCAACCGCCACCAGGCCTTTCCCTATGTCGGCTATGCCATGGGGCGCACGGCGCAGGAGCGCGACGCGGAACTGCTCAAGCACAAGCTGCACTGCAATCTCGTGCGCACCTCGCATTATCCGCAGTCGAAATGGTTCCTCGACCATTGCGACCGCATCGGCCTCCTCGTCTTCGAGGAAATCCCGGGCTGGCAGCACATCGGCGGCGAGGCATGGAAAGAGGAGGCGATCCGGAACGTCCGCCGGATGATTGAGCGCGACTGGAACCATCCCTCGATCGTCATCTGGGGCGTGCGCATCAACGAGTCGCAGGATTCGCACGACTTCTATGTCGAGACCAATCGCCTCGCCCGCGAACTCGACCCGACCCGCCAGACCGGCGGCGTGCGCTACATCACCGATAGCGAGCTTTTGGAAGACGTCTACACGATGAACGACTTCATCCTCGGCAACGAGGAACTGCCCGGCTCTAACCGCCCGCGCACCGCGCTCCGCCCGCAGCAGGAATGCACCGGGCTTTCGCGCAAGGTGCCCTATCTCATCACCGAGTTCGGCGGGCACATGTACCCGACGAAGATCTACGACCAGGAGCAGCGGCAGGCCGAACATGTGCGCCGGCACCTCGAAGTTCTGAATGCCGCCCATGGCGACCCGAGCATCTCCGGCGCGATCGGCTGGTGCATGTTCGACTACAACACCCATAAGGACTTCGGCTCCGGCGACCGCATCTGCTATCACGGCGTCATGGACATGTTCCGCGAACCGAAATTCGCGGCTTACGTTTACGCAAGCCAATGCGACCCGTCGGAGGAGGTGGTGATGAAGCCCGTCACCTTCTGGGCGCGCGGCGAGCGCAACATCGGCGGCGTGCTGCCGCTGATCGTGCTCACCAATTGCGACGAGATCGAACTCAAATACGGATCTCTCGTGAAACGCGTCGGCCCGGACCGCGAGAACTTCCCGCATCTGCCGCATGCGCCCGTCGTCATCGACCACCGCCATTTCACCAAGGACGAGCTCGGTGTCTGGGGCATGAAGTGGGAAAGCGCCGAATTCACCGGCTTCATCGGCGGCAAGGCGGTCGCCAATCTCCGCATGGTCGCTGATCCCGTGCCAGCGAAGCTTCAAATCGAGACCGATGGCAAGACGATCAGAGCCGAGGGCCGCGACTGCGTCCGCGTCATCGTCCGCGCGCTCGATCAGGCCGGCAACATCCTGCCGTTCCTGAACGACGCCATCGATATCGAGGTTCAAGGCCCGGCGCGGCTCATCGGCCCCGCCCGCCTCGTCTTTCAGGGCGGCACGACCGGCTTCTGGCTGGAGTCGGTCGGCAGCGCCGGCGATGTCCTAGTCACCGTGACGTCGTCGCGCCTCGGCGCGGCAAAGCTGGACCTTGTGGCATCGGCCGAGGGAGCGGCGAGCGCATGAGCGAGCTTCAACTCAGCGATGTCCGCAAATCCTATGGCGGCCTGGAAGTCATCAAGGGTGTTGATCTCGACATCAAGTCGGGCGAGTTCGTTGTCTTCGTCGGCCCCTCCGGCTGCGGCAAGTCCACCCTCCTCCGCATGATCGCTGGGCTCGAGGAGATCACCTCGGGGGATCTCACGATCGACGACATCCGGATGAACGATGTCGATCCGTCGAAACGCGGCATCGCCATGGTCTTCCAATCCTATGCGCTCTACCCGCACATGACGGTGCGGGAGAACATGGGCTTCGCGTTGCGCTTTGCCGGCGTTCCCAAGGCCGAGATCGAGAAGCGGGTGAACGAGGCGGCGAACATCCTCGAGCTCGGCCCGTTTCTCGATCGCAAGCCGAAGCAGCTTTCGGGCGGCCAGCGCCAGCGCGTGGCGATCGGCCGGGCGATCGTCCGCCATCCGAAAATCTTCCTCTTCGACGAGCCGCTCTCCAACCTCGACGCGGAGCTGCGCGTGCACATGCGAATCGAGATCGCGAGACTGCACAAGCAGCTCTCCGCGACGATCGTCTATGTGACCCACGATCAGGTGGAGGCCATGACGCTCGCCGACAAGATCGTCGTGATGCGTGGTGGCGTGGTCGAGCAGGTCGGCTCGCCGCTGGAACTCTATGACGACCCAGCCAATCTCTTCGTCGCCGGCTTCATCGGCTCGCCCAAGATGAATTTCCTCAAGGGCGTGATCGAGGCCGGCGAAGGCGGAGCGGCTTGCGCCCGGCTGCCGGACTACGCCGACGCGAAGATTCCCATCCGCCTGGAGCGAGCGATGCCGGGAAGCGAGGTCACCATCGGCGTCCGGCCCGAGCACTTCAACGAGAACGGCTCGGCAACGCTCGATCTGACGATCGACATGCTGGAGCATCTCGGCGGTGAGACCTTCGCCTATGCCCGCCACGGCAAGGGCGAATTGGTGGTGATCGAAACGAAGAACGGCCGCGGTCTGAAGTCCGGCGACCGCATCGCCGCCCGCTTCGACCCCGCCTGCGCCCTGATATTCGATGCGAGTGGCAAGCGGCTGCGGTAGCACGCGACGGATCAAAAGATGGAACCATAAAGCCCGCACCAGTGTTCGGCCTCGATCAATCGACACGAGGTGCGGCGACCATGACACCAACAGTGAAACACCGGTTCGTCGAGTTGGACGGCATCGGCGTCTTCTATCGCGAAGCGGGCCCCGAGGATGCGCCGGTCGTCCTGCTTCCCCACGGCTATCCATGCTCGTCCTACGAGTTCCGCAACTTCATGCCGCTACTGGCCGATCGGTGGCGGCTCATCGCGCCGGATTTTCCGGGGTCGGGATACAGCGACACGCCGGACGACTTCACCTATGACTTCGACGGCTTCGCCGACTTCCTCGAGGCTTTCATCCGCCGCCTCGGTGCCAATCGTTTCGCGCTCTATCTGCACGACTTCGGGTCCCAGATCGGTCTCCGGCTGGCAATCCGCCGGCCGGACCTGATCGCCGCGCTGATCCTCCAGAACGGCGACATCTACGAGGACGTGCTGGGTCCGAAATACGCGCCGCTTAAGGAGTATTTCCGCAATCCCACCGCCGAGGGCCGGGCCAAGCTCGGCGAAGCAGTGAGCGAAGAGGGCTACCGGGACGAGTTCCTGAACGATGTTCGGCCCGAGCTTGCCGAGCGGATTCCGCCCGATCTCTGGAAACTGCATTGGTCGCTGACAACGCCCCGGCGACGGGAGATCGCCATAGACGTCATCGCAGGTCTGCGGGAAAACCTTGACTGGTTCCCTCGCTACCAGGCCTATTTGCGCGAACATCAACCGCCGACGCTGATCGTATGGGGACCTCAGGACGGCTATATGCCCGAAGCTTCGGCCCGCGCTTATCTCCGCGACCTCCCGAAGGCCGAATTGCACCTCTTCGACGGAGGACATTGGCTGCTGGAGACGAACCTCCGGGAGGTCGCCGCGGTCACACGGGACTTTCTCTTGCGAATGTCTCCGGCCTTCTGAACTAGAGCCACTGGCGACGGGGAAGCGGCCGCCAATCAACTGCGGAACCGCCAATTGCATAAATGCTCTTGACGGCGCGGCGAGATCCGTCACTATTTGCGTCATTCACCAGGGGGGTCCCGGCAAGGGGCTGAGATACTGCTAGAGCGCGCAGTGACCCGTTGAACCTGATCCAGTTCATACTGGCGTAGGGACGGTGCGGGCGTTTGAAGCCAGGATTCCGTGTTCGCGCGATCCATCGGCGATACGTCTTTTCATCCTTCCGGCTTCAGAACTGGGTCTCCAACGCGAAAACTTTGGAGCCTCAAGATGAATCTATTCAAGCCTCTCGCAACGCCGTCGGTCACTCAAGGACCGCTTCCGGCTTCCCGCAAGGTCTACAAGCCGGGCGAGATCCATCCCGACATCCGGGTGCCCATGCGCGAGATCGCCCTGCATCCGACGTCCGGCGAGCCGCCGGTCATCGTCTACGATTCCTCCGGTCCCTATACGCTGCAAGATGCCGACATCCGCATTGACGAGGGCCTGCCGCGACTTCGCCGCGATTGGATCCTTAAACGCGGCGATGTCGAAAGCTACGACGGCCGCGCGGTCAAGACGGAGGACAACGGCTTTGCGACCGGCGAGAGACTGACGCCGGAATTCCCGGTGCGGCACCAGCCGCTCAAGGCCAAGTCCGGCCAGGCCGTCACCCAGCTCGCCTATGCGCGCGCTGGCATGATCACACCGGAGATGGAGTTCATCGCCATCCGCGAGAACCTCGGCCGCAAGGCTGCAAAGGAGGCGCTCGCCCGCGACGGCGAGAGCTTCGGCGCCTCGGTCCCCGATTTCGTCACGCCGGAATTCGTCCGCCAGGAGGTGGCCAGCGGCCGCGCGATCATCCCGGCCAATATCAATCATCCGGAATCCGAGCCGATGATCATCGGCCGGAATTTCCTTGTAAAGATCAACGCCAATATCGGCAATTCCGCCGTCACCTCCTCGATGGCGGAGGAAGTCGAGAAGATGGTCTGGGCGACGCGCTGGGGTGCGGACACGGTCATGGACCTTTCGACCGGCCGCAACATCCACAATATCCGCGAATGGATCATCCGCAATTCGCCCGTACCGATCGGCACGGTGCCGCTCTACCAGGCGCTTGAAAAGGTCGGCGGCATCGCCGAGGACCTCACCTGGGAGGTCTACCGCGACACCCTCATCGAGCAGGCCGAGCAGGGCGTCGACTATTTCACTATCCATGCCGGCGTCAGGCTGCACTATATCCCGCTCACCGTCGATCGCGTCACCGGCATTGTCTCGCGCGGCGGCTCGATCATGGCCAAGTGGTGCCTGCATCACCACCGCGAAAGCTTCCTCTACGAGCACTTCGAGGAGATCTGCGACATCTGCCGCGCCTATGACGTCTCCTTCTCCCTCGGCGACGGCCTGCGCCCCGGCTCGATCGCCGACGCCAACGACGCCGCGCAGTTCGCGGAATTGGAAACGCTCGGCGAACTGACGAAGATCGCCTGGGCGAAGGACTGCCAGGTGATGATCGAGGGCCCTGGCCATGTGCCGATGCACAAGATCAAGGAGAACATGGACAAGCAGCTCGAAGTCTGCGGCGAGGCGCCCTTCTACACGCTCGGGCCGCTGACGACCGATATCGCGCCCGGCTACGACCACATCACCTCCGGCATCGGCGCCGCGATGATCGGCTGGTTCGGCACCGCCATGCTCTGCTACGTGACGCCGAAGGAACATCTGGGGCTTCCGGACCGCAACGACGTCAAGACGGGCGTCATCACCTACAAGATCGCCGCCCACGCCGCCGATCTCGCCAAGGGGCATCCGGCCGCCCGCATCCGCGACGACGCGCTGTCGCGAGCCCGTTTCGAGTTCCGCTGGGAGGACCAGTTCAACCTGTCGCTCGACCCGGAGACGGCCCGCAGCTTCCATGACGAGACGCTGCCGAAAGAGGCGCACAAGGTCGCGCATTTCTGCTCCATGTGCGGCCCGAAATTCTGTTCGATGCGGATTTCCCACGATATCCGCGCCGAGGCGCAGAAGGAGGGGCTCGAAGCCATGGCGGCCAAATACCGCGACGGCGGCGATCTCTATATGCCGGTCGGCGACGGCACTGCCCAGGCTACCGGAGAATAGGCATGCGCGTGCTGATCAAGGGGGCCGGCGTCGCCGGCCTCACGGCCGCCCATGAACTCGCCGCCGGCGGCGCGGAGGTGACGGTGGCGGAGCATTCCCAAGGTCTCGCTGGCGCCGCCTCCTGGTATGCCGGCGGCATGCTCGCGCCCTGGTGCGAACGCGAGAGCGCCGAGGAGGCGGTCCTCACCTACGGCATCGGCGCCGCCGACTGGTGGGAAGCCGCCCTTCCCGCCGGTTCGGTCCATCGCAACGGCACGCTCGTCGTGGCACAGCCGCGCGACGGTGCCGAGCTCAAGCGCTTCGCTTCACGCACCTCCGGCTTCCGTTGGCTCGGTGCGGAGGAGATCGCAGCGCTCGAACCGGCGCTCGCCGGCCGCTTCCGCCACGCGCTGTTCTTTGCCGAAGAGGCCCATCTCGATCCGCGCAAGGCGCTTTCGATGCTTCGGCAAGGGCTCGTTACGCAGGGCATGGTGTTCCGCGATAGCGAGATCGACGAAGGCGACTTCGCGCTCACCGTCGATTGCGCCGGCGCCGCCAGGATCGGCGAGGTCGAGGGCCTTCGCGGCGTTCGCGGCGAGATGGTCTATCTCCAGACGGACGAGGTCACGCTCTCCCGTCCCGTGCGCCTGCTGCACCCGCGCATTCCGCTCTATATCGTGCCGCGCGGCGGCGGGCTCTTCATGTGCGGGGCGACGATGATCGAAAGCGACGATGCCGGCCCGGTCACTGCCCGCTCGCTGATGGAGTTCCTGAACGCCGCCTATGCGCTGCATCCCGCCTTTGCCGAGGCCCGTCTCGTCGAGACCGGCGCGGGCGTGCGCCCGGCCTTTGCCGACAACCTGCCGCGGGTCTCGCGGCGCGGAAACATCATTTCCGTCAACGGCCTCTACCGCCATGGCTTCCTTCTGTCGCCGGCGACGGCCAGGCAAGCAGCGGCGCTGGCCTTCGACGAACAATCAGGAAGAGGACATGTCCGATGAAGCTGACAGTGAACGGTGAGGAGCATGAGCTCCAGGCTGCGACGGTCGCCGAGTTGCTCGCTCTGCTCGACTACGAAGGCGAGTGGCTCGCGACCGCGGTCAACGGCGAATTGGTGCACAGGACCGATCGTAGCCGTCATCACCTAAAGGACAGCGACCGCATCGAAATCCTGTCGCCGATGCAGGGAGGCTGAGCCATGCCGGTATTTTACGGAACCGAACTCCGCTCGCGGCTGCTGCTTGGAACCGCGCGCTACCCATCTCCGGCCGTGCTCGCCGAGGCCGTGCGCCGGTCGGGCACCGACATCGTCACGGTTTCGCTTCGCCGCGAGACGGCGGGCGGGCGCCAGGGCGGCGCCTTCTTCGAGCTGATCCGCGCACTCGGCGTGCGTGTGCTGCCGAACACGGCCGGCTGCCACTCCGTGTCGGAAGCCGTGCTGACGGCGAAGATGGCGCGCGAGATCTTTGGCACGAACTGGATCAAGCTCGAAGTGATCGGCCATCACGACACGCTGCAGCCGGACGTCTTCGGCCTCGTCGAGGCGGCGCGCGTCCTCACCGGAGAAGGCTTCAAGGTCTTCCCCTACACAACCGACGACCTGGTGGTTGCCGAACGGCTGCTGGAGGCTGGCTGCGAGGTGCTGATGCCCTGGTGTGCGCCGATCGGCAGCGCCATGGGCCCGCAGAACGTGCCGAGCTTACGCGCCATGCGCGCCGAATTTCCCGACGTGCCGCTGATCGTCGACGCAGGCATCGGCCGCCCGTCGCATGCGGCCGCCGTCATGGAGTTCGGCTATGAGGCGGTCCTGCTCAACACGGCCGTCGCGGGCGCCGGCGAACCGGCCGCCATGGCGGAAGCCTTCGCCAAGGCAATCGCGGCCGGGCACATCGCCTATCACGCAGGCATGCTGGAGCCGCGCGACATGGCCGTGCCCTCCACTCCCATCATCGGAAAGGCGGTGTTTTCGTGAAGCTCGATCCCTTTTACCTCATCGTCGACAGCGCCGCCTGGATCGAGCGCCTGGTGCCGCTCGGGGTGAAGCTCGTGCAGCTCCGGATCAAAGACCGGAGCGAAGACGACCTCCGCGGCGAGATCCGCGCCGCCCAGGCGGTTTGCGCCGAGCATCGCTGCCAGTTGATCATCAACGATTACTGGCGGCTTGCGATCGAGGAGGGCTGCGACTTCGTCCATCTCGGCCAGGAGGATCTGGCGGACGCCGACCTCGGCGCGATCCGTACCGCCGGGCTGAAGCTCGGGCTTAGCACCCATGACGAGGCGGAACTCAGATCGGCGCTGGCAGCCGAGCCGGACTATGTCGCGCTCGGCCCGATCTATCCGACGATCCTCAAGAAGATGAAATGGGCGCCGCAGGGACTGGAGCGGCTTGCCGCCTGGAGCGAGCGTATTCGCCCGCTGCCCCTCGTCGCGATCGGCGGGCTCAATCCGGACCGGATCGAAGGCGTTTTCACCCACGGCGCCGACAGCGCCGCCGTCGTCACCGACATCACGCTCAACGCCGACCCGGAAGGCCGAACTCGGGAGTGGATTCGAAAGACCGGCGCATGGCGATAGGGCCGGTTGCCCGGCCCATTCCTCACTCCAGCGTCTGTTCGGTTCCGCAGGGATCCACTCAGACCGCTATGCGCCCCCGGGAGCTGAAGACGTAGAGCGCGCTCGCGAGTGTCGCGACGGCGCAGTAGCTGATGGCGCCGAGCGGGCCGAAGCCGTCCACGAAGAGGCCGCCCAGTATCGCGCCGCTGGCGATGCCGACCTGGAAAGTCGCGACGATGAGACCGCCCGTGCTTTCCGCATATTGCGGCGCAGCGCGAACCATCCAGGTCTGGACGGCGACCGGCAGAGCCCCGAACGCGAAGCCCCAGGCGGTCACCGCGACGGCCGACACGGCATCGATTGCGCCGAAGGTCACGAGGGCGAAGGCCATCGCCGCGATCAGCAGTGTGCCGAGGCTGACGGCCGCCGTGATGCTGCGTTCGATGATGAGGCCGCCCGCGAGATTGCCGAAGAAACCGCCAATGCCGTAAGCGAGCAGGATCAGCGAGATCGCCTCGATGCCGAATTCGGGCACCTTCTCCAGGAAGGGGCGCACATAGGTGAAACCGGCAAAGTGCCCCGAGACGAAGAGCAGCACCGTAATGATGCCGATGCGGATGCTCGGCATGCGCATGACGTCGAACAGGAGCTTGAGGCTCGGTGCGGATTGCGGCGGCAGCCGCGGTATGCTCACCATCTGCACGATGAGCGTCAACGCCCCGACCGCGGCGGCCATCAGGAAAGCGGCACGCCAGCCCCAGAGATCGCCGATATAGGCGCCAACCGGCGCCGCGCAGACGGTCGCAACCGAAACTCCGGTGAAGACGATCGACATGGCGCGCGGCACGAGAGACATCGGCACGAGACGCAAGGCGATCGCGGCCATCATCGACCAGAAGCCGCCGAGCCCGATGCCGAGGACGACGCGGGCCGCAAGCAGCATGGCGAGATTGGTGGCAAAGGCCGCGAGCAGGCTGGAGGCGATCAGGGCGAGAGTGAACCCCCAGAGCACCAGCCGGCGATCGAAGCGGCGCGTGGCGATCGCTACCGTCAGCCCGGCAACCGCGCCGACGACGGCAGTCGCCGTGACCGCCTGGCCCGCCGTGCCCGTGCTGATGCCGAGATCGGCCGCCATCGGCGTCAGGATACTGACGGGAAGGAACTCGGCCGTGACGAGGCCGAACACGCCGAGCGCGAGGGAGGCGACGCCGGCCCAGGCGGGGTCGCTTCGCTCGTCGCTTGCCGGTATAAGTCCGGCATCCAGTGTTGTCGCTGTATCTGTCATGAGAGCGGTCTCCTTGATCGGTCCGGCTTAGATAAGGCGTGACCGCTTGGACATTCCATGCTAGAAATTCCGCAATGCTTGATCGTTCGTCCAAAAATTCCTCTGTCGTTTCGGAAGACTTCCTGACCGAGCTCTTGCGCGGCCTGCGCCTCGACGGCGTCGATTACGTTCGCTGCGAGTTGACGGGTCCGTGGGGCATTTCATTTCCGGTGCAGGAGACCGCGCGGTTCCATTTCATCTGCGGGAACTGCTGGCTGCGCGGTCCGAGCGGTGACTGGATCGAGTTGAAGCGCGGCGACGCCGTGCTTCTGCCGCGCGGCGGCGAACATGCGCTGGCAAGCTCGCCGGACGAGAAATTGTCTCCGCTGGAGACCTATTCGCTCCGACAGGTATGCGATTGCGTCTACAACGTCTGCGGCGGTGGTCGCGGCGAGACGACCATCCTTTTCTGCGGCAGCCTGAAGTTCAACATGGATGCCATGCATCCCCTGCTGCGCATGATGCCGGACGTGATGCGCATCGACGCGCTCACCGCCAGCGAGCCGGCGATCCCGCACCTGCTCGAAGCCATGGCGCGCGAAGTCGGCGCGAGCCGCGTCGGCTCGGGCGGCGTCCTGGCGCGGCTTGCCGATGTGCTGGCCGCGCTGATCATCCGCTCCTGGGTGGAGCACGGATGCGGCAACACGAGCGGCTGGGTGGCCGCGGTCCGGCATCCTTCCATCGGCCGGGTGATCGCAGCCATGCATCTCGATCCGGAAAAGAACTGGACCGTCGACTCCCTCGCCAAGCTCATGGGGGCCTCGCGCTCCGGCTTCGCCCAGCAGTTCGCCGCCGTGGTCGGCGAGACGCCGGCGCGTTACCTCACCCAGGTGCGCATGCACCAGGCGCGCCAGTGGCTCACTCGCGACCGCATGCGCATCTCGGTCGTGGCGCGGCGCCTCGGCTACGATTCCGAGGCCTCGTTCAGCCGCGCCTTCAAGCGCGTCATCGGCGCGCCGCCAAGCCACTATCGCGGCGCCGAGACGCCGGACGCGCTAGCATTCGGTGCCCGAGACAACAGGCCCTAGAGCGCCGGTGTTCTGGGGCATCAGAGCTCGCTTCTCGTCGATGTCGCCCAAGAGCATGCAGCGGTCTTGGGCGACATGTACGCGTCTCTGGCTCGAAGCCGCCACTTGTACCATTCAGTCAATGTCTCCAACGGGCGGTGAGCGGAAGTCCGGCAAACGCGCAGGGCGGCCGCTTGCGCCATGAGCGACGTTTCTGGCACCGCTTGAAGCCGACGACGAGAATGGCGCAGTCCATGGTGTCCGCTTTGCTCGGGTTTGCTCGTGCGGCTCAGAGGCTTCTGGAGTATGCTGAAGAACCTTGCACTCCGAGTAGACGGAGGAGGAGCCATGGACGTCGGTGCTTGGCTGCGCGATCAAGGGCTGGGGCGGTACGAAAAAACGTTCCGTCAAAACGACATCGATCCTGAAGTGCTAAGGGATCTTACGGCCGAGGACCTGATCGGGCTTGGCGTCGCTTCAGTAGGGCACCGCCGTAAATTGCTCGCTGCCATCGCTGCATTGCGTGAGGTCGCTGAACAACCAAGCGGCCCAACCAGGATTGGCGGGACACCTGGAATCCTCCCCGAAGCGGAGCGCCGCCAGCTCACCGTGATGTTCGTCGACCTTGTCGACTCGACCACACTTTCCTCACGACTTGATCCAGAGGAGATGGGTGAACTGCTGCGGGGCTATCAAGGTGCGGTGGCGGGCGCGGTTGCTCGATTCGAGGGACACGTGGCGAAGTATATGGGCGATGGCGTGCTCGCCTACTTTGGCTATCCACGCGCTCATGAGGATGAGGCCGAACGAGCGGTACGAGCGGGGCTTGCGGCCATCGACGCAGTGCGGAATCTGCAACCACCGCATGGAGAGACGCTTGAGGCTCGCGTGGGCATCGCGACCGGCTTGGTAGTTGTCGGCGAACTGATTGGCGAAGGCGCCGCGCGTGAGGAGACGGTAATCGGCGAGACGCCCAATTTGGCGGCACGACTGCAAAGTGTCGCCGAGCCCGGAACTGTGGTGGTGGCATCCACCACTCGGCAACTGATCCGCGGGCTGTTCGATCTCGCCGAACTCGGCTTCCACCCGTTGAAGGGTTTTCCTGCTTCGGTACCCGCTTGGCGAGTGCTCGGTGAAAGCTCTGCGGAAAGCCGCTTCGAAGCATTGCACGGGGCGAGCCTGACCCCGCTCGTCGGGCGCGAGCATGAGGTAGCACTCCTGCTGAAGCACTGGGAAGCAGTCAAAGAAGGGGAAGGCCGCGTGGTGTTGCTCGCCGGCGAGCCCGGCATTGGCAAGTCGCGCCTTGTTCGTGCCCTGCGTCGGCGTCTGGAAGGCGAGCCGCATACGACTGTCAGTCACTACTGCTCGCCCTATCATCAGACCAGCCCGCTTCATCCGGTTATCCGCCTTCTGGAGCGGGCAGCTGGCTTCGCCGCGGAGGATGCCCCCGACGTGAAACTGAGCAAGCTTGAAGCGCTCCTCGCGCTTTCGACCGACGATGTCGCCCGCGTGGCCCCGCTGCTCGCGGCCTTGCTGTCGCTTCAGACGGGCGACCGCTATCCGCCATTGGAGTTGAGCCCGCATCGCCAGAAGGGGCGGACGCTGGAAGTATTCGTCGATCAGCTCATCGGGCTCGCCGCGCATCAGCCCGTCTTGGCAGTATACGAAGATGTGCATTGGGCAGATCCAACTTCGTTGGAACTGCTGGATCTTGTTGTTGACCGCGTGCAAGACTCGCCGGTGCTGGTGCTCATTACATTTCGCTCAGAGTTCCTGCCACGGTGGCTGCGCTATCCTCATGTCACCGCATTGACGCTTAGTCGTTTGAGCTGTCGGCAAGGCGCAGCAATGGTCGAGACGCTGACCGGCGGCAGGGCTCTGCCTACCGAAGTGCTTGACCAGATCGTCGCAAAAACGGACGGCGTTCCGCTATTCGTGGAAGAGCTGACTCGGGCGGTGATAGAGACCAATCTGCTCAAAGATGAGGGCGATCACTACGCCCTGGCGAGTCCGCTGTCGGCGATCGCAATTCCAACTACGCTTCAGGAGTCGTTATTGGCCCGATTCGACCGACTTGCCCCCGCTTGGGAGGTGGCGCAGGTGGCAGCTGCAATCGGTCGAGACTTCTCGCATGAGTTGCTTGTGACCGCCGCGCCGTTGAAGCCGAACGAGGTGGAGGAAGCACTGGACGACCTCATCGCGTCGGGATTGGTGTTCCGCCATGGGATTCCGCCGCAGACCACCTACAGTTTCAAGCACGCGCTCGTACGCGACGCGGCCTACGCGACCCTTGTGCGCCCGAAACGACAACGGTTGCACGCGGCGATCGCCAAGGCCATCGAGCAACGCCTCCCGGAAACGGTCCAGGCGCAACCCGAACTTCTAGCCCAGCACTACGCGGAGTCGGGGCTGCTAGAACCCGCGATCAATTACTGGCTCAGAGCCGGGCAAGCAGAGATTGCGCGCTCCGCAACGGCCGAAGCGATTACCCATCTGACAAGAGGGTTGGATCTGCTTGAAGGACTACCTGATGATGCCGCGCGATGGCGGCAGGAACTCGAACTGCAAGTCGCTCTCAGCGTCGCCTTGATGACTGCCAAGGGCTGGGCAGCGCCAGAGGTCGGGCAGGCCAATGCGCGAGCACGCGAGTTATGCGAGCGGCTGGCGGACACAAGTAGGCTCCTGCCTGTTCTCTATGGGGACTGGGTCTTCCATGTCGTGCGCGCTGAGCTGGAGGCGGGGAGGAAGGCGGGAGAGGAACTGCTCAAGCGCGCGCAGGAAGAACGGGAGGTGTCCGCTGAGACCGTCGGCAACCGCATTGTCGGAACCGATGCGTTCCTTCGCGGCGAGATCGCTATTGCCCGTGAATATCTGGAACGATCGCTCGCCCTTTATGACCCGCAGCAACACCGCGCCCTCGCGTTCCTGTTTGCCCAGGACCCCCGGGTGGCGGGGCTGTCGGTCCTCTCCTGGACTCTCTTCGCTCTTGGTTATCCCGAGCAGGCTGAGGCCAGGAGCAACGAGGCATTGGCGGACGCAAGGGAACTTTCCCACCGCAATACGCTTGGTTACGCCCTACTTTACGGCTGCATTTTGTCGCAGCTTCGCGGCGACTGGCGAGAAGCCCGAGACCGAGCAGATTCGCTAATCACGCTCGCAAGAGCGCAGGGCTCTCCGCACTTCTTCGGTGCAGGTACGATTGTTCGAGGCTGGACGCTAGGACAGACGGGTGAGTTACCGGAGGCCATCACAAAGGTGCAGGAAGGCTTAGCGTCGTGGCAGATGACTGGAGCGAGATTCCTGGTTCCATTCTTTTTAAGCTTGCTCGCGCGCGTCGAAACCCAGGCCGGGGGAGCGAAGCTGGGTTTGGATTTGCTGACCAACGCGCTCGACAGAGCGCGTGAAACGGGCGAGCGGTGGTTCGAGCCAGAGCTGCATCGCCTGCTTGGCGAGCTGATGCTGGAGCTGCCCGCGTTTGATCGTGCCGAGGTGGAAGCACGGCTCCGGCATGCGGCCGAACTGGCGCGAGGGCAAAGCGCTGACTTGTGGGAGTTGCGCGCGACGACAAGCCTCGCCCGACTGTGGATCGCGCAGAACCGGTGCCGCGACGCTCATGATCTGCTTGCGCCACTCTGCGCTAGGTTTACCGAGGGTTTCGCGACATCGGATCTGCAATTGGCCCAACGGGTACTTGGTGAGACCGCAGGCTTCGATGGCGCGACCAGGTCATCCGACTAGCTAGCGATCCGTACTGCATTGTCCCACCCCAAGCTGCGCTGACAGCACTGTGGGACGGCAAGGGCGTGGCTGGTGGCTGCGATACCAGTTCAGTAGACGTTCGCTCATCAGGCCGACATCGGCAATCAGCTCGTCTATCGAGGCGGCAGCGTAGTTCTTTTCTGCGAAAGACTTCGCGCGGCCGCGATCAGCTTCGCGCAGTCTCCTCCATCATCTCGACGCGTCGTTTTGCCATCATCGTTGCTCCTGCACTCACATACGCGACGTATATGGCTTGACATACGCCGCGTATGTACCCTATTAACATACGTGGCGTATATCAAATGGTGCGGCAGCGCGTGAGTTCCCGAAGCTTGGCGCTTCGCTCATTGAGCGCCACTCAGCAACGATGAAAAGGAAGCAAAAGATGGCGCAGCGCGAACCGATTTTTCCTGCCAACAGGCATGCACTGTATGAGGCCCATGGCTATTCAGCCGCGATCCGCTCCGGCGATCTGCTCTTCGTCTCCGGGCAGGTGGGCAGCCGTTCCGATGGGACTCCCGAACCTGATTTCGGGCGTCAGGTCCAACTGGCCTTCGACAATCTCCGTGCAACGCTGCAAGCAGCGGGCTGCAGCTTCGACGATATCGTCGATGTGACCACGTTCCACACGGATCCCGAAAACCAGTTCGAGACCATCATGGCGGTCAAGAATCAGATCTTTCCCAGTCCGCCCTATCCCAACTGGACCGCAATCGGTGTGAATTGGCTCGCCGGGTTCGATTTCGAGATCAAGGTCATCGCTCGTATTCCAGAAGAGGCATAGACCTATCCGCAAGGCATCCTGCGATCAGAGTGAGTCGCGCTCGGTGCGCAGGTTGGAGACGACGCGCCGGTTCTGCACCTTGCAGGAGCGGTCCGTGCAGTCACGGACCTCGCGGTCGTTGCCGTAACCCTTGGCCCACATGCGGTTGGCATCCACGCCCTTCGAGACGAGATAGGCCATCGCCGCGTCGGCGCGTTTCTGCGACAGCGTTGCCATGTCTGACGCGGACCCGGAATCGTCGGCAAATCCCTGCAGCTTGACCAGCCAGCGCGGGTTGCTGTTGAGCCAGATGGCCTGCTTGTCCAACGTTGCCATGGCGACGGAATCGAGCGTAGCCGAGTCCTGCGTGAAGTAGGTCCGTCGGCCGACATTCAGGATGAAATCCTCTTCGCTGCCGGCCGTGACATTCTCGAAACCGGGCGCCGGATCGTTGGTTTGTCCGGTCATCGGCGTCGCGGCCGGCTCTTCCAACGCCGCGATTTCAGTGGTGTTGCAGGCGGCGAGTGTCAGGAGCATGGCCACGCCAACAAGCAGCCGCGTATATCCGGTCAAAGCAGACATCAGGGTGATATTCCTCATTCGACCGGGGTTGCTTGGCTGACCTCAGCGGCACTTTCAGCCTGATCGGCAATGTGCGGCAGTACTTGCACCGCGGTGCCGATGGGACAACGCTGATAAAGATCGATTGCATCTTCATTGAACATGCGGATGCAACCGCTGGAGGCGTCCTTACCGATGCTGCCCGGCTCCAGCGTACCGTGCAAGCGATAGCCGGTATCGACACCATCGCGAAGCAGGTACATGGCGCGCGGGCCAAGGGGGTTCTTTGGCGAACCTCCCTCGACCGATTCGGGCAGTTCGGGGTGGCGCTCGCGCATCTCCGGCGGTGGCGTCCAGCGTGGCCACAGCGATTTCCGGTCGATCGTGGCGCGGCCATACCATTTGAAGCCCTCGCGGCCGACACCGACGCCATAGCGGATGGCAGTCTTGTTCTCCATGATCAGGTAGAGAAAATGGTGCCTGGTGTCGACAACGACGGTGCCAATCGGCTCGCTGCTGAAATATTTGACAACCTGGCGGCGCCACTTCTTGTCGATCTTGGCAAAGTTGGTGCTTCGGAACGTCACGCCATTGTCGACGGCGGTGCCGGAAAAATAGGAAGACGCCGCTGCGAGTGTGGTTTTCTGGACCGCCACGGTGCCAAATGACGCTAAACCACCAAGCACAATATCCCTGCGCGTCCACCCCATCGGCAATATCCCCCGAAAAGCCAAGTAGCGAAGCGGCAGTAAATCAGATTTTTCAATTGCCACAACATAAAATTGCGCGGCTTTCTCAAGTAGAACTCTGTTTGGTCTCTCTCGGGGATAGGGTGCGCTCTACCGCTCAACCGTCGGAGCCATCTTGGCTTACTGCATGTTTCCCTGAATCGTATCCGATTTAAGGACAAAAACATGCAGCAATTCAAAGTGCTACAGCGTCCTTTGTGCGTCTGAAAAGACGCACGGCGCTGTAGGTAAATCACCACAAGATCTATCGCTGTGTCATGGCCGCGATAGGCTGGTTCCAGCCGCAATCGACTGGATGCCGAGTAGTCTTGCCTCCTGTCGGAGGCTAAACCCTAGCCGACCTCCGGCTGATCACCGCAGGCGACGGCTGTCCTTGGCAAAGAAGCGCCTGCGCTCCTCGGGCACGGCGAAGGAAAGCCTCTCCCCGGCCTGCCAGTCAGGCCCCTCGCGCTGTTCGACGACGAGGCTCTGGCCGTCTTCGAGTTGGCAATAGAGATAGCGCGTTCCGCCGAGATATTCCGAGAACTCGACCTGTGCCGTGATGCGTTCAGGCCCCGGCTCCGCAACCGCGATGTGCTCCGGCCTGATCCCGAGGAGCAGGTGCTCGCCGGAGGTCAGGCCGCTGCCATCGATGCCGGCCCGCATCGTCGCATTGCCGACCCGGATCGTCCCCTGGCCCAGCCATTCGGCTTCGAGGAAGTTCATGCGCGGCGAGCCGATGAAGCCTGCGACGAAGATATTGGCCGGGTCCTCGTAGACGTCGCGGGGGCTGCCCGCCTGCTCGATCCGCCCGTCCCGGAGCACGACGATCTGATCGGCAAGCGTCATCGCCTCCGTCTGGTCGTGGGTGACATAGATCATAGTATTGCCGAGCTCGCGATGCAGGCGGGCAATCTCGATGCGCATCGAGACGCGAAGCTCCGCGTCGAGATTGGAGAGCGGCTCATCGAATAGGAAGACATCCGGTTCGCGCACGATCGCCCGGCCGATCGCCACACGCTGCCGCTGGCCGCCCGAAAGCTGACCCGGACGGCGGTCGAGCAGATGGTCGATCTTGAGGATCGCGGACGCCTGCGCGACGCGGCGCTCGATATCGGCCGCAGCCGTGCGCGCCATCTTCAGCCCGAAGGCGAGATTCTCGCGCACGCTCATATGCGGATAGAGCGCATAGGACTGGAAGACCATGGCGATGCCGCGCTCGGAAGGGTCGAGGTCGGTCACGTCCCTGCCCTTGATGGCGATCTCGCCTTCGGTCACCTCTTCGAGCCCCGCGATCATCCGGAGAAGCGTCGATTTCCCGCAGCCGGACGGGCCTACGAAGACGACAAAATCGCCCTCCTCGATCGTCAGGTCGATGCCATGGATCACCTCTAGGCTGCCATAGCTCTTGCGCACGTCGCTGAGCACGACGCTCTTGTTACTGCTACCGTTCGCCATCCTTGAGATCGCCTACTTGTCCGACTGCACCCAGACGAGCATCTCGCCCGGCGCACGGTTGTCCCAGAGATGATAGGGCACGAAGCGCGCCTTGGCAGGCCGGCGCTTGGCCGGTTCCTTGCGGTAGAGCGTCTTGCCCCAATTCTCCGTCTCCTCGCGCTCGACCGCGACGTCGATGGCAACGGCGTCGTTCAATTCCTTGAGCACCGCGGTCTCCGCGGCCGGAAGCTCGCGGGGGAGAACGATCGCGTTCAGGTCCTCGCCATTGTCGGTCGCCTCGACGCAATAGACGAGCGGTCCGCGCATCAGCGCGACGCGGCCGGCATTCTGCCTGACCTTCGGATTGGCATATTGCGGACGAAGCTCGAGCGGCAGGTCGAGCTCGACGCGGTCGCCGTCCGCCCATTCGCGCTCGATGCGGGCATAGCCGTCGGAGACAAGGCCGGACAGATCAACCGTCGTGCCGTTGATGCTCAAGGCCGCATCCTCCGCCCATTCGGGGATGCGCAGCGACAGCGCGAATTTAGCCGCCCGCTCGAGCTTCGCCGTGAAGGCGATCGCGCCTTCCCAGGGATAATTGGTCGTCTGCCTGAGCTCGACCTTGGCGCCATTGGCAAGCTGCAGCCGCGCCGCGCTTTCGCCGTAGAGATGCACGGCGATCTCGTCCTCGGCGACCGCATACATGTAGGAACCGATCGAGGTCACGAGACGGGCGATATTGGGCGGGCAGCAGGGGCAATGATGCCATTTCCAGCGATGGTGCTTGCCGGAGCTTTCGAGCGGATTGTCGTAGAAGAAGGTCCTGCCGTCGATCGAAAGGCCCGGCAGCGCGCCGTTATAGAGCGCCTGTTCCATGATGTCGGCATAGCGGCGATCCGGGCCGCGGCCGAGCATGCGGTTCGCCCAGAAGACGAGGCCGACGGAGGCGCAGGTCTCGGCGTAGGCCGTGTCGTTGGGCAGGTCGTAATAGTCGGTGAAGCCCTCGTTCGAGGCAGACGGCCCGATGCCGCCGGTGATGTACATCTGCTTCGCGGTGAGGTCGTCCCACAGCGTTTCGAGCGCCGCCGTCAGGCTGTCGTCGTTGTATTCCGTGGCGATGTCGGCCATGCCGGAATAGAGATACGTGGCGCGCACGGCATGGCCGACGACCTTCTTCTGCTCGCGCACCGGCTGGTGTGCCTGGCCGTATTCATAGGTCTTCTGGATGAAATTCTCCGGATCGCGGCCGTCGCGTTTCGCTTCCTCGGTGAAGAAATGCGGCTCGGTCCCGCGCTCGTCGATGAAGAATTTCGAGAGGTCGAGATACTTCTTCTCGCCGGTGACGCGGGCGAGCTTGACGAGCGCGAGTTCGATCTCCTCATGGCCGCAATAGCCCGGGATTTGGCCCTCGCCATGGCCGAAGACGGTGATCATGTAGTCGGCGTAGCGGCACATGATGTCGAGCAGCTTGCGCTTGCCGGTTGCCTGGTAATAGGCAACCGCGGCCTCGATCAGGTGGCCGGCGCAATAGAGTTCGTGGTGGTCGCGCAGGTTCGTCCAGCGACGCTCCGGCTGCACGCGCTGGAACCAGGCGTTCAAATAACCGTCCTTGTCCTGCAGCTTCTCATACATGTCGATGATCCGGTCGGCGCGCGCCTCGAGTTCCGGATTGGGGCGGCGGTAGAGCGAATAGGCGATCGTCTCGATCGACTTGCCGAGATCGGAGTCCCAGAACATCTGCGTCGTGCCGCCCCAGGGCTGGATGGGAATGACGATGCCAGGGCTCGGCTGGCTGATGTCGATCGCCTTCAGCATACCCGCTTCGACGCAGCGGTCGAGCAAGGTTTCGGCGGTGGATTGGCAGACGGCATCCTGCCACTTGCCCCAGAAGCCGCCGAGTTCGACGTCGGGAACGGCAACGGGGCGGAACTGGCGATCTTTTCTGGTCTTGGTCATGGGCTCACTTTCTCTCGGATCATTTCACCGCGCCGGCCATCAGCCCGCGCATGTAATAGCGTTGCAGGAGAAGGAAGACGAAGAGGCAGGGCACGACCATCACCGCGACTCCCGCCTGCACCGCGCCCCAGTTGATCGCGCCGAGCCGGCCGGCGCGCACGGCGGTCATCAAAACGGGAAGCGTGTAGTTGTCGTTGCTCGACAGCAGGACGAGAGCGGCGAAGAACTCGTTCCAGGCATTGAGGAAGGCGAAGATCGACACGGTCGCGATGCCTGGCATGACGAGCGGCAGCAGCACCCGGACGAGCAGTTTCAGGTCGCGCGCGCCGTCGATGCGCGCCGCTTCCTCGATCTCCTTCGGCACGGCATCGAAGGCATTGCGCATCATGAAAACGGAGAAGGGAAGCTGCAGCGTCACATAGACGAGCATCAGCCCGACGAGCGAGTTGTTGAGGCCCAGCCGCGCCAGGATGATGAAGAGCGGCGTCAGGATCGACTGGAACGGGATCATCAGCGTGGCGATGATCAGCACGAAGAGCACATTCTTGAACGGGAAGCGATAGCGCGAGAAGCCGTAGCCGGCGAGCACGCTGACGGCGACCGTCAGGACGACCGTCCCGATCGAGACGACAAGCGAATTGAACATATGCTGCCAGATGCCCGCACCGAAGGCATCGAGTGCGCGATAGGCATCGAAGCTTACCCCGGAGCTCGGCCATGGCGGCAGCGGCGGCGAGCCGGATTCGCTGTTCGGCCGGAAGGAGGCGAGCAAGGTGACGGCAAAAGGCGCCAGGAAGAAGAAGGCCGTGCCTATGCCGATGCCGTGATAGGTGATTCTGTCCCAAAGCGCCTTGCGGGCGCGGATCTCGCGGCGCGTCCTCATGGGCGTTCATCCCCCACCTTGAGCAGCCAGAGCTGGACGACGCTGAGCGTGACCAGGATCAGAAGAAGCGCGATCGACAGTGCCGCGCCATAGCCGAGATTGAAGGACACGAAGGACTGATTGAAGATGTAGTAGACGACCGAGATCATCTTGTTCTGCGGTCCACCGCTGGTCATGATGTAGAACTGATCGAAGGCGAGGATAGAACCGGTCACCGAGAGGATGAGCGCGAGTGCCATGGTCCGGCGCATCAAGGGCAGCGTCAGGTGCCGAAAGCGCTGCCAGCGACCGGCGCCGTCGATGCGGGCCGCCTCGGTCAGTTCAGTCGGGATCGCCTGCAGGCCGGTCAAGAGGATGATCATGGTGAAGCCGGCGATCTTCCACACCACCATGACGATGATCGTCAGAAACGCGGTGTCGAACTTTGCGAGCAGGTTGATCCGACCTGAGGTCAGGCCGAACATCTGAAAGAGCGGTGAAAAGAGTCCGCTGTCGACATTCGCAAGCCAGACCCAGAGCAGCGAGGCGGAAGCGAGCCCCACCACGACCGGCAGGAAGATGATGGTGCGATAGGCTGAGACGAGCGGCCTTTGCTTCTCGACGAAGATCGCAAGCGGAAAGGCGACCGCGAAAATGGCGATGGTGACGACGAGCGTATAATGCGCGGTGAAGCCGAGAGCGTTGAAGAACCGCGCATCGGTGAACATGCGTGTGTAATTGCCGAGGCCGATCCAGGCCGGTGCGCCGAGCAACGGCCATTTGTGCAGGCTCATCCATACCGTGAAAAGCACGGGCAGCACGAAGAAGAGGCTGACGAGCGCCATGGCCGGCGCGATATAGAGCAGTCCGCGCCATCCGGTCTGCCGTCTCAAGCGGCGCCGGTGCGGGGTCGATGTGAGGCCTGCCGTCGTCATGGATGCACTTTTTTAGAAATTCGAGACGATGCCGAGAGGACGCCTGCCCTCCCGGTCATTCGGATCGGCTGGGTCTTACTGCCCAGCATCGATGATCGACTGCATCTCCGCTTGCGCATTGGAGAAGGCACCATCCACATCATCGCCATAGATCGCAGCATTGGTGAAGGTCGCCCACGGGCCGTTGGCGCTGTTGATCAGGTCGTTGAACTGCAGCGTGTAGGGGGTCTTGGCGACGGCGATCGCGTCGATGCCGACCTTGAGGCGCGGGTCGAGACCTTCGAGCACCTCATTGGCGATATCGCCGCGCGTCGGCAGGCTGCCGTATTTCGCCATGATCTTCTGGCCGTCCATCGAATAGGTATATTCGAGAAACTCCTTGACCTCCGCTAGTTTCGGCGTGCCCTTGGTGACGACGAAATTGTCGCCGCCGGCAAAGGATGAGGGCTTGCCGTCGACGCCCGGGATCAGCGTCACGCCGAAATTGATTTCGGGATGCTGGGTCACCAGCGTGCCGATGGCAAAGGCGCCGATGCTCTGCTGGCCGATCTTGCCGTTGGTGAAGCTCAGGAAATTCACCCCGTTGTCGCTCGCGGCACCCGCCGGCACCAGGTCCTTCTTGACCATGTTTCGATAGATATCGACGGCCTTGCGCATCTCGGGCGTGTCGAGCGTCGCGGTCTTGCTGTCGGACGAGAGGATATCGGCGCCGGCGCCCCAGACGAGGGGCGTGAAAGTGAAGATCATGCAGCCGCCGCAGCCGCCGCCGGAGAAATAGAAGCCGTAGATATCGCCGCCGAGCGCTCGGATCTTCTCGGCATTGGCCGTGATCTCCTCCCAGGTCTTCGGCGCCTTCTCCGGATCGAGACCGGCCTTTTTATAGAGGTCCTTGTTCCAGGCGAAGATCGAGGTCTCGACGGAAAGCGGCAGGCCGTAGATCTTGTCCTGATAGGTGCCGAGCTTCACATGCGACGGCGAGAGCGAATTGAAATAGGGGAGCGATTTCGCCCAGTCGGTGAGGTCCTCGAGCTGCCCGGCGGCTGCGAAAGCCGGCGTGTAGATGAGATCGAGCGACAGGGCATCCGGCGCCTGGCCGCCGGCAATCGCTGTCGCATATTTCTGCACGAGCTCGGCGAAGGGCACTTCAGTCAGCTCGACCTTGTTCTCGTGGCCGGCATTGTAGGCCTTCACCACTTCTTTGAAGGAGTCGCCGATGCCGGAGCGCACCCACATGGTGATCGTCTCGGCCGACGCGGTCGAGATCATGCCGGCCGATATGAGAGCCGTCGCAGCCATTAGCTTCTTCAACATTTCGCATTCCTCCCAAAATGCGGGGCCACCGGCGGTGTGCCCCCTCCTCTTCAGTTCCTACGATCCCTGCCTCCGCAGGATTCTCTTACGACGAGCTTGCAGGGCAGCTTGCGCAGCCCCGGTTCGATTGCGCGTCCCTCCGCAAGCGCGAGCACCATCAGCCCGGCCTCCCGGCCGAGCTCCTTGAGATTCATGTCGACGGTCGTAAGCGGCGGCCGCGTCTGCGCCGCCATGATCTCCCAATTGTCGAAACCGATGACGGAGACATCCTCCGGCACTTTCACGCCGCGCTCGCGCAAAGCGTCGACGACGCCGCGGGCGATCTGGTCGTTGCCGCAGAAGATGCCGTCGGGCTTCTCGTCACCATCGTCCCAGATCCGCTCGATCGCTTCGTGGCCCCAGGCCTCGGACCAGACGCCGTGCAGAACCGGCGCATTGCGGCCCGCCATCTCGCGGAACGCCTCGGCGCGTTCGACGGCGGAGACGAAATCCTTGGGCCCAGTGATGTGCAGCAGCCGCTTGCGGCCGATTTCCTTCAACCACTCCGTCGCGAGTGTGGCACCATGGCGATCATCCGCGGTCAGCGTCACGCTGCCGGGTTCGCCCTTGGTGAAGGCATAGACCACCGGCACCGGCAGACGAGCGAGATCGACCGGGAGAGACCTGTCGACCCGCTTGCCTGTCGCGATGATGCCGTCCACCTGCTTGTCCAGCATGGCGTTGACATGGACTTTTCCGAGCGCCGGATCGTCTTCGATGGCGCAGAGGAAGACCGATACGCCGTGATCCACCAGCGCCTCGGAGATGCCGGCCATGACCGGAAGCGTGAAGCGGCCATAGGTGTCGTTGGTCAGAAGACCGACGGTGAAGCTGCGGTTGCTGAGGAGCCCTCGCGCCAGCGCATTCGGCCGAAAGCCGATCTCCGCCGCCATCCGCTTGATCCGCTCACGCGTGTCGTCCGCCATGCGGCCATTGCCGTTGAGCGCCTTCGACACGGTCGAAACGCTCACGCCGGCGACCCTCGCCAGATCGTGAATGGTGACACGATGCCCCTTGCTGCGCTGCGAGCTCAGTTTGGCCTCCTCCCAGAAACTAGGTATGAGAAAACCTTTTCTCACCTGAGGAGTCAACAAGAGAAAAGGTTTTCTCATGAAAAAATATGATTATTGCTGGCGAGCGAAGCGGCAACGGTCGCCGCGAGTCCCTTTCGCCCCGCTTGCGGGGGAGAAGGTGGCCGGCAGGCCGGATGAGCGGCCGCCCCACCCAGGCTGAAATTCGCGTCGGCATCGACACAAGCAGTCACGTATAAACATCATTGATGAATTTCATTCACAGGCGTTGCGACCGGCGACGTGCTTATCATCGCGTCCGACCGCCAACATATTGCACCGCGGAAAACGTCAACACCCATCGCCAACGTCTAAGGCCCGCTTCGCATCGCGAACCCGCGGGCGGAAACGGATTTGTCATGCCTCTCGCCATATTTGCATTGACGATCGCGGCCTATGCGATCGGAACCACCGAATTCGTCATCGTCGGCCTTCTGCCGACGGTCGCTGCGGACCTCGACATCACGCTGCCGCTCGCCGGCCTCATCGTCAGCGTCTACGCGCTCGGCGTCACCTTCGGCGCGCCGATCCTGACTGCGCTGACCGGCCGGATCGAACGCAGGCCGCTGCTCCTCGGGCTGATGGCGTTGTTCGTCGTCGGCAACACGGCGGCGGCGCTGTCGCCGAGCTACGAGGTGCTGCTCGTCGCCCGCGTGCTTTCGGCCTTCGCCCACGGCGTCTTCTTCTCCGTCGGCTCGACGATCGCCGCCGATCTCGTGCCGGAGAACCGCCGAGCCTCGGCCATCGCCATGATGTTCATGGGGCTCACCGTCGCGATCGTCACCGGCGTGCCGATCGGCACCTATATCGGCCAGGTCTTCGGCTGGCGCGCCACCTTCTGGGCCGTTGCCGCGCTCGGCGTGGTCGCCTTCGCCGGCATTGCGATGCTGCTTCCCGGCACGCTTTCCAAGGCCGCCCCGGCCCGCCTCCTCGACCAGCTCCGCGTGCTCGGCTCCGGCCGCCTCCTCATCGTCTTCGCCACGACCGCGCTCGGCTATGGCGGCACCTTCGTCGCCTTCACCTTCCTCGCGCCGATCCTGCAGGAGATCACCGGCTTCTCCGAGGAGAGCGTCAGCCTGATCCTCGTGCTCTATGGCGTGGCCATCGCCATCGGCAACATCGCCGGCGGCAGGATCGCCAACACCAATCCGGTCAAGGCTTTGATCGGCCTCTTCATCCTGCAGGCGCTCGTGCTCGCCATCTTTTCCTTCACCGCCGCCTCGCCGGTTCTGACGCTGGTCACGCTTGCCGCGCTCGGCTTCCTGTCCTTCGCCAATGTGCCGGGCCTGCAGCTCTATGTCGTGCAGCTTGCCAAGGAGCATCGTCCCGGCGCCGTCGACGTCGCCTCGGCGCTCAACATCGCCGCCTTCAATCTCGGCATCGCGCTCGGCGCCTGGCTCGGCGGCACCATCGTCGACTCCTCGCTCGGCCTCGCCGCGACCCCCTGGGTCGGCGCCATCCTCGTCGCCGTCGCCCTGCTGCTCACGCTTTGGAGCGGCGCCCTCGACCGGCGCACTACAGCGCCGTGCGTCTTTGCAGACGCACAAGGGTCGCTGTAGCACTTTTGAATTGCTGCATGTTTGTATCCTTAAATCGGCTCCGATTTAAGGATACATGCAGTAGCCCGGTGCCGCAGGCAGCCTGACGTTGAAAAGGCCCGGCAAGGGGCCGGGCCTTGCTCTTGCGAAAGCTTCGGCCCAAAGGCGGTGACCCCGCGCCTCACTCCTCGATCCGGAAGCCGACCTTCATCACGACCTGGTAATGCGCCACCTTGCCATTGACGATTTGCCCGCGAATCTCGTCGACTTCGAACCAATCGAGATTCCGCATGGTCTTCGATGCGCGCGAAATGGCAGTCTCTATGGCTTCGTTCACCGAGACCGGCGAACTTCCGATCAGTTCCACCTTCTTGTAGACGTGTCCGCTCACGATTTTCCTCCTGAAGGGTTTCTTTGATCCTTGCGCCTCGCCGGCTTAAGGGGGCGAAGCCGTCGCAATTAGCGGCGAACATCGCCGCTGCCGACGATCATGCGCCCGTCGGGCGGGAACTGCCAGCGGGGCTGCGCGAAATCCGGCAATCACCGACTGGGTGGCAGCGAAAAATCCCTGTTCCGGCGGTACAGATGTCTTATCCTAAAGGTCGCGCTAAATGCCGCCGGGCGCTCAGCGGTACCGGGCAAGCGCTGTCGAGCGGCGACCGCAAGCGCGTGAGCCCCATGAGAAGGAGGCTGCCATGCTGCCAACCCGACGTTCGCTGTTGACCGCCTTTCTGGCCCTGCCCGCCCTGCCCCTCGCCGACCGCGCCGCTGCCCAAAGGCTGCCTTTGACGCCCGCCTGCGGCGACGACCACGACCTGACGCCCGCGTTGACGGCAGGCCCTTTCTACAAGCCCAATGCGCCGCTCAGGCACGAGCTCTTCGGTGATGCTCCCCGCGGCGGGCGTATCACCCTTGCCGGCTACGTGCTCGACGCCCGTTGCCGCCCGCTCGCCGGCAGTCTCGTGGAAATCTGGCATGCGGACGAAACCGGCGCCTACGATACGCGCGGCTTCAACCTGCGGGGCCACCAAATGAGCGACGAGCGGGGCCGCTGGTGGTTCAGCACGATTGTCCCGGCTCGCTATCCCGGCCGCACCCGCCACTATCACTTCAGGGTGCGCCGCCCAGGTGCCTCGGTTTTGACGACCCAGCTCTTTTTCCCGAACGAGCCGCAGAACGCCCGCGACCGCCTGTATATGCCGGAATTGCTCATGGACCTCCGCGACACCGCTGACGGAAAATTCGGGCGCTTCGACTTCGTCGTTTGAGCTTGCTACTGCATGTTTCCTTAAATCGTACCGATTTAAGGACAAAAACATGCAGCAATTCAAAGTGCTACAGCGTCCTTTGTGCGTCTGAAAGACGCACGGCGCTGTAGCCTGCCGGAAACATTTCGCAGACGCCCGAGTTTGGCATCAGGAAGGAACAGGGCCTGCCCTGCGGCCCTGCGCGACGCCCATGAGCACTCCCATGATCCTGTCGCTTGGCAGCATCAACGCCGACCTCGAATTCCGCGGCGTCTCTTCTCTCGGCGGCGGCACCATCCGCACGGCGGGCTTCACCGAGCGCCGGGGGCAAAGCCGCCAATGTCGCCGTGTTCACCCATCGGCTGGGCATTGCGACGCGGCTCCTCGGCCGCATCGGCAACGATTACTACGCCAGGGTCGCCACCGACCCGCTTCGCAAGGCGGGCGTCGATCTGACCGGCGTGACCTCCACCGACAAGGCTCAGACGGGCATTGCCATCGTCATCGTTCAGAAGAACGGCGACAAGACGATGCTGAATGCCTCCAATGCCAACATGGAATGGGGGAGCGAGGCGGCCACACTCGCTCGTGACATGATCAAGGCGGCGCCGGAGAATTCCCTTCTCGTGGCCGACTTCGAAGTCCCGAGGAACGTCCTGGAAATCGCCTTTTCGAGTGCCGAGCGCCGCCGCCTGAAAATATTGGTCGACCCGACCTTCCCCGAGAAAGTCGAACTGCCGCTTCTCGAACGCTTCCATGCGATTACGCCGAACGAGAAGGAAGCCGAAGGGCTCCTGACGCGCGAGATCCGAACCGAGGACGACGCGGCCGAGGCGGCGCGCGCCCTCAACGCGCGCGGCGTCGAAATCGCCTGCGTCAAGCTTCGACAGGGCGGTTGTGCCCTGTGCCGGAGGGGTCAGGTCTCGATGCTTGCCGCACCGGACGTCGAGGTGGTGGACAAGACCGGCGCAGGCGACGCCTTCATCGGCGCCTTCGCAGCCGCGCTGGCCGAGGGGCGACCGCCTCTGGAGGCGGCCCGTTGGGGTGTTGCAGCCTCCTCCTTCTCGGTCGGAAGGGCGGGCGCTCAGGCATCCTATCCCACCCGCGAGGAATTCCTTCGTTTCCTCGAAAGCATCCGCTGAGTTGGCCGGCGCAGGTTCGGCTGAAACCCGGAACAGATCACGCCCATGCCGGTTCTTGGGAGACACCCTGCAGGTTTCCAAAAAAGACGAGGGCGAATCGATGAAGCAAAAACTCCTGGCGGAAGATGCGGGCGAGCGCACTTTCATCCTGGTTCTCGATGAAGGCGACGAGGCCTTTTCGGCGATCTCGGCGTTTGCAGCGGAAGCGAACATCGCCGGCGCGGCGCTGACGGCAATCGGCGCATTCAGCCGCGCCACGGTGGGATTCTTCAGGATCGAAGGCAAGAACTACAGCAAGATTCCCGTCGCGGAACAGTCAGAGGTCCTGAGCGCGATCGGCGACATCGCCCTCGACGACGCCGGTAAGCCGAGCCTGCATCTGCATGCGGTGCTGGGCCTCGAGGACGGCTCGACACGCGGCGGGCATCTTCTGGAAGGCTACGTCCGCCCGACTCTGGAGGTGATCATTCGAGAAAGCCCGACAGCGCTCCGCCGGCGCAAGCGAACGGACCTCGGCATAGCGCTCGTCGATCTCGACGCCGCCACCTGACGTTCACGTTTTCGCACTCGAATTCGGATTGCGCTTGTCGTCTTTGGGGCCCTTCGACGCCTTCGAGCCGCCGCCCCATTCCTGCGCCTTGCGGGCGGCATCGCCGCCGACGTGGCCCGGCTGATTTTTCTTGGCGGTACCGCTTTCGCCCTTGTCCTTGGGACGATCCGATTTGTTTTGCATCTGGAGCTCCATCCGTTCTCCCGGGTTCTCCCGGCAGGTGCAGCAGCGCACCGGCCGCATGCGCCCTGCCGATTTGTCCCGAACGATCGAGTCTGCGATCGGTTCCTGATGCGCGCTCAGGTTCTCGCCGGCTCTGTGCGAGCCGGCACAATGAGACCTTGCTACCAGACCCGCCAGCCGCTTGACCAGTAATGGTCCTTCAGATCACTCAGCCGATCTTCGATGTCGGAGATCATGTCCTCGATCCGTGAGGAGCGCCGCGTGTACCAGCGTGAGCGGCCCGAGCTCGCGACGATGAGGCCGATGAGACCGAGCAAAGCGAGAGTCGTCCAGGCGGGATGTTCCCTTGCCATATCGCCAGCTCTGCGGCCCGTATCTCTGACCGTGCTCGCAATGGCTCTGCCTGACGAAATACCCAATTCGGAAATCGACGCACTGAGCGCACCGACCTGCTCGCGCAGCGATCTGATCTGCTCTTCAACGGCCTCGTTCGCAGCGCCGACTGTACCCTTGCTTGTATCGACGACCCCGCGCGGTACGGCGGAACCGAGCGGCCTTTCCTGTGCCATGTCAGGTCCTCCTCTCTTGTCCAATTCGTCACAGACATCACACCATGGAAACGGCGGCCGGGGCCCAGAGTTCCTTGTCGCTGGAAATAGGCGTCAGTGGCGCCAAATCGCGCAGTCGGTGGCTATTTCCCGCGATGTCGAGCGCATAACCGCTGAACGGTTTTACTTGGGTGAGCACGGAGGTCTTCTGCATCTCCTTGATCCGCTCCAAATCACAACGTGATCGCAAACCGCCGGCTCTTCTCAAACACCTGCCATGATCAGCATCAGTAATTATCGGGCGCACCACATTCGCTTTTCCCGGATGGCTCCTCCAGTGGGCTCCTTTTCCTGTCATCGCGCGTCTGGTTATTCCGCTGCTAGATCAGCAGCTTCCGGCTACTCTTCATTGTTCTTGCTGGAACTTAATTCTGCTGTGGTGGTTTCCTGAAGAGCATGAATATGAAGGAGAACTTTAATGGCTGATAGAGGACCAACAGTCGTCAATACTGGCGGAAGCGGGGGTGGCTGGGCCGTCGCGATAATCCTGGTGCTGGTAATCGTTGGAGCGCTGTTCCTGTTTGGTGGAGATCTCCTGGATGGCGCCGGCGGTCGCGGTGGTGGTACGGACGTCGACGTGAACGTGCCGAACGTCGAAGCGCCGCAGGCACCTTCAGGCGGACAGGGGACACAGCAGGCGCCTTCGGGCGGCGCACAACCGGCCCCTTCGGGCGGCGCACAACAATAGTGTTGAGCGAGCCTCGGTCGAGAGCGGCGGCTCCCCGGCCGGGGCGCGGCCTTGCGCCGGCGGTGGCCTCATTTAAGCCGCTTGCTTCGGTTGATGTTCAGGAACGATTCGAAACGACACGCGTCTTCGATGCGCTGAGGATACCAAGAAGATAGAGGAGAGCCGGACATGAAAATGATAAAGCTTTTTGCCGCCGCCGCGTTGGCTTTCGCCGGCTGTGCAGGAAGCGCTCTGGCCGATCCTTGGAAAGACGAAAGCGGCCACGGGCGCTGGCGCGGTTATGACTATGAGCCGCGTTACGAACGAAGAGCATTGAAGGAAGAATATCGTAGAGGCCGCTGCAAGATCGAGCGCAAATGGGATGACGACGAGTACAAGGAGGAGATCAAGTGCAAGCGCGGCGCCCGCCCCATCTACGGCTACTACCGTTACTGAACCTCCGGATGAGCCGTTAGGCGTGCTCTAGCATAAGGCTCCACTCTCCTGCCGTCAGGCCGCCTTTGCCATCTTTTGCAGAAGCCTCTTCTCGCGTACGCCGGTCTGGTAGAGGAAGATCAGTCTCTTCGCCAGGTTTTCCGCCTCCTCCGAATCGCTCGAAAGATGTTTGTCGGCGAGCATCTGCTTGAGAACCTCGTCCAGCAGGGCTACACCATCGGGCAAAATGGCGTCGGATGAAAAATCGTCGGATGGACACATGTCGCGACCTCCTCGCATTTGGGCGAAAGCGCGTTACATCTTCCAGTCGGAGACGCCCGTTTCTTCTGCCACCGACAGCGGGCAACCTAGACCTTGAATGTGTCATTTATGATGTCGATGCCGTGCGTCACGGGAAGCCCCAGAGCGACCATGCCCAGAAGGGACGATCGTTGGGGCGTCGCTCTGGGACCCCCGCGCAGGTTCGTGGCAGCAGCGGCGGCTAACCGCCGCGGACCTGCGATCTCTTGCCTCGGCGGCGCTCAGCCGACGAGTTCCTGGCCGTCTGCCGCGCCTCGCTCGTAAACTTCAGCCTCCAACCATTGCCGCTGGCTTGCCAATCGACGGCGGAGGAGATTTGCCCGATCAGGCTGGAACCATCCATTTCGCGTGCTCTGGTTTTCGCGATCAGCTCCGGTGGATCGGTAATCAGCACCAATAGGAAAACGATCGGCACGAGTATGTATGTCGGGACACCCGTCGACATGCCGGCAAAAGCAGCAATCAACACGGCAAGCACAATGTAGATCAAGTTAGAGAGCGGGTGGGATATCGTCCTGAAACAGGCTTCGGAAAGAGTATTCTTCCGTCCGTTGTCTGACACTGCCATAGGAAGGATCCCGTTCGATCTGTCTTGCTGGTCGCGCTTCGGCGTGATTGCTTTGATATGTGCCGAGAGAAGCGTTCCGCAACCGGCTTAGGACCTTTGCCGTGCCGCATCGGACCAAGGTCTTATGGATCGACCCTGGTGATCGGTTGTCGAAGAGATCAGAGCGGATGCGGGCGGAAAAAGAAGCGCCCGGCACAAAATGCGAGTGCCCGCGCAGGGAACGACGCGGGCACTGCAACAGGTTTGAAACCTGAACGTCGCTGGGGGACAGAAGCGACCTCAATTAATTCATGAGATGCTAATTTGTTCCACTCGCATCCGGCGATGCCGCCGCCCGACACGCGCGCTCTGTGATCACTGACCGTTCTGATGCGTTCCATGGGCGGAGACGATCGCCTGCGCCTCCTTGCCGTAAAGCTCCTCGAAATGATCGAAGCTCTTGGAAAAATAGCCGATGCCCTGGGTCGCCGATCTGAGCGATCGCGCCAGCTCGTCGAGTGCGGCTCCGGGGATGAGGGCGCGGAAGATGTCCCAGCCCTTTGCCGCCTCGTCGCGGTCGAAGCCGAGGACCTGGCCCTTGAGCGAGGCGACGATCGGTACGAGGTTTCCGGAATAGATCGACGGGAGATGGATCTCCACCCGGAAGATCGGCTGCATCAGCACCGCGGCCGCCTGCGATAAGGCTTGGCGCACGCCCATCTTCCCCGCCGTCCGGAAAGCATATTCCGAACTGTCGACGGAGTGATGCTGGCCGTCGGTCAAAAGCACGCCGACGTCGATGACCTTGAAACCGAGCGGTCCCTTGTCCATCGCCTCGCGGGCCCCCGCCTCCACCGCCGGAATGAAGTTGCGCGGCACCGCGCCGCCCTTGACCGTTTCGGCAAAGGAAAAGCCTTCGCCCCGGCCGTTGGGGTGAACGCTGAGCTTCACGTCCGCGAATTGCCCGGCGCCGCCGGTCTGCTTGCGATGGCGGTAATGGACCTCCGAGGATTTCGATATCGTCTCGCGGTAGATCGGGCTCGGCGGGCGCTCGCTCACCTCGACATGGAAGACTTCCGACAGCGTCCTTGAGAGTTCACGCAGGTGCACCGGCCCCTGGGCACAGACGAGCTGCGCGCCCGTCCCCTCCTCCTGCATGACCTTGAGGCCGCGATCGGCTTCGGCGAGCTTCGCCAGCGTTTCGGAGAGCTTGGTCTCGTCGCGCTCGCTTGCCGGCACCAGGATGCGCTCGAGCATCGGCGTCGGCGGTGTCGTCCACTCGGGCGGTGCCAGCGGCGCATTGGCGGTAAGCACGGCCGGCACGGGCAGGTGGTCGGATTTGACCGCGGCGAATATCTGTCCGGCCTCGGTCACGCCCGAGGCGATCGCCCGGCCGCTCGCGGGATCCTGCAGCGAGCCGAGGCCGGCGCCGCCGAGCGTGGCCCCCTGTTTCACGCCGTTCTGCAGGGCGCGGCCAAGAACCGTCTTGCCGATGCTCTGGCGGAAATGGGCGTGGAAGCTGACGGCGGCAAGCGAAGCGGCGTCGGCCCCGGCTGCGGTCGCGAGGCGCTGCCTCAATGCCTCGACGCGCGGCGCCTCATGACGGAGCGCCTTCATCAGCCGCATGATGCCGTTGCTGTGGCTTGCCGAGCCGAGGAGCACCGGGATGACCCTGTTCTCGCTCAAGACGCGAGTCGAGATCGCATAGATTGCGTCGCTCGCCGGCTCACGGTCCTCGATAAGCTCCTCCAGGAGCCAATCGTCGAATTCCGAAAGATGCTCCAGAAGCTCGGCACGCGCCTCGTGCTCGCGTTCTACCGCGCTCTCCGGGATCTCGAAGAGGGACGAGGGCTGCCCCTCGCGGTAGCGCCAGGCGCGCTCTGAAATCAGATCGCAACTGCCGATGATCTTGTCGCCGTCGCGGATCGGAATCTGCCTGAGGATAAGCGGGCGGCTGCAATAGTCCTGAAGTGCGGCGACGACATCCCGCAAGCGCCCCCGCGGCTCGTCCATACGGTTGATAAAGAGAATGCAGGGTGTGCCGGATGCCTCGATCACGCGCAGATAGGGCGCAGCGAGAACGGCTTCGTCGACCACCGGCGAGACGCAGAGCACACAGGCGTCGCTCGCTAGAAGCGCGTGCTGCGCATGCACGAAGGACTCGTTATTGCCCGGAACATCGAGCGCGCACCAGGACTCACCGCCGAACTCGAATTCGGTGATGCCTAGTCCATACGGAGAAACTGATTTTTTCGGCTCGCCTCCCAGCGAGCCCAACCTTTCCACGAGCGTGGTTTTTCCGATCTGCGAAGGACCGAGTACAGTGAAGCAGCGCATCGGCGTTCCTCCCTCTGCCAAGACGACCATGACAGGATGCCCCTCGAAGAGGCAAAGCGCCAGAGATTGCTGCATTTTTTGTTACAGCGAAGACTTTGCGCGCTTATTTGCGGCTCATCCATCTTGCCGGCAACCTTCTTGGATCCTGAATTTCTGGCCTGATGATCGCCGCCGGGTGGACCGTCATGCCGTGTCTCGGCTCCGTAAGGGCAAAGGAACCTAACCCGCCGCGCTTGGCGCGAACTCGGCGATGAGTTCGTGGCGATCGCCCGGATAGGTGAGCCTGACGCTCGTCACCGGCGCGCCGCCGCTCCAGGTTCGACGCTCAATGACGAGGCAGGGCGCACCGGTCGCGATCCCGAGCGCTTGCGCCGCTTGGCGGCTTGCCGCCACGGCCTTGATGCGATGCTCCGCCGTGCTCCAGGGCACCTTGCCGAGTAGCCAGGACCCGGGAGCGACGGTATCGAAGCTCTCCGTTTCGGCCTCCGGCACTGCGATAAGGTTGATCAAGCGCTCCTCGAGGCAGAAGACGCGGCCGCCGGCGAAATGGCGGCAGGTGATATCGAGCAGCCGGGAAGCTGCCGGCAGGTCGATGCGTCCGGCATCGGCGGCATTCATCTTGCGCAGCTTTCTCTCGTCGAGGCGGTAGGCGTAATCGAGGCCGAGTGCCTGAACCTCGCGCTTGACGTCGTGGATCTCCATCACCGCCGACTGGACCTGTGGAAAGCTGACATAGCTGCCGGACTTGCGCCGCCGCTCGATCAAGCCGCGCTTGACGAGCTCGGAAAGCGCCTTGTTCACGGTCATCCGCGAGCAGCCGTATTGATCCGTGAGTTCATGCTCGAAGGGTATGCGGTATCCCGGCGGCCACTCACCGGACAGGATACGCCCCTCGACCTCGCTTAGAATTCGCTGATGCAGCGACATCGGCGGTTCCTGAGGCGGCTCTTGGCGGTTTTGCTCGTCGGAAGGATGCTTGTTGGAAATGGCGTGATCCTCGTTCCTGCAGGTTTCCTTAAATCCTAGCCGATTTAAGGATAAAACATGCAGCAGTTCAAAGTGCTACAGCGACCTTTGCACGCCTCATTGAATTCGATTGAACACGACGCGCTTTAGGAGATCGGGGTGGCCCTCCCCAAACGATGCCACTCACAGGGAGGGACCTTTGGCCGCGCCTTACTCTTTAACGGTTGCGGTGACCGCTTCGATGACCTGCGATGCCATGGCGAATTGGCGGTCCCGACTCGAAATTCGATGCCGCTTTGCGATCCAGCCGAAGTCGGTGTAGGCGGCGTAGACGGATCCGTCCTTCGCCTGATAGACGAGGACCCGGACGGGCCAGTCGAGTCCGGCGAGAGGATTGGCGGTGATGAAAGTCGTGCCGAGTGCCGGGTTGCCGAACATCACCAAGCGCGACGGACGCACCTCGTTGCCGGCGGCATTGCCGAGCTTGGCCTGGTCGATGACGCCGAAGAGGGAGATCCCCTTGTCCTCGACGCTGCGCTTGATGCGGTTCACCGTCTCGCTGACCGAATAGCGGCTCTTGACCGTCACGATACCGTCCCCGTCTGCGGCCTCGGCCGTCGAAACATGAGCCAGTGCCGTCATCGCGGTGAGCAAGACTGCCGATAGTATCGCATTGCTGATCTTCATCATTTCAAAGCTCCTCTCTCTACAGCGCCGCGGGCCCAACCGGACGCGCAAAGGTCGCTGTAGCAATTTGAGTTGCTGCATGACTTTGTCCTGAATCGATTCCGATGTAGGAATCATGCAGTAGCCCCCGATGGGCTTATTCAAAGATGCGGCTCGCCGTTGCGTTTTGATAATGCCGTCTCTTGTCCATTTCGATAACCGGACCTCATAGCGCGCAGCGCCACGGCAAAGAGCATGGCGAGCACAACCAGCGCGACGAGCATCAGCACTGAAGTGGTCCATCCGAAGCGATCGTAGATCTGGCCGATCACCAGGCTGCCGAAGAGCCCGCCCGTGTAATAGGAGGCGAGGTAGGCGCCGCTTGCCGTCGCCTTCTCCGTCTCGGCGATGTGACCGACCTGGCTGGTTGCAAGCGCCTGCGCGAGAAACGTGCCGACGGCGACCATGGCGAGGCCCGCAAGCACAACGGCGATGCTGCTGCTGAGAAGTGCGACCAGCCCGAGCACAGCGCATAGGAGCGTCAGCACAATGCCGGCCCCGGCGCCGAGACGACGCGAGATATACCCGCCGAGCGGCGTGGTGAACAGCGATGGCAGGAATACCAGATAGACGAGGCCGAGCTGCATCGGCGACAGCCCGAGCTCGACCAGCCGGAAGTTGACATAGGTGAATGTCCCTATGAAGACGAAGAGGATCAGGAAGCCGATGGTGAGCACGCTCTGCAGGCGTCGATTGCCGAGCACCGAGCGCCAGTTTCCGCTCCTGCTTCGCCTGTGCCGGTCCGGCATCATGCGTTCCGTCCGCTTCAACGTGGTCCAAACGAGGGCCGCGCCCGCCAGGTTGAGCAGCGCGAAGGTCTGGAAGTTGATGGACAATCCGCCGAGGTCGGCAACTGCCGCGGAGAGAATGCGGCCGAAGAGGTTGCTCGCGACATTGCCGGTGACATAGGCCGCAAGCGCGCCCGTGGCCCGCTCGGCCGGGAAACGCTCCGAAAGATAGGCCATGGTGAGCGTGAAGGCGGTCGCCATGCACAGGCCCTGCGCCACTCGCAGGCCGGCAAAGGTCGCAATGTCCCGGGTCGTCGAGAGGAGCACGGTGGGCACGGCAAGCAGTGCGAGACTGATCCAGATGCCGTTTCGCCGATCCAGGTTGCGCCCGAAGATGCCGATGGCGAGACCAGCGGCCGCCATGCCGAAGGTGCTGGCATTGACCGCGAGGCCCATTGTGGCGCGGCTCACCCCGAACTCTCGCTGCAGCGATGGCAGGATCGCCTGGGCGGCGAAGAGGTCGACGAGAGTCAGGAACGCGATGAGCGCAATGAGGCCGAAATGCCAGCGGTCGGCAACGGGGTTCGCCAGAACGGACATGGACGCCGGCGGCGAGGCATGATCGAGGTTCGCCATCGCTTGTCCTCCTGTAAATGCGGACGTTCCCGCCAGCGGCCGGAAACGTCCGCGATGTTGCGGTGCTGTCGCCTTGCGGCTCACATGGCGTGATCGTCTTTCGACATCGGCGGCAGGATATCGGCCGAGTAGAGCACGGCCGGCTTGGAGCCGTTGTTCTTCCACCAGTGGGCAAGCTCGCCGAACTCGGCGGTGACTTCGCCGGCCTTGTGCTCGATCGGAACCTTGCAGTTGCTGCGATACTCGGTGATCGTGCCTTCGAGGATCAGGATGTTGGCGGGACGTGCCTCATGCGAATGCCACGGCACGACGCCGCCCGGCTGGACGACCAGTTTGCGAAAACGCAGCGCGCTTCCTTTCCAGTCGCCGCCCCTGGAGGAGAGATCGATCGAGGCGAGGACATCATCGGTGACGCCGTCCGGTGCGGTCGCGCCCGGCGCCATGGCGCCTGCCGCCACCTGATCGGCCGGGCATTCCCCGGCAAGAGCGGGCACGGTTGCGAAGGTGGAGGCAAAAAGGCCGAGCGTTGCAATGGCGAGCGGCAGGCGGCCCGCAGTAAACTTCTGAGGCATGTCGGGTTCTCCTTCGTCGGTAACGCCGGAGAAATTCCGGCGGCACAAGGAGATTGCGGGAGATTCCGCCGACAAAGAAATGCCGCCTGCTTTTGAATTCCATAGCTCAGAGCTATTGCGGTAGAGAGGACGCGCGGCCGCGGTCGTAGCCGTCGGACCCGCGTGCGCGCTACTGCATGTCTCCTTGAATCGACCTCGATTTAAGGACAAAGGCATGCAGCAATTCAAAGTGCTACAGCGACTTTGCGCGTCTGATAAGAAGCCCGGCGCTGTAGCAGGCTCAGGCGATGCGCCGCATGTCTATTCCCGAATGCGGGGCGGCCCAGCCATAGGATTTCACGGCGCTGACGAATGTCGCCATGGCAGGCGAAAACCGCCTGCCGGCGACGGTCACGAGGCAGACCTCCCGGGTCACTTCCGGATCGGTGACGGGACGCACCTGGAGGCCCGGGATGACGGCGCTGTATTCGGGCAGGAAGCAGATGCCGAGACCGCCGGCGACCATGTTCTGGATCCAGTCCTCCCGCTCGCTCGAATAGGAATCCTGGGTACGCACTCCGCAAGCTTCGCAGACATCGGAAAGATAGTCGTTGAATTCGCAGTTGACCCGCCTGAGATAGACTTCGCCGTCGATTGCCGAGATGGGGATTGCCTCGTACTGGCTCAAGCGGTGGCCGGCTGGGAAGGCCAGCATGAACCGCTCGCGAAACAGCGGCGTGACATCGAAACGCTCGGGGAATTGGTCACTGCTTGCCATGATCGCGACATCGATCTCACCGGCCTCCAGCAGTTCGGAAAGACCGAGAGGTACTCCTTCGACGAGCTGAAGCTGAATGCCGCGATGACGGAGGTTGAAGTCGGTGAGCAGGCCGGTGAAACGGCGCGGCCCGATCGTGCACATGATGCCGACCTTCACATGCGCATCCTCGAGGCAAAGGAAGCGCGACGCCTCCTGCCGAACACCCGACAACTCGTCGACGATCGACTGGAAGCGCGGCCTCAGCAGGTTTCCGAGGTCGGTCAGATGAGTGAGGTTGCGCTCGCGCCGGAACAACAGTCCGCCAACCTCGTCCTCGAGTTGCTGGATTGCGCGGCTCAATGCCGGCTGCGTTACATTGCATTTCTCGGCGGCGCGCGTGAAGTTGCGCGTTTCGCAGACCGCCAGGAAATAGCGAACGTGGTGAATGTCCATACCTGCCCCCCCCGGAAGGCTTCTACGGCATATTGCTTCGGATCGGATCCGATCTAGAAATCAATCAAAAGTGCTATAGAGACCCGCCATGGGTCCTGGCCGACGCGCAGCGCCGAAGTCGAGGCGATGAACTTCCCCCGTGCGCGCCGCCTTCGCCAATGCAATTCACCTATCGAATTCATAGCACAGTGGCATTTCAGTTGAAATGAATAGAGAGCCATTCTCTTCCCGGAAAGGGCCTTTCGGCCGAAACGTGAGGAGACGCGGACATGCTCAAAAGTACCGACGCTGAAATCGACGCGATGTTCGGGCGCAGGGCGCTCGAGGGGCGCAGCGCCATCGTCACCGGTTCCACCAGCGGCATTGGTCTCGGCATCGCCCAGGCGCTGGCCAAGGCGGGCGCAGCAGTGATGCTCAACGGCTTTGGCGATCCGGCCGAAATCGAACGGCAGCGGGCCGAGATGGCGGAGGAGAACGACGTCGACGTCGCCTATGACAGCGCCGACATGTCGAGTCCGGAGGCCATCCGGATGATGGTCGAGCGCGCCGGCGCCCGCTTCGGACAGATCGACATCGTCGTGAACAATGCCGGGATCCAGCATGTTGCGCCGATCGCCGAATTCCCTGAGGCCAAATGGGACGCGATCCTTGGGATCAATCTTTCTGCTGCGTTTCACCTCGTTCGGGCGACCTACGGGCAGATGCGCGCTCGCGGTTACGGACGCGTCATCAACGTCGCCTCGGCTCACGGTCTCGTCGCCTCGCCCTTCAAGTCCGCTTACGTGGCCGCCAAACATGGGCTTGTCGGACTCACCAAGGTCGTGGCGCTCGAAGGCGCGGAATTCGGCATTACGGCCAATGCGATCTGCCCGGGCTATGTCTGGACGCCGCTGGTGGAGGCGCAGATCGACGGCCAGGCCAAGTCGCACGGGATCCCCCGGGACGCGGTTATCCGCGACGTGTTCCTGAAGAACCAGCCGACCAAGCGCTTCGCGACGGTCGAGGAGATGGGGGCGCTCAGCGTCTTCTTGTGCAGCAGCGCGGCCGCCTCGATCACCGGCGCGGCCATTCCCGTCGATGGCGGGTGGACAGCCCATTGATCGAGAGGAGGAGAGCCATGAACAAGCACACCCATGTGGGCCTGCCGGAATCCGAGCACCAGGTGCGGCGCTCCAAGGAAGACCTGCGTCCGCCGCGAACGATAAACCTCGCGCTTCAGGGCGGCGGTGCGCACGGCGCATTCACCTGGGGCGTGCTCGACCGGCTGCTCGACGAGGCGAACCTTTCCTTCGAAGGCATCGTTGCGACCAGCGCCGGCGCGATGAACGCCGCGGTCCTGGCCTATGGGCTTGCAGAGGGCGGACGCAGCGGCGCGCAAAGGGCTCTCGCCAATTTCTGGCGCCGCATCAGCCATGCGGCAGCCTTCAGTCCGCTGCAGCCGAGCTTGCTCGACCGCCTGACCGGGTCGAAATCCTTGGAGTATTCGCCGGCCTTCGTCGTCTTCGATATGGTGACGCGGCTGCTATCGCCCTACCAGTTCAACCCGTTGAACTACAATCCGCTGCGCCAGGTTTTGGAACAGTCGATCGATCTCGATGCGATCCGCATGTCGCGTTGTCCCGTGAAGCTGAACATCTGCGCGACCAACGTGCGCTCCGGCAAGGTCAAGGTGTTTTCCAATGACGAGATCTCGATCGACGCCGTCATGGCCTCGGCCTGCCTGCCGTTCCTGTTTCAAGCCGTAGAGATCGACGGCGAGGCCTATTGGGACGGAGGCTACATGGGGAACCCCGCCATTTTCCCGCTGATCTATGGTTGCGACACGCCGGATGTGTTGGTGGTGCACATCAACCCGCTGGAGCGAACGGAACTGCCGCGCACTGCGGCCGAAATACTGAACAGGATCAACGAAATCAGCTTCAACTCGTCACTACTGAGGGAGATGCGGGCAATCGCCTTCGTGACGCACCTGATCGATTCCGAGGCCGGTAATTCTCTTGGCCTCAAACGCATCTTCGTACATGGCATTTCCGACGACGAGACGATGAGAAACCTCAGCGTCTCCAGCAAGCTCAATGCCGAGTGGGGAGCCCTCGTAGACCTCCGTGACCGCGGTCGACAGTGCGCGGAGGACTGGCTGATGGCGAACTATGACGCGATAGGGAAGCGTTCGAGCGTCGATATCAGTACGCGTTACCTCTAGACGCCTCAGCGCTTCCCGACCAATCAGGGTGCGTCGCCACCGCCCGAGCGCACCTCCTTGCCATCTCCCTCCCGATGGCAGTGTTGCCCCCCGATCGGCCCGATCCGGGGGGCTTTTTTCGTCTCAGGTGCCGCCCGTCGCCGGCGGATAGTTCGGCCTATCGAAACCATGCCTGAACAGCATTTCAAAGAGCTCGAGCGGTCTGCGAAGCTTGTCAGCATCAGGCCGATACCCGGTCTGAACAACGTCAGATCCAGGAGATGTTCAATGATCAACACTCGTACGCTCATCAGTTCCGCGCTTGCCGCGATCGCCTCCGTCTCGGCGTCGACCGCATCGGCAGGACCGGCCGCCCAGCCCGAGTTCTCGTTCGAGAAATGCTACGGCATCGTCAAAGCCGGGCAGAACGACTGCCAGACAGCCACCCATTCCTGCGCGGGCACCTCGACGATGGACGACCAGGCCGACGCCTGGATCTACGTGCCTGCCGGCACCTGCGGAAAGATCGCCGGCGGCAGCGACGCCCCCAAGGCCTGACGGCCTCCGACAACAAGCAAAAAGGGAGTAGACCGATGCCCAAGACGTTTCCAACCCACCCGGTGCCGTGCGCTGCGGGCATCGGCCTCCGTTCGATACACATTTCCGAGATGCTTTCCCGCAGGCCTGCTGCGGGTTGGCTGGAAGTCCATGCCGAAAACTACATGGGCCAATCAGCGGCCGTGGAGGCGCTCGAGAAGCTACGGGAGGTTTATCCGCTTTCGGTGCACGGCGTCGGACTGTCGCTCGGCAGCGCCTCGGGTCTCGACCGAGCGCATCTGGAGCGGCTGCGTCTCGTCTGTGAGCGCTTCCAGCCGGCGATCGTCTCGGAGCACCTTGCCTGGAGCGTCGCCGACGGCGCCTACCTCAACGACCTCCTGCCGCTCCGTTACGACGACGAGGCGCTCACCATCGTTTCCGGGAACATCGGCCGGCTGCAGGATACGCTCAAGCGTCAGGTGTTCATCGAAAATCTCTCCGCCTATCTGGCCTTCGCGGAATCGAGCATGACCGAGGCAGAGTTCCTGAACGAGCTCGTCAACCGGACCGGTTGCGGCCTGCTGCTGGACGTCAACAACGTCCATGTCTCCGCAAGCAACCTCGATTTCGATGCATTGGCGTTTATCGACGCCCTGCCTGCCGACGCGATCGGTGAAATCCACCTTGCCGGCCACGCAGTCAATGAAGTGGACGGCGACGTCATTCTCATCGACGACCACGGGTCGCGCGTGCCGCCGGCCGTCTGGTCGCTCTATGCCCACGCTCTCCGCAGGATCGGCCCGCGACCGACACTGATCGAATGGGACACGGATGTGCCGCCGCTCGAGGTCTTATTGGGCGAAGCCATGTGGGCGGACATGCTCGCCCGCAGTATCGCCTTCGGCGAGCGCCCGGAGGAGCCGCCGGTCGCCGTGCGGGACAGCCGTTTCGAGACAATGACGCTACCCCGCCGCGACGACGCGAGTGGCATCCGTTTCCCGGCGCTCGCTGCCATCGCGGCAGTTAGAGCCGCTTGCGGCAACTGCGCAGCGGACCATTGCAGGAGGGACGGCCATGTCCTCCATTGAAACCCTGCAGAGCGTGGTCGCGCGTGCGGTTCTGACGACCGGGCCCGCAGATATCCTGCCACTCCTCGAGCGGGGTCGTTTCGATCCCGCAAGGCGCCTCAATATCTACCGCAACAATACGTTGGTCTCGCTCACGACGACGTTGAAGGCCGTGTTCCCCGTGACGGTGCGGCTGCTCGACGAACGCTACTTCAGTTATGTGGCCGGCCGCTTCATCCGCAACAGCCCGCCACAAGAGCCGCGCCTTTCGCGCTACGGCGCAGGATTTGCGCCATTCCTCGCGCGCTTCGAGGGAACCGCCGATATGCCCTTCGTTTCCGAGGTGGCGCGCCTGGAGTGGAAGATCGCCGAAGCGCTCGACGCGCCGCTGGGGCGGCCAAGCACACTCATCGAGCTCTACGAGGGGCTTTCGAGCGGGTCCTTCGCGCTCTTTCTACAGCCTTCGCTGCGACTTGTTCTGTGCCGCTGGCCCGCCCTCAGCATATGGGCGGCGCACCAGCAGGGAGGTGATCCCGACAGGCTCTCGAATCTCGAACGCGAACCGGAGCGCATTGCGCTGTGGAGACATGCCGACACCGTTCGCTTCCTGCGCCTCGACGCCGCGGAGTTTGCGTTCTGGCACATGTTGATGCGGGGCAGCGGACTCGAGGCTGCGGTCGCTCGCGCCTGCCGCCATTCGCCTGAGTTCGATATCGCTCGAGCGCTGGCGGGCCTTTTCGTCAGCGAGCTCGTCATCGGCATCCATCGCATGAAGGGGTCTTCCAACCAGCAGGAGAGAGTGTCATGACCACAATGCGCGCAACACCGATCAGTGCTTCCAGAACGATATACAGGCTTCACGACACCGTCGTGGAGTGGGCGAGCGCCCTGCCGCTATCGATCGTGCAATTGGCGTCCCGCGTTGCCGTCGCGGAGGTTTTCTGGCAATCCGCCCAGACGAAGCTCGCATCCTGGCCGGTTACGCTCCAGCTGTTCGCCTTCGAATATCGCGTGCCGCTGCTCGATCCCGGACTGGCCGCTCTTATGGCGACAGCGGCGGAACTCAGTGGCGCGGCGATGCTCGCCCTGGGACTGTTCGCGCGGCTCGCCTCGCTGATGCTGCTCGGCGTCGTCGCCACCATCCAGATCTTCGTCTACCCGGATCATTGGGTCGAGCATCTGATGTGGACAAGCCTGCTCCTGCTCATCCTGTCGCGGGGGGCCGGAGTCATTTCCGTCGATCATCTGGTCGCCCGACGCATCCGTGCGGGGGGCTGAACGATGTCGGTGGCGCCTGTTCAGAGCGGCTCCGTGGCGGGCAAGATTGCGGCCGGCACGGACCAGACAAAGCACCGGCCGCGCGTGGTCATTCTCGGTGCGGGCTTCGGCGGCCTGAACGCGGCGTTGGCGCTTCGTCGCGCGCCGGTCGAAGTCACCGTCATCGACCGGCGAAACTATCACCTGTTCCAGCCTCTGCTTTATCAGGTGGCGACCGCGGGGCTCTCGCCGGCGCAGATTGCCATGCCGATCCGCCGCATTCTTTCGCGGCAGTCGAATGCCACGGTCCTGATGGACAAGGTCGAGGCGGTCGATACGGCCGCGCGATGCGTCGTGACTGGCAGCCGGCGCATCCCCTATGACTACCTGATCGTTGCGACCGGCGCCCGCCACACTTATTTCGGCAACGACACCTGGGCGGACCACGCCCCGGGCCTGAAGACAATCACCGATGCGACGGCGATCCGCGCGCGCATCCTCTCCGCCTTCGAACGGGCGGAGGTGACCGATGACCCCCGCTTGCGCCAGGCGTTCTTGACCTTCGTTGTCGTCGGCGGCGGGCCGACGGGTGTCGAACTCGCCGGCGCCATCGCCGAGCTCTCGCGAAGGACGATCGTTCGTGATTTCCGGCGCATCGATTCATCCTCCGCCCGGGTCGTGCTCGTCGAGGCGGGTGAGCGGATACTGCCGGCGATGCCGCCCTGCCTTTCGAGGAAAGCCCAGAGACAACTCGAAAACCTTGGCGTCGAGGTCCTGCTCGGAAATGCCGTCGCCGGCTGTGACGACAGCGGCGTACGGCTGGCCGACGGAACAGAAATCGGCTCCGCCTGCATTCTCTGGGCCGCAGGCGTCATGGCTTCGCGCGCCGCCAAGTGGATCGCCGCGCCGGCCGATCGCGCCGGTCGGGTCCTGGTCGACGGGCGCCTCAATCCGCCTGGGCACGACGAGATATTCGTTATCGGTGACACGGCCTCGGTGACCGATGCGGCCGGACGTCCTGTACCTGGCGTCGCGCCGGCAGCCAAGCAGATGGGGCGTTACGCGGCCCACGCCATCCTCGCCGGCATGGCGGGACGTCAGTCGGCGCCCTTCCGCTATCGTGACTACGGCAATCTCGCGACCATCGGCCGCAAGGCAGCGGTTGCGGATTTCGGCAAGGCCAGGCTCTCCGGTTATCCCGCATGGCTCGTCTGGAACTTCGCCCATCTCTGGTTCCTCGTCGGCTTCCGTAATCGCCTCGTGGTCTTTCTCGACTGGGCGGTCGCCTATGCCCGCAACGATCGCGCCGCGCGGCTGATCACCGGCCAACACGAGGCCTAGCGATGTATCGCCCGAAGCTCGCCCAGGTCATCATCGTTATCCTCATGCTGGCGGTGCTCTCCACCGCAGCGCTGATCCATCTCATCTGGCAGCGCGCAGCCGGCGAGAACATCGAGGAAATCGTCGCGAGTCTCGATGCCCAGACGGCGGGATCCGTCAGGAACGACCTGTCCCGGACGCTGGCGCTCGTGACGAGCACCGCCGAGGTTGTCCGCTCCATCTTCTTCCAGGGTGCAATCGGCGCCGATGACGAGGTCAAGCGCGAGTTCCTGTTCCTGTCGCTGCTGCGCGAGCAGCCGGCGATCGCCTGGATCGGCTTCGGCTTTCCGGACGGGCGCTTTTTCGGGTCGCATGCGACCGCCGACGGCCGGATCGAAATGGTCGAAATCGGCGCTGCGAAAGCCGGCGAGCTCCGTCCGCTGCGGCGCGATCTCTACCGGCCGATCCCGGGCGACATCTTTTTCGAGGAGCGCATCAAGGCGGAGAGCGCCTATGTGGCACTCGGCGCCCCCTGGTATCGCTTGGGCAAGGAAACCGGAGAGCCCGTCTGGACGGTCACCAATGTGCTGCCGAACGGTTTCGAGCCGGCCATGGTGCTGTCGAAGCGCGTCGTGACCTTCGGGAAGTTTACCGGCGTGGTGATGGTGGCCGTGAGCCTCCGGCGCCTTTCCGAGGCGCTGCAAGCGCTCGAACTACCGGCGCTCGGCAAAGCCTTCGTTCTTGACGAGCGCGCGCGGGTGCTTGCGACATCACAACCCTCCGACGGCGTGATGGCGGTACATTTTTCCGATTTTCCTGCCTCCGATGCCGTGGCGACGGCCGCCGCCGAGGCCATCGCGGCCAATAAGGTCGACGCCTTCCGCGCCGTAGTGCCGAACGCTTCGCTAGGCCCCGTCTTCGTGTCGTCGTCGCGCCTGCCGTTCGAGAACTGGCGCCTTGTTACCGCCACCCCGCGCTCGACCTTCGCAAGCGGTATCGACAAGAATATCCGGCGCATAGCCATAGTCGTGCTCGCCATGGCCGCGCTTGCCGCAGCAACTGCCGTCGGCTTTGCAAATTTTCTCCTCGCCCGGCCGCTCGCCCGGCTGGCGGAGCAATTGCGTGCGGTCGAGCGCTTCTCGCTGGAAAGCATCCGCCATCACCCGACCTTTCTCGCCGAGCTCAACGACTTGTCCCAGGCGTTGAAGCGAATGGCGGTCGGGCTTTCGGCCTTCGCCCGCTATATGCCGCTCGACGTCGTGCGACCGCTGGTCGAGGGTGGCATCGAGCCGAAGCCCGGCGGCGAGCTCTGCGAAGTGACGGTCATGTTCGCCGACCTGCCCGGCTTCACCGAGCTGACGGAGAGGCTCGGACCCGGCGTCGAGCCGCATCTGACGCGCTTCCTGTCTATCGCGGTCGCCGCTATCCATGCCGAGGGAGGCACCGTCGACAAGTTCATCGGGGATGCCGTCATGGCGATCTGGAATGCGCCGGGCAAACAGGCGGACCATGCTTCCCGCGCCTGCCGCGCGGCTGTCGCGATCCGGACGGCAATGCATGACGACCCGCCAATCGCTGCCGGCGAGGATGCGATCCGCGTGCGCATCGGGATCAACAGCGGCACGGCGCTGATCGGCAATATCGGCTCCGCCGAGAGGCTGAGCTACACCGCCATCGGCGATACCGTCAATCTCGCGAGCCGGCTGGTGAATGTGGCCAAGGAGCGCGGCGTCGAAATCGTGCTCAGCGATGCAACGATGCGGGAACTCGGGGCAGAGCCGATGACGAGGCCGCTCGGGCTTGCGGCGGTCCGCGGCAAGGCCAGCCCTGTCGGCGTGCATACGATTGACCAGCTAAACGCTCGATCCGCGGGAGGAAGCGATGGAAATGGCGATTACGACGGTGGCGATGCTCGCTTGCATGCAGCTCAAGCACTTCGTCGCTGATTATGTGCTGCAGCCCGCCTGGATCCTGCGCGGCAAAGGAAATTTCCGCATGATCGGCGGCTATGTCCATGCGGGCGGGCACGCGCTCGGAACCCTGCCGGCACTGATGCTCGCCGGCGCTGGCATGACGCGCGTCGCCATTCTCGTGCTCGCCGAATTCGTAGCTCACTATCTCATCGACTATGGCAAGGCACTGCTGTCGCGGCATAGCCGCGCCGATACGACGGCCCGGACCTACTGGGCGATGCACGGAGCCGATCAATTGATGCACCAGCTCACCTATGCGGCGCTGATCCTGGCCGCACTGGTGTAGGCCCTTTCAACGGACGACAACACTGCACGACGTAGCGGATGCGTGTCTCCACCGGCGTCGGGCCTGCTGTCGCTGGAGCCTTTAAGCTCGCGGTGGAGGTTGAGCATCTTTAATATTTCCATGATATTTGCTGAGCTTTGATAGTATCATGCCGGAAAACAGCGGAACGCTGTTAGGAGTTGTGCGGCTGTCCGATGGCTACCGGGGGAACACAAGCACAAGTTGGTGCACTTTCGGGAGAGCGCAGGCAGGTGACCGCGCTCTTCTACGACGTTGTTGGCTCAACAGCCTTGTTGCAACAACTCGATCCCGAAGTCTTCGGTGTCATATTGAGGACTCTCCACAATGAGGCGACCGCCCTCATCAGCAGCTATGGCGGTCACCTTGAGCGGGCTCAAGGGGATGGCGGCTGTGCCTACTTTGGGGTCCCGGAGGCGAGGGAGGACGCCGCCGAATGTGCGGTTGCTGCGGCGATTGAGATGGTCGAGCGTTGCCAGCGGCTGGCACAACAGTTCGGAGTGAGTCTGAAGGTCAGAGTTGGCGTCGCCACCAGCCTTGTCGTAATTGCCGACGGCTCGACAGCAGATTTTCCCAGCTACACAGAAGTCATCGGAATCGCGCCGGCGCTCGCTGCCCGCATTCAGTCCGAAGCCGCACCGAATACCGTTGCGGTGGCGGAAGCCACCTATCGGCTGACCACCGGAGCGTTCGAATTTGAGGAGATCGGGCTTCGGGAGCTCAAGGGCTTCGGCGAACCAGTTCGCTTGTGGCGGCCAGTGGCCCGCCGGCCACAATCCGATCGCTTCACGGCTTACCGGCGTGTGTCGACGCCCTTCGTCGGCCGCGACGACGAGCTTGAGCTTTGCCGAAGGCGCTGGGCCCGTGCCACAAACGGCAACGGCCAGCTCATTTTTTTGCATGGCGACGCAGGGATGGGGAAATCGCGGCTGGTTGCGGAGTTCCGTCGTGATCTCGCAGGGAGAGGCGTGGACTGCCTTGTGTTTCAATGCCAGCCCCGCGGCAATACTGAACCGCTGCATCCGTTTTTGCGGCCGATCAGGCAGGCCGCCGCGGAGGCAATCGAAGAGTCCGAGCCGGATCGGGATGCCATCATTCGCTTTCTGCGGTCGCTAGGCTCCGAAGTTAGCGAGCTGCACGCCGAGATCGTCGCGTTCCTGCTGGTCGACAAGCCGCAGGAACTGTCAAGCGAAGCCTGGCAAGTCGATCTCTCGGACCAGGAAATCCGGAAGCGCGCTGTCGAGGCCACGCTGGCGGTTCTGACATCGTACTCCGCAACAAGACCCGTCCTCATCGTGATCGAGGACGTGCATTGGGCTGACACGCTCACAAAAGCTCTTATCGCAGGGCTGGCCGAATGGATCGAGTCGAGACCGGTTCTTGCCATTGCAACGTCGCGTTTGGCCACCGACTCTGATTGTCTGGGTGATCCGAACGTGCTCGACATTGCGTTGCCGCGCCTTACAGATCAAGCGACCCGGCAGCTGGTCGACCGAATTTGGGAGACGACGCCTCCGGATGGGCTCGCTGCCTTTGTCTACGAGAAGAGCGACGGTGTCCCGCTCTTCGCCGAACAGCTCGCGCTGCTGCTGAAGGAACGCGCCGGGCCAGACGTTCGGGATCAGGCCGGGTGGGAAACACTGCTTCGCGAGGGCCGCATTCTCAATCTGCAGGACCTTATCGCGGCCCGCCTTGCTGGCCTGGGACGGCTGAGGCGCGTGGCGCAGATCGCAAGTGTCCTCGGGCGGGAGTTCCGACTGAAGCTCCTGGTCGCCGTATTGGAGCCTGAGCCTCTTCCTGTTCCCCTAGAAGAAGCGATCGAGACGCTCGCCCAGGCCGGGATCGTGCGTCGAACTTCCGCGGGCGCGGCGATCCGATTTCGTCACGTCCTCATCCAGGAGGCGGCCTACGACAGCCTTCTGAAGTCCGAGCGGCGGGAAATACATGGACGCATTGTCCGCCTTGTACAGTCGGGCTCAGTTTCGCCTCTGCCCGATGAGGCGATGGCATGGCATTGCGAGCAGGCCGGTGAGCCGTTAGCGGCAGCGCGCCACGCAATTCAGGCGGCGGAGGCGTGCGGCGCTCGCTCTGCCCTGCACGAGGCCGACCGCCTGTTGGATTTCGCCGAGAAGCAGCTCGCGGGAGTTGGAGAAGGTGGCGAGGCGAACGATCTGCTGCTTCGCCTGCTCGCGGTGCGCGGACCGGTTGCTGCCGCGCTCCACGGGAGGGGAGGGGCGCGAGCGCGCTCGATCTATGAACAGGGAGTGTGGCTTTGCGCGGAACGCAAGGATCAGGACCGCGCGAAATGGTTTCCGCTCTATTGGGGCTGGTGGTTCACTGCCCCGGACTTCGCGACGCAGCGAGTGCGGTCGGACATCCTTTTGCGCGATCTTGAGGGCTCGGCCGATCCGGAGGTCCGGCTCCAGTCACTCCATTGCGCATGGGCCACGAACGAAGATGCCGGACTGCACGCACACTGTTTGCAGTGCGTCAACGAGGGTTTGAAGCTCTATGACGAGGACCGAGCCCGATTTAGCCGCGGTCGCTACGGTGGCCATGATGCGAAGGTCTGCGCACTGGGCGAACGAGCCTTCTCTCTCTGGTTCATGGGCGACAACGCCGGATCGTCGGAAAGCATCGACGCGGCGAAGCATTGGGCTGAGCACATCGATCATCTCCCCAGCGTCCTTCATGCGCTGGAGTTCGAGATCGAGCTGCAACGATATCGCAATGACCATGCGGGCGTTATCGCCGTTGCTGACAGGATCGCCGAGCTCGCGCAGGACGTGCCGGGCGTGCTTGCAAAGGCGGCGCTTTTTCGGGCTTGGGCGCACGGCGTGAGCGGGGATGCGGCCACCGGCCTGGCAGAATTCGAAGCCAGGCTGGCACGCCAGCGCGAGATCGCCACGTATGAAGGCATGCCCATCTATGCCGGCATGCGCGCAGAGCTGTTCGAACGTGCGGGACGCAACGACGAAGCCCTGTCAATCCTCGACGGCGCAATCGCGGCCTCGACCGGGAGTGGGCAGGTTTTCTGGCTAGCGGAGTTGCTTCGCCAGCGGGCTCTCCTTCGGCATGCACGCCACGAACCGGAGGAAGCTGTTGCGTCGGACCTTCACCGCGCGCTCGAAGTCGCCACCGAACAACAAGCCTCGATGCTTGCTTCGCGTGTGCGCCTGGATCTGGAGCGGCTCGGGCTTCGCGCTCAGACCGGGGATGCATGAACGAAACGCACGCGGCAACGGCGGCTGAACTGGGCGCACAGCTCGAGCGAGAACTATCCACCTGCCGCGATTTCCGGGGCAGGAAGCCTGAAGCCACCGAAGAGCTCGTCCGCGCGCTCTTCTCCCAAAGGAGTCGCTTTGGCATAACGCGCGTTGGATCGTTGACCCGGCTTGATCGCGCTGGAGTAGCGGTCGTCCAGGTGGTACGGCCGCTGTCGCTGTCCAACGCGGTATCCCAAGGCAAGGGCGTCAATATCATGGAGGCGGCGGCATCGGGCCTTATGGAAAGCCTGGAATGCTGGGCGGCGGAGCGGATTGCGCCTGAGCGGATCAAGGTCGCGAGCGCGCGCGAACTGGGGGATGAGATACGCGATCTCTATGCTGGTTGTCGCGTGCACGGTTTCGATGCAGGGTGGGATCAACTGCGGCTTGGCTGGACGGACGGCTACGACCTCTTCACCGGGCGCGTGCGGCCGGTTCCCGTCGCGATGGTCGATACGATCTACACGCTTCCTTCGCCGCACCCCATTGCGTTTCCGCGATCGACACGGGGCCTCGCCGCGGGCCCGACAATGCTTGCTGCGATCATCCATGCAGCACTTGAAATCTTGGAACGGGCGAGCGTCGCCGGGGCGGAGCGATATCCGCGTTCCTATCCGGAGCTTCGGATCGATCCGGCCCGCGTCGCCGGACCTCTCTCGTCCGGCATGTTGGCCCGCCTCGAGGCTGCGGATCTTGCTGCGGGTATCTGGCTGGTTCCGGGCGATCACGATATGCCCGTCTTTCGCTGCCAGGTCATGGAGACGCAGCGCCATCAGGAAATCGCACCGATGCCGGGCGAGGGATTCGCCTGCGATTTTACCTATGACCGCGCTCTGGCAAGAGCCCTCATGGAGGCAGCACAGGCGCGGGTCACCGCGCTCGCCGGGGCCCGCGAGGACATTACCCGCGCTGTCTACCCTGAGCGCTACGACCGCGAGCACCTTGATGCGTGCCGGCAAGCGTTCCTGTCGCCGAGCGGGACGACCGCGCTTCCTGCCGACCGCGACGAACCCGCCTCCGCGACCACCGCGCTGACAGCCTTGCTCGGCGCGATCAAGGCCGCAGGTGGGCAGGCGGCCCTGGTCGTGCCCCTCTACAGCAGCAAGGACCTCGACCTGAACGTCGTCCGCCTTGTCGTCCCGCCGCTCAGGGACCTCGTCAGGGAGTAGCGCAATGGTGAGCGAACTGGTCGTCTTCCTCGGTCCGACACTATCGCGCGCCGAGGCTGCCGGAATTCTCGACGCAACTTACCTGCCGCCGGCCGAGCAAGGATCGGTCGTGCGTGCGGTGCGGGAATATTTGCCTCGGGCGCTCGTCCTAATCGATGGCTCGTTCGGACGGGTGCCGGCGGTGCGTCACAAGGAGGTCCTCTGGGCGCTTGCGAAAGGCATCCCGGTATTCGGGGCGGCAAGCATGGGCGCGCTCCGGGCGGCTGAACTCTCCGCTTTCGGCATGCAGGGCTACGGCTTCATCTATCGGTGGTACTCGATGACGCCCCTCGCTGACGACGATGAGGTTGCGGTCGCGATGAGTCCCCCTGAGCTCGGCACTGCTCCACTGAGCGAAGCACTTATCAATATCCGCCTCACTCTACGCCGCGCAATGCACGCTGGCATCGTAACTGCCGACGAGCGGAGCAAGCTCGAAACGTTGGCGCGCGACACGCACTTCGTCGAACGCAGCTATCCCCGCCTACTCGCCGATGCGCGGTCTACCTTTTCCGAAGCATCGGCAGTCGCTCTGGATCGCCTGGCGGACTGGCTGCCGTCGGGGGCACTCGACCGCAAGCGTGAGGACGCGATCGGACTGTTGACGAAACTGGCCCGCGGCTCGGGATTTGTTGGAAGACCTCTGAACGCTCCGCCCTTCCGCCTGACCGAGGCATGGGCATACGATCTCGACGCGGCAGGGCTTTGGAGCGATGATATCAAATTAATTCTTTCGGATGAGGGAAGTTGACTTAAGAAAGACCTCGCGTCATCTTCCTCAACTTGGGGAAGACTTTACACCATCCTAAAAACGAGGGGAGCCGCCTGGATGGATGCGTCCGGACAATGGCCGTCAGAGTTGAATTCGACGGCTTCGCGTCTTGGAACCCGCTTTCTCGTTTTCCCGCAGCCTCCGTTCATTCCGGGCTATGAGCGGCCGGAGACGATCTGGGTTTCCACGCCTCCAAACCGAATCGGCCCCGGGCCGGCCGACAGCCGAATGTATGTGATCGACCCGATGGTCGATAAACAACCCTATCAGTTTCCCTATCTGCCCCCCTACGCCGGCGCGTTGAAGCCGCGCACGGTGGCGGGTCCGGACGGTCACTTCGACCACATCCAAATCGGTACGCCGGAATTCGAGGCGGCGCATGTCTACGCCTGCGTCCGCCGCACGCTCGACATTTGCGAGAGTTATCTAGGGCGGGATATCCCCTGGTTCTTTGAATCGACTCACGGCCGTCTCGAAATTGTGCCGCGGCTGCGCTGGGACAACGCGCAGTCAGGCTACGGTTTTCTGGAGATGGGGGAGGACGAGTCGCGGGGCGAGCCGCACCCCTTCGCGCTCAACTTCGATGCTGTCGCGCATGAGGTTGGGCACCTGATCATCTTCGGCGTGATGGGCGCGCCCCAGTTTGACCCGCCGCATGAATACTTCGCCTACCATGAAGCGGCCGCTGATTTCATCGCGCTCATCGGCCTTTTACACTTTGACACGGCGCTCGACCTGCTTCTGCGCCGGACGCGCGGCAATCTCCTGATCACCAACGAACTCGACCGCTTCGGAGAGCTTTGCGACGAAAAGCAGGTGCGCCTGTTCAGCCATTCGCTGAGGATGAGGGACGTCTGCGCCGAGGTGCACGACCTCTCCAAACCCTTCGCAGGCGCGCTGTTCGACGTCCTGGTGGAGATCTACCAAGTCCTGCTTTTCGAGCGCGGGCTTTCCGATCTCGATCCGCGCGACTTCCGCGACCTCAGGAACGAGCTTTCGGACGAGGAAATGGAGGAACTGTTTTCCGCCTCGCTCGGCGTCAATGACGACCGGGTGTTCGCCTTGAAATCGGCGCTGGAAGAGGCGCGCGATTTCGTCGGCGAAATCCTGGTGCGTTCATGGGATGAGCTGGAGCCGCACACGCTCGACTATCGCGGAGCGGCGGAGGCAATGATCCACGCCGCCGAAACCGGGCGCGCGAACCGCTTTGTCCACAGCATCGCCGACAACTTTGCGTGGCGCGAGATCCTGTGAGTAACGGCGCATGGCGAAGGAGAAGACATCGCCAGCGTCAACGGAAGTTCTACGGCCAGGCAATCGGGCTCGCAGGTCCGGTCAGCCGCCGGAAAAATCGGGACAGCGTCAACCACGAACCGGTTCAGGGGGAGAATTGATATGCAGTATGAAACTCATCCAGCGCCGCCGAATCCGCGGACTTATCGGCCGGATCAGATCACTCTCTATGGCGTAAGACTTAACGTCGAAAACAACGCTGCATATCTGCCGTTGGACGGAAATAGGCTTAAGCTGGCTGTTGTACCTTTTGGTTCAGACGTTGCTGTAGATCCACAGGAGATGGAGATTGCTGTGATCTATGGATATGCGTACGAAGGATACTGCTATCGTTTCGATAAGCCGAAACTCTTTGTGTTCTCCCCACACACGACCAAAGCGCCCGCGAAAGGATGCGGTTACGAGAACAGTGGATATTTCATGTGGCAGATTACGAAAAAGACCCAGATGATGGAGCTTTCGACAAGTGCCGACCTGGCTGAGGAGCTCGTCTTGAACGCAAATCTTCCGGGAAATCGTAGCCCTAACACTTACGGCAATAGTATGGCTCTAGCTCATCGGAGCGGTCGGCTGACTCGCGGTGGTGGAACTCAAGGCTAGCGCTTTATCGCTCCGGGAATTCGCTTCGCTACAGCGCCGTGCGTCTTTTCAGACGCACAACGGACGCTGTAGCACTTTGAATTGCTGCATCCTTCGTCCTTAAATCGGCTACGATTTAAGGAAACACGCAGTAGAGAAGCAGCAAACGTCATGACGCAACGGACTCGTGGAGGTGCAGGTTTCTCAGCCTCTCTCCTTTGGAGGGCTTGCATCGTTGACGAAGCTTGTAGCCGGCGTCGTCCTTTCAAACTTCCTCTTTGACGTACTATTTTCCCGTTTCCGCTGAGACGGCGACCTCAAAGGCAGGACCGTTAAGCTTTTGAAGCTTAACCTTCGGCTCCCTGCCCTTAACTATATTATCAGCTTGCCTGTGGCGGGAGGTTTGAGTCGTCAATTGGATATAGCTCTTGGTCGCGTACTGTCATTCGAGGATCATGAATATTGTAGTCGGTACCGTTCCTGCTAACTTCGATTTTTACTTCACCAGTTTTCCCATCGAACGTAGAAACGGAAACCTCAAACGGTGGTTCTCCGGCCTGAGCCCGCTGAAGCTTAATCTTGGGTTCCGCAGCGTCGTTTAGATTATCTGTGACCTTCAGATATTTGTCCGTACCGGTTGCTGTGAATCTCACGTTCGCCATGTGTCTCCCTCCAGAGCGCCATTGGCACTTCTAACTCCCATAGCACTATTTAGAGTGCAACTACTTCGCACTCGTTGTAAAGAAGCGCTACTTGAGAAAGTGCAGACTGTCAGCTGCGTCCACCACACCACGCCAAGCGTAATAGTCGCCAGAAAGCAATTGGCGGCGGTTCGTTTACTACCTTGCCTCAGCCTGGTCGTTTCAAGAATCTCTCCTTCGCAACAACGGACGGCAAAGCCCCACCCGGCCCTTCGGCGTGCCTGCTTCTGCTGTTGACCATACTCAGCGATAGCTTCTGGCGATCATCGCGAGGACCGTCTCGAAAAGCTCGTCCTCTGCCTGTCGGGCGGTGATCTCGCCGGTAGCGGCGGCATGGGACAGGGCGTCGGCGGCTCCGAGCATGGCCCAGAAGCCGGCTTGTGGAACGCCTCGTGGGCCGATGAAAGAGGCCAGCGCCTTTCGGCATTTCTCGAGAAAGATCCGTTGATAATCCCGCTTGACCCCTTCCAGCTCGGGTGAACCGGCCAGGGCGGCGAGCACGCCGGGTATCTCGCGCCCTTGTGCCAGAACGCATTCGACATAGGCCGCGGCGAGGACCCTTGCAGTCCCTTCCAGTGTCGGCTCGCGTGCCTCGAGCGCCGCGTCGATGATCGCCGTCTGTCGCGCATCAAAATCCTTGTAGAGCGCGATCAGCAAACCATTGCGCGTGCCGAAATGGTCATAGACGACCGGCTTGGTGACGTCGGCTTCTTCCGAAAGCCTCGGGAGCGTCAGGGCGTCCGTGCCTTCCTCCCGCACCAGCCGCCACGAGACGTCCAGGAGCTGGCGGAGCCGCTCCTCGCGGCTGAGGCGAAGGCGCTTCGGCGCATGCCGGTCTTTTTCCGATGTGCTTGACATGTCTATATACCAAAAGTAACTTACCTTAAGTATATAGAAGCCACCCCTTAACCGCAACCACTCCGCCGGGCTCGTTGCCGGCGGCTGAAGCGGCGTGCCTCAGCGCGCCGTAGAAGGAGGATCTTTGCCAAATGACCGATGCTTCCCTTTCCCGCCCCGTTGACCAGAAGGCATGGCTGGGCCTCATGGCGGTGCTGCCACTGGTCCTGATCGTGGCCATGGACGGTTCCATTCTCTATCTTGCGATGCCGCGCGTGACCTCCGCGCTCACACCCACCGCCGACCAGGCTCTCTGGATTCTCGACATCTACGGCTTCGTGGTCGGATCGCTGCTGATCACCTTCGGCAATATCGGCGATCGTTACGGCCGGCTGAAGCTGATCATGGTAGGTGCCGTCGTCTTCGGCATGGGGTCCCTCGGCGCTGCCTATGCGCAGGCGCCTGAAACCCTGATCGCGTTCCGCGCCCTGATGGGCCTTGGCGGCGCCACGCTGCTGCCCTCGGGTCTTGCGATCGTCAGCGCCCTGTTTCCCGATCCCCGGCTGCGCGCGCAAGTCATCGGCATCTTCGCCGCCACTTTTTCAGCCGGCTTCGCAATCGGCCCGGTCGTCGGCGGGCTTCTGCTCCAGCATTATACGTGGGGGAGCGTGTTTGTGATCAACGTCCCGGTCGTCATCGCCTTCCTGATCGCCGCGCCGATCCTGCTGCGCGAAGTGCGCTCCACGCATTACGGGCGCATCGATCTCCCGAGCCTGCTGCTGTCCTTCGCGGGCATCCTGTTGTTCACGTGGTCGGTCAAGGCCGCTGCCGCCCATGGCTTCACGGTAGCGCAAGCAACCGCCGGGATCGTCGGCATCGTCGTCCTCGCGCTGTTCCTGCAGAGACAGACGCGGATCGAATATCCGCTGCTCGACCTCAGCCTCTTCCGGGACCGCATCTTCTCCATTGCGATCCTGACCGGCCTTTTGTCGCTGGTCGTCTGGGCCGCCGCTGGATATCTCTCCGGCATCTATCTGCAATCGGTCCTGGGGTTCGACGTCCTTTCGGCCGCGCTACTGACCCTGCCAGGCGCAATGGTGCTGACGGCGGTCTGCGTGGGCACAGCCCGGATCGTCGAGCGCATCGGCCGCAAGCCCGCGCTGGTCGCCACGCATCTTCTCATCAGCGCGGGCGTATTCCTGCTGCTGTTCACAGGCACCGAAGCCGGTATCGGGGTGTTCATCGCCTCGAGCATGATTGCCGGCATCGGTTATGGCCTGTCGTTCAGCCTGGTGGCCGAGGTCGCGGTTTCGGCGGTGCCGCCAGAGCGCGCCGGCGCGGCAGCCTCTATCGCAGAAACCAGCAACGAGCTGGGCAACGCACTGGGGATTTCGTTGCTCGGCTCTCTGGCGGCACTCAGCTTTCGGCTGCTCGGCCCTGATGTGGCCGGCACGCTTAACGAAACTCTGGATCAGCCGGCGCTTACCGCCGAGACGGTGCTCCATGCCAAGCAGGCGTTCCTTACGGGCCTGCATGTGGCTGTCGCTGCCGGCGGCCTGCTTATGCTCGCGGTCGGGATCATCGCGTGGCTCTGGTTGCCGAGGAAACTACCGGAATAATGAAGTCCCTTATCCATGATAAAAATGCTCTGTCGACGCGGATGGCGACCGCCTCTTCCGCTACTCGCTGAGGTTGGACGCCTGCCAGAGCCGTCCTCTGGGCGCTATCCATTGCGCGCTGCCGGTGCGACGCACGTCCGTTGTTAAGCACCGGCTTCGGAGATGCGAGCAAAGGCGGCAAGCACCGTGCGTTCGGAGTGGGCGAGATAGGCTTCAAGCGCGGCTGCAGCCTCGGCCATCTTTCCCGCCTCCACCTGCGCGAGAATGGCAGCGTTCATCTCCACATAGGGAGCGTGCAGGAATTCGAGGTCCTCCAGCAGTCCGAAGCTCAAACGCAGTTCGGCAGCGATCTGACCGTAGAACACGTTCAGTCGAGCGCTGTCGGCGAGATCGACGATCGCCGCATGGAAAGCCATGTTGGCGCTGCCGACTCCGACCCAATCGTTCGCCGCGCGGTATTCGAGCGCCTTGTCGACCGCAAGGCGCATGCGGGCGACGGCCGGGTGCTGCGGATAGGCCTGCTCCAGCGCCCGGCACTCGATCACTCGGCGAACGCGGTAAATGTCGATGATCGAGGCCATGCTCGGCGTTGCCACGAATACGCCCCTGTTCGGCTCGTGTCGCAGCAGCCCCTCTTTGGTCAGCAGCCGAAACGCCTCACGCAGCGAGTTGCGTGACACGTCGAGATCGGAGCTCAGACTCGCCTCCGACAAGCGCTGGCCGGGCTTCAATTCTCCGGCGATAAGCTTGTTGCGGATCTGCTCTGCCAGCCGCGGCGCCAAGGTGAGTGTTTTATCCTGCTTGGTCATAAATCTCCTCGGCACGCGTGAGTTTTCCGTGCCCGTGCACGGCACGCACTTCGCGGCTCGTGATCTTATGCTCATACCGGCGCCCCGCCGATGGATTCGCGACGCGGCTGGAATATCGTTGAACAATCCATCGCAAGCAAGCACATGTGCGTCTCGGCTGCTTCATTGCCCATGTTCACGGCGGTCAACGGCCGCTCCCCTCCGCATGCGGAGAAGTGTAGAACGAACCAATAAAATCGTTGAACAATCTTGACAGAATTGTGAAAAGGCGACCAAGCTGATTGCTGGATGAGCCCAACTCACTCTGGGATGATGTTCCTGGTCAAAGGAAGGATGGTACATGGGCTATAAATCGGTTCGGGCCTATCTTCTCGCTCATCAATCCATAAGGGAGGCAGGACCATGACGGCGATCGATCTCAACAGCGATCTCGGCGAAAGCTACGGTGCCTGGCGCATGGGCGACGACGAGGCGATGCTTTCCATCGTGTCCAGTGCGAATGTCGCATGCGGCTTTCACGCGGGCGACCCGGCCGGCATACTGAAAACGGTTAAGGCGGCGGCAGAACGGGGCGTCTCGATCGGCGCCCACGTCTCCTACCCCGACCGCGTAGGCTTCGGCCGGCGCGACATCGACGTGACGAGCCCCGAGCTCGTCGCGGACGTCATCTACCAAATCGGCGCGCTCAAGGGCATCGCAGCCGCAGCCGGCACGCAGATCCGCTATGTCAAGCCGCACGGGGCACTCTATAACCGCATCGCGACCGACGCCAAGCAAGGTGCAGCGGTCATAGAGGCGATCAAGGCGATCGATCCCTCGCTGGTGCTGATGGGCCTCGCAAACGCGCCGATCCTCGATCTCGCAGGCAAGGCGGGCCTGAACGTGGTCGCCGAAGCGTTCGCCGACCGGGCCTATACGCCGGAGGGACACCTGGTTTCCCGCCGCGAACCGGGTGCCGTGCTGCACGATCCCGCGGCCATCGCACAACGAATGTTGCGGCTGGCAAAGGACGGCACGATCGAGGCGATCGACGGCAGCGTGATCCGTATCGATGCGAAATCCATCTGCGTGCACGGCGACAGCGCCGACGCCGTGGCGATCGCCCGCGAAATCCGCCGGACCTTCGAGGCGGAAGGCATCGCCATACGATCCTTCCTCGCACGAAGCGCCGCGTGAGGAGGATCGAATGCACGCGAAAGAAGCTCTTCGCCACCTCGATGCTGCGGCGGCGCGTTATCGTGCTAGCGCGGTCGAGCCGATCTCGGGATCGGGCAAAGCCGGACTTCGGCGCTCCGGTGCGCATCGAGGCGGGCGAGGTCCCCGTCTTCCGGGCCTGCGGGGTCACGCCCCAGGCGGCGGTCATGGCCTCCCGTGTTCCTTTCGCGATCACCCACGCGCCGGGGGACATGTTCATCACCGACGTCCCCGATTCCGCCTATTACACCTGAGGTCACGATGCGCTTCCTTCCCGTCAGCCTGACGACACTTCTGGTGGAGCTCGCCGACCTGGACGAAACACTGGCGCTCTTCGCCTCGCTCGCAGCCGATCCCATCGACGGCGTCGAGGAGATGGTGCCGGCCGCACGCACGCTGATGCTCCGCTTTCGGTCGGAACGCGTATCGGCGGAAGAGATCGCGGGGGCTATCGCCGATCGTGATCTCTCCGCCCGCATCGCTCCATCCAAGCGGCTCGTGGAAATCCCCGTGCATTACGACGGCGAGGACCTGGAAGAAGTTGCCCGGCTGACGGGGCTCAGCGTCGAGGAGGTGATCCGGCGCCATACGCAAAGCGAGTTCACCGTTGCTTTCTGCGGCTTTGCCCCTGGATTCGCCTATCTCGTCGGCGGCGACCCCGCCCTGCATGTGCCTCGCCGCCAGACACCGCGCACACGCATTCCGGCGGGCTCCGTCGCGCTCGCGGGTGCCTTCAGCGGTGTCTATCCGCAGGCGAGCCCCGGCGGTTGGCAGATCATCGGCGTGACGCCGCTGAAAATGTGGGACCTGGCGCGCGATCCGCCGGCGCTCCTTGAGCCCGGCACTCGTGTGCGTTTCTACGACCGGTCCAAGCGCCCCATGCCGGCGCCATCCGCCTCTAAGCTTGTGCCGCGAAGAGATGTGACCGAGGGAACGGCTCATGGGAGCGGAAACCGCTTGACGGTGCTCACCGCCCCGATGCCCGCGTTGTTCCAGGATCTCGGCCGCTTCGGCCTGGCGGGCCAGGGAGTCTCGGCTTCGGGCGCCCTTGATCAGGGAGCACTGAAGTCCGCAAACCGCATCGTCGGCAATCCCAACGGCTTCGCTTGTCTCGAGGTCACACTCGGCGGCTTCTCCTTCGAAAGCTCCGGCCGTGCGGTTATCGCGCTCGCCGGCGCCCCTTGCCCGATTACAGTACGGGATCTTTCAGGGGCAAGCTTCGAAGCCGCCGCCGGCCAGGCGATAGCGCTCGAACCGGGGGATATCGTGACGCTCGGTCATCCGCCGAAGGGCGTACGCTCCTATCTCTCGGTTCGCGGCGGCTTCGACGTGAAGAGAGTTCTCGGCAGCGCCGCCACCGACACACTCGCGGTCATCGGTCCTGAACCGGTGTCGGCCGGCGCCGTCCTGCCGTTGCGACAACTAATCCCGCCGATGGAAAGCGTATCGCTTTCGGAAGTCCCGGCCGAAAACTTGCCGGCCGCCGGCGACACGGTCACACTCGACGTCATCATGGGTCCGCGCACCGACTGGTTCTCCGCGGCCGCCGTCGCCCGCTTCCATGAGCAGGATTGGCTGGTGACGCCGCAGTCCAACCGCGTCGGTCTCCGGCTTTCAGGCGAAGTGCCGCTGGAGCGCATCGACAAGGCGGAATTGCCAAGCGAGGGCACCGCGACCGGCGCAATCCAGGTGCCACACAACGGCCAGCCGGTGCTCTTCCTCGCCGATCACCCGCTGACAGGCGGTTACCCCGTCATCGGCACGGTTGCCGAGTACCATCTCGATCTAGCCGGCCAGGTCCCGGTCAATGCAAAAATAAGGTTCCGGCCCGTCACGCGCTTCGCCGAAATCCGGCCGATGCGGCGTGCTGCGCGCGTGAGGGAGTGAGGAGGCATCGATGAAAAAAGTGCTGATCGCCAACCGCGGCGAGATCGCCGTGCGTATCATCCGCGCTTGCCGCGACTACGGCCTTGGCTCCGTCGCCGTCTATGCAGACCCGGACGTGGACGCCCTCTTCACGCGGCTTGCCGACGAGGCCTACGGTCTTTCGGGCAGCCGCCCGGACGAGACCTATCTCGACATAGCAAAACTCATCGACGCAGCCCGTCGCTCCGGCGCGGATGCCGTTCATCCGGGCTACGGTTTCCTGTCCGAACGGGCGGAGTTCGCGCGCGCGGTGATCGACGCCGGCCTAACCTGGATCGGACCGGACCCGCAGGTGATCGAGGCGCTCGGGGACAAAGTCCAAGCCCGGCGTATTGCCGAGAGCGTCGGGGCGCCTCTCGTTGCCGGCAGCGATGGCCCGGTGGAGAGTGCGGCGGAGGCTATCGCCTTCGCCGAAAAGCACGGTCTTCCGATTGCAATCAAGGCGGCGCACGGCGGCGGTGGGCGGGGATTGAAGGTCGCCCGGCGCCTCGAGGAAATCTCCGAGCTTTACGCATCCGCCGTCCGCGAGGCGACGGCAGCCTTCGGACGGGGTGAATGTTTTGTCGAACGCTTCCTGGACCGTCCGCGCCACATCGAGGCGCAGGTGCTTGCCGATCGCCATGGCAGCGTGCTCGTGCTCGGTACCCGCGATTGCTCGCTGCAGAGACGCAATCAAAAGCTCGTCGAGGAGGCCCCTGCCCCGTTCCTGACAGACGGTCAACGAACTGCTATCCACGATGCCGCCAAGGCGATTTGCGCCGCCGCAGGCTACACGGGAGCCGGAACGGTCGAATTTCTGCTGGGTGCTGACGGCACCATCTCTTTCCTCGAGGTCAACACCCGTCTTCAGGTAGAGCACCCGGTGACCGAGGAGACGACCGGCATCGATCTCGTCATTGAGCAGTTCCGCATTGCCGACGGATTTGCGCTCGGGATCACCGAAACGCCGGCGCCGCGCGGGCACGCAATCGAGTTCCGCATCAACGCCGAAGACCCCGGCCGCGGTTTCTTGCCGACGCCCGGCCGGATCACCGTGTTCGAGCCCCCCTCGGGCCCCGGCGTCCGGCTGGACGGCGGGGTCGTGGCCGGTTCGGCCGTTCCCGGCGTCTTCGATTCGCTTGTGGCAAAGCTGATCGTTACTGGGGCGACCCGCGAGGAGGCGCTGAGACGCGCCCGCAGGGCGCTTGCGGAATTCCGTGTCGAGGGGTTGGCGACCGTCTTGCCCTTCCATCGCGCCGCCATCGACAGCGAAGATTTCATCGGGACGAGCGGCTTCAGGGTTCATACGCGCTGGATCGAAACCGAGTTCGTGGACATGCCGCAGGCCGCAAGCAGGCCGGAGCGCGCGCCGGACCCCTCGCTGTTGCGCACCCATATCGAAATCGACGGCCGGAGGCATGAACTCGCCATTCCCTCCACCCTCCTATCAGGCTTTGCCGCGCCTTTCCAAAGCAACGGCAGCATTCCGGCCGCCAGCACGACGTCTGACCCGGGCGACCTCGTGGCGCCCATCGCCGGCATGCTGCAGGCCTGGAAAGTCTCCGATGGTGACGGGATTCGGCAAGGCGACCTGGTTGCGGTCATGGAAGCGATGAAGATGGAAACGCCGATAACCGCACCCCGCGACGGCACCTTCCGCATCATCATCCCCGAAGGCAGCTACGTCCAGGCCGGAGCGATCCTCGGGCGCATCGATGACTAGCATGCAGCAGTCGCGGGCGGCTTGTCCTGGTGAGGATTGGATTCCGATCCTTCCGGGCACAACAACTCTGCGCCGCTCGGCGGAGATGATGGCGGTAGAGGGGTGGATGCTACTGCATGTTTCCTTAAATCGTACCCGATTTAAGGACAAAAACATGCAGCAATTCAAAGTGCTACAGCGTCCTTTGTGCGTCTGAAAAGACGCACGGCGCTGTAGTTTCCGCGGCGCCGCGCGTTGCAGCACAAGGCCTCGCCGACGGATTCGATGCCTCAGGTGGGAATGGTGATTTCGCAGGCCCGCCGGACTCTCGGCAGATAGGTCCCGCAGAAGTCCAGGTATGTCCTGACGATGGTCGACTGGTGCCGGTGGGGCGGATAGACCAGGTGGATGGACCACTCGGGCAGCGGATATTGCGGCAGCAATGCTACGAGACGCTTCTCTCGAATTGGCGCGGCCGCCAGGAAGGGCGGCAACTCGGTTACCACGTCACCATCGAGTGCCCGGCAGCATAGATGATCGTAGTCGTTGCTGGAAAGCACCGCGTTTGGTTTGACGAGGTGTCCGCCAAAATCCCACTGCACAGGGACATCGACGTGCGAGGCCCAGACCGCACATGGGAAGGCATGAAGCTCCTGCGGTTCTGTCGGCAGGCCGAACCGCTGCACCAGCTCCGGGCTGGCAACGAGAACATTGCGATAGGACAGGACGTGCCGTGCCACCATCGACTCATAGACGATTGCGCCGACACGAAGAGCCACATCGATGCCGTCCTCGACCAGATCCACCCGACGCTCGGTCGAATAGACGTGAACCTGGATGTCCGGATAACGACGCTGGAAAGCCGAGAGCAACTCCCACCACGGCCTGAAGGTCTGCGGCAAGGATAGCCGCAGGCGCCCTTTGAGGCGCGCTTGATCGCTCACCACGGCCTGCTCCGCCTCGAGCAGCGCTTCGATGCCGCGCCCGGCGTGCTCATAGAGCCGCGTTCCAGCATCGGTAAGCTTCGCGCCCCGGGCCGATCGCTCCAGCAACTGCACTTTGAGCTGCCGTTCGAGATCGCGTATGCGACGGCTGAGCGTCGCCAGTGGGATTCCGAGACGACCCGCCGCCGCCGAAAGGCTGCCCGCCTGGACGACGGCAACAAACATGCGCGTGGCGTTGAGATCCATGCGCGGACCCTATCATATGTGAGAGGCTGCTTGTCAATTGTGCGCCTTCATTTCCATTCCTGGTCAGCTTAGATCGAGGTCTATCAAGAATCCCCTCGAATGATGGACACCATGAAAAAGACCAGCACGAGAGTTTTGGCAGCCATGACAGTAGTATTAGCTAGTTCCACCGCGTCCGCACAAATGCCGGCCCCGTCGGCTGAGCCGGTCACCGTCGAGAACTACAATCGCGCACAGACCGACGTCTATTTTGCCGGGGTGGCCATGACTGGCGGCTTGGGAAAGTTCGGCCATGGCCGCGAGCTTTCCGCGCCCGTGCAGAAGGGCATACCCCGCCCAAACCGCGACACCTTGTATTCCTTCGCGCTCCTCGACCTCGACGCCGGGCCGGTGACGGTCACGCTGCCGGACGCCGGCAAGCGCTATATGGGGATGCAGGTCGTCAACCAGGATCAATACACGCCGGCGACCTTTTATGAGCCAGGCCCTCATACGCTGACAAAGGATAGGGTCGGCACCCGCTATGCCATCGTTGTCGTCCGTTTCCTCGTCGATTTCGCGAGCGAGAAGGACGTCCGCGAGGTCCATGCGCTGCAGGATGCGATCACGCTCACGCAGCAAAACTCAGGTAAGTTCGAAGTGCCCAACTGGGACAAGGCGAGCCTGGAAAAGATCAGATCGGCGCTGCAGCAACTCGCAACCACGATTTCCGATACACGCGGCATGTTCGGTGCGAACGAGCATCAGGTCGATCCTGTGAAGCATCTGATCGGAACCGCGATGCTGTGGGGCGGCAATCCCGAAAAGGACGGGCTCTATCTTCCGATCACGCCAGCCCGGAATGACGGAGAGACGATTTACAAGCTGACCGTCGGCGAGGTGCCCGTCGACGGCTTCTGGTCGCTTACGGTCTACAACAGCCAGGGTTACCTCCAGCCGAACCTGGATGATGTCTATTCGGTCAACAGCATCACGGCGAGAAAAGCGGCGGACGGCTCGGTCACAATCCAGTTCGGTGGGTGCGGTGGCGAAGTGCAGAACTGCATTCCGATCACCGAAGGGTGGAATTACACGGTGCGTCTCTTCAAGCCGCGAGCGGAGGTCCTTGACGGCACGTGGCAGTTCCCCTTGGCGCAAGCCGAAAGGTGAGCGACGCCGCTCACTCCTGCGGGTCCGCACCGACAGGGATGGTGAGTTCATCGCGTAGAGTCTCGAGCCGCGGATCCTGGAGGATGATATCGGCTTGGACATGCGCGGTAATCCTGCTGCAGCGCTCGGAGATTGACGCCACGGCGGCCGCAATAGCGGCCGCCGTGATGGACGTAGGATAGCTCCCGTCGCCACGTCCACTGTTTGTCAGTCGAACATTCGCCTCCGGCCGTTCGGCCGTGGCAGGCGTTTCTTGCAAGCTCGATCGTCAGAATGCGCGTCCCGAATAATACGCGTTTAGTATGATGAATCGTCAGACCCATTAATTTTTATTGTTTCTATAAGACTTTCGGATAATATCCTTTCTGCAACGGCACATCTTCCCGAATTGCCCTTAGAGCTTGCTGTTTCGGCGAGGGAAGAAGCATTGCTGTGTCGATGCTTAATATTGCAATAGATAAAGTTTGAACATGATTGAGCCCGGATTGTCACGATCCGGGCTTCTTTCGAATATGCGCGTCACGTCATGTGAGCATTGCTTGCGGTGCCACGCGCCGAGCCCATTCGACTCCATCAAAAGACTCGCCATGCCGTTCAGCCCCTGCTCAGGGCCGCGCTCGAAGGTGTTTTCTGGAGTGATTTAGAATGGTTCTAACAAACCTCGACATAGACAGCCCGCAGGGATTAAAGTTGCGGATCGACAACTCGCGCGGAGGAGCGTCCGATGAAAGGGGATCCGAAGGTAATCGAGCGTCTGAACGAAGCGTTGTTTCTCGAGCTGGGGGCGGTAAACCAATTCTGGCTGCATTATCGCCTCGTCGAAAATTGGGGCTACACGAAGCTCGCCAAGAGAGAGCGCGAGGAGTCGATCGAAGAAATGCACCACGCGGACAAGCTTGTGGTCCGCATCATCTTCCTTGAAGGCCATCCCAACCTCCAGGCGGTTGCGCCGCTGCGCATAGGTCAAAACGTCAAGGAAGTCCTGGAAGCCGATCTCGCCGGCGAGTACGACGCCCGGAACTCCTACATGGCCTCCCGTGATGTCTGTCGACAGGCCGGAGACTACGTCTCGATGAAATTGTTCGAAGAGCTGCTAAGCGACGAAGAAGGTCATATCGACTTTCTCGAAACGCAGCTCGATCTGCTCTCGCAAATCGGCGACAAGAAATACGGCCTCCTCAACGCGGACTCGGCCGACGAAGCCGATTAGTTCAGCAAAGATGGGAATAGATGCAGGCCGGCGGATGGCGGCCGTGTCCAAAATCGATCTCAGATGCGCATCACAGGCTGTGACGACAGCCTCTGTATGCTCGATGGCGCGTCTCGCCATCCGGAGCACTTCGCCGACAACGCAGGTCAATAATACCGCACAGCCGAAGGCGACCCAGTCGGCAGCGTCTGGCGGCGACGCGCTCCCCGTCCGCTGAAGATAAGTTGCCGCAATACAGCGCCGTGCGTCTTTTCAGACGCACAAAGGACGCTGTAGCACTTTGAATTGCTGCATTTTTTTGTCCTTAAATCGGGTACGATTTAAGGAAACATGCAGTAGCCGAAAGCCCGGCTGCGAATGCCACCGGTCCTATACCGCCGAACGGCCCGACAAGCAGAACATGTATTTTGTCAATTCTTCAATTAGGAACTAATAAACGTTTTGCGTGCAGTATAGCGCAGTTGCAACAAAACTGTATTGATAAGATTCCATTACCGACGATCGACGATCCTGGACCATTTCTCAACGACGTCTCAGAATAGCCGAGATATGTCGAACTGAGCTACCTCGAGTTAGAGTGCGGAGGAAGACATGATTCATGAGGGCAACGTTCAGCGCGTCGCTTCGCGCACCCGGACGAGTATCACCGGCAACGTTAGCTGCAAGACCGGGTCAAGCAACGGTATCGTTAGAGACCTTTCGGAAGAGGGCATCTGTTTCCAGCTCCTCTTCGACATCGGCGCCCAAACCGGACAAGAAGTCACGATACGCAGCGAGGAGCTCGGCCTTCTGACCGGGATCGTTCGTTGGACCAGAGGGGACAGGATAGGAATAAAGCTCAAACTGTCGTCCAACACCACAGCGCAGATTGCCTCGTATTTCAAATTCTTCCGCTAGCCGGCGTTTTCGAGCCGTGGCGTAGGCGATGTATGTCAAGCACGTTCTGAGTTGGTGAGGATGAGCGAGTTCCAAAACAAAGCTGTGCGACTGATGGCGGCGCGCAGTGGAGAAGCGTCGGTGAGCGACCTTGCACAGCGCCAGAGAAACCTCCTGTTCGCGGCGCTCGAGCTCTACCGTGCGCTTGGGGGATCGTTTGAGCAACTTGAGGCAAGCATAATGGAGGATGCGACGGGTGCTCCTCGGCGCGTTGACGTGATCATCGGCGATCTGATGAACGAGCTGGCGGCCATCAGTCACATGCATGACATGGACCTCATGCAGGCCGCTCACAACACACTCGACATTCGCCTAAGAGAAATCAGGGCTGTTCTGGCAACCGATGGGACGTGATTTCCGCTTCTTTGCCTAGCGCATGTCACCCGGCAAAACCTCTGGCGGCAGCCTTTGTGCACCGAGCGGGTGAACCTCACCTCCCCGTATCGCCCACGGCCCGGGATCCCCACATCTTCAACGCTGTCAGGCAGTCGCACAAGCTAGAGCATTTGGCAGTCAGGTGAAATCACCTGACGTAGCCGGCCCTCGATGATGCTGGCGGTCATGACGCGCGCAAGCCGCGGTCACACGGGCCATCCGCTGACGGGCCTCGCGCCTGACCACGGCTTCTTATGCCTGCGTCGTGCTAGCAGCGGTTCTGCGGCCGCTGGCCGAAATGTTCCCCGATGCCACGGTTGCCCTTTACAGCGTCTCCGGCGTGCTCTGGATCCTCGCCTTCGCGCTTTTCGCTTTCGAATACGGGCCGCTCCTTGTGGGCAAACGGCGGCACTTGCCAGCCTAGCAGAAGGAGTGTGTGCGGTTTTCCGCCCGCATGCCGTTAACTTATTAGAATCGATCACGTTTATGACCAATGCATGTGGCCCAAAGTGTGCAGCGGTCTAAGGTCCGCGACGGCTATCTCGACAGGCGGCTCTCGTCATCGATCAGCGTGAGACGGCATGGGGCGGCATCACCCCATTTCCAGAGCACGAGGTTGAGGTCATCACGGCTCGCCGCGGGAGCGAAGCTCCTGACGATGAGACCATGATAGCCAGCGGCGATCAGCCGCCGGGCGAAAGACTGGGTCCTGGCCTCTCCGCTGGTCTTCATCTGGTCACGCCATGTGGCGTCCCCGAGCGCCGCCGCATCCATGGCCTCGTCGGCAAGCGCCGCTTCCTCCCGGCTGTCGAAGACACGCTCGATCTCGGCGTCGTAGCAGACAAGCGTCGTTGGCTGGAGGTTGCCCACCTGGGTCGCCTCCCTCAACGCCGTCATCACCGACAGGGAGCAATAGAGTGCCTGGACGCCCTTCGGATTGAAGCGGCCGCCATGGAGTTCAGCGCCGCGGCCCGAGAGCGGCTCGCGCGCATAGATGGGATTGAGCGCTCGATAGAGCTTTCCTTCATAACGCATCGCACGGGGTCAAGCGTGCACGCCGGCATCGACAGCGTCGATATAGTCGAGCACCTCTTCGCCCCGGCCGCTGCGGACGAGTTGCATGGCCGTCTGGCCGGAGAAGCCGGGAAGCGGCTCGGACCGGTACCAGGCATAGGCCATCAAAGCCGAGCCAAATCGGGGCTCGACCTTGTTGACGACCTCGATCATCTCGCGGAGCCGCCGCTGTGTCTTGTCCGACCGGACGCGGTCCTTCCGCTGGATAGCGTCCTTTCCGAGACCCACCGTGCGCGCGACTTCCTCGCTCGTCGTTCGAAAGGCCTCGGCGATCTTGCGCGGGGCGAAAACTCCATCCTCCGAATACTGGGCGAGACCCATGACATTCACCTTTGCCGATTTCATTGACGCAATATAGCGTCAGAACCACTGGGCTTCAAGCGCAAGGCCATTGGATGGCACGGGTCCCTCGGCTCCGAGGACAACATTGCAACGCCCCCAAGGAGCGCCGGGTGTTGCCCGCACGCGTGCATCATCCTCAACTGCCGCAACCATATTTAGGCGAGGTTGGTGACGATGGCGACAGTGATCCTCTTCCATTCCGTCCGTGGCTTGCGCTCGCTCGAGCGCGACGCTGCCGAGCGTCTCCGGGCGGCGGGGCACGACGTCGCCACCCCCGATCTCTACGACGGCCGCGTCGCCACCTCGATGGAAGAGGGCTTCGCCTTCAAGGACGAGATCGGCTGGCCGAACCTTTGCGAGCGCGCGGAGCGTGCCGTCGCGGGGCTTCCGGCAACCGCTGTTCTCGGCGGTTTCTCGATGGGCGCGGCCGTCGCGGCGAGCCTCTGGGCGAAGCGGCCCGAGACGGCCGCCATCCTCTTCCTCCACAGCATCGCCGAGATTCCGGCAAATGCGCGAAGCGGCCTGCCGGTCCAGGTTCACCTCGCCGATCCGGACCCCTTCGAGCCGGCGGACGAGGTCGCCGCCTGGCGCGCCGCGGCCGGACGGTCGCCGATCGCTCTTGAAGTGTTCACCTATCCGGGTCCTGGCCATCTTTATACCGACGCCACGCTTCCTGACTACGATGCAGAAGCCGCCCGTCTCACCTGGAGCCGCGTCGAGCTCCTGCTCGCCGCAGTGTGAACAGGCGACCCTAGGCCCTGTTGACAAAGTGGATTCCCAAATCAGTGGAGGCATGATTCAAGACTGTCTTTTAGGAGGCGGGTTTGGCTCGTGGCGATCTGACGGATTTGAAATGGCGGATCATGGAGGGGCTGCTGCCTACCGAGCGTGGGAGGAAATCTCGCCCCTCTCACGACAACCGGCGATATCTCAACGGGATGCTGCATGTTCTTCGGATCGGCTGCCCCTGGCGCGACATGCATGAGCGCTACGGCAAGTGGAACTCCGTCTATGTCCGCTTCCGTCGTTGGGCGGAACAAGGCGTGTGGGATGGACTTCTCGAAACGCTTGTCGAGTTGGGGCTAACCGACGACTGGCAGCACATGATCGACAGCACCACGGTTCGAGGCCATTCACAGGCAGCGAGCGCTAAAGGTGGACTTATAAGGAAGCTTTTGGTCAATGACAGCGGCTTCCTGCGTGAAGAACTGCTGGTCCACGGGATCAGGCCCGTTATACCGCCGAAGGCAAACAGAAAAGAGTCGCCCGTCTGCGACTTTCGGGCCTATAAGGATCGAAACCGTATCGAGCGCCTGTTCAGCAAGCTCAAGCAGTTTCGGCGCGTAGCCACCCGCCATGATAAAACGGCAAGGTCGTTCGCTGCTATCCTTGCTCTGGCTGCCGTTCGCGTCTGGCTGCCATCATTCACCGGAACGGTCCACAAGCCATGATGTAATCGCAGCCTCCCCAGTTCGCACGTTTTTGTAGGTCGAGCTGATCTTACTCAGCACCGTCTCATCGTCAGTATCGATCTCGTAGAACGTGCTGTCGACGGCTCGGATCGTAACCCATGTCTTGCCTGACTGCGTCGGTCCCGAGCCGACAAACTCGCCCCAGATAACCTGCCGCGTCTTCTCAGCCAGGGCTGCTAGATCGGAGCCCGAAAGCCGGGCGTCGTCCTGCGCCAATTCCTCCAGTTGCTCGCCGCCTTCACCTGTGGCCTCGAACCATTCGTGCCCAGGTTTGGATGACTTGACGGTCGAAACTGTCCAATTTGCCTCCAAAGACCGAGGTGCCAAAAGCCGCAGTAAGTCTCTGAGATCAAGAGCGAGGACGTGTTGCTTGAGATCGTAAATCCTAAGTGTCGTCATGGCGTCCCCCTCACGCTGTGGATCGCACTGGCAACAGCACTTTGTCAACAGAACCTAGTTTCAAGCCGATCGCTGAGCCCGAGCGAGACGAGAACCCACTCAGTTCGGCGCGGCGGCCGTGCCCGTGTCGCCCTGCAAGGTCTCGCCGAGCTTCGGGCGCTTCCTGCGCGGCACCGGCTCTTCGAGGATTTTCACCGGCGCGGAGATGGTCGCGGCCGCCACGGTGCCGACATTCTTGGCCGTGCCGGCGACGACGGCGCTTATTCCGTCCCCGAGCGTGATCTGGGAATCGGTCAAGGTTTGCCCCTTGACGATGCGCTGGCCGATCAACTGCACGATCTCGGGGCTGTCGGCGAATTTGCCGTGGTTCAGACGATCGCCGGATCGCACCTTTGTGAGGTCGATCGCGGTGATGCCGGCCTGCTCGAGCTGGGTGCGATAGGGCTCGGCCGTCGGGTCGATCGCGCCCAGTCGCGAGACGTCGCCCGAGATGAGGCGCGACAGGGCCAGCGCCCGGTCGTCCTGCGACACGAATATCGTGAATTTCGGCCGCCGCTCGCCAAGCTCCACGAATTGTTTCGCGAAGACGTCGAGATCGATGTCCGGTGATGCCAAGATCACGTTCTTGATCTTGGGCGCGACCCCTCCGTCGCGGATGCCCATCTGGCGAAGGGATTCCATCGTCAGCCAGGTTCCCATCGAATGGGCGAGGATCGTAACGTCCTTCACGTCAGGCGCGCGCGCCAGAGACCACAGGGCATCTTCGAGCGCGGTCCTCGAATAGTTCGTGCTCTCCTTGTCATAGTTGTAGTCGAGCACGCGCGCACGCGACGGCCAGGTGAACAGCATCGGCGTCGCCTGGGCGCCGGAATCGTGCACGATCTGCGCCAGCCGGAAGACGGAATCCTCATAGGTGTTGTTGAAGCCGTGTACGAACAGTAGCACATGCCCGTCGGCGGTGTGCTCGCGGAACCAGTTCCGCGCTTCGTCGCGCGACGCCAGCTCGCGCACGCGCGTCACGGCGAAATCGGTCTCGGGATTGGGCGGCAGCCGGCGCGGCCACTGCACCGTGCCGGGCTTGCGCCGCGAATCCGGCGGGATCGAGACCGCGACATCCGTCAGCGAAAGCGTCGGACTTCGTTCGCCGGAGAACAATGTGGCCGGGTCGCCCGAGGGCTGGCGCGTCGTCGCGACAAGCATGTCGACCTGGGACGTCGTAGCCGGATTCGCCAAAGCCACCGGCGTCATCACGCCCTTCGCATGGCCGCCGCAGCCCGCCAGCAGCAAGAGCGCGACAAGCGCCGAGGCGGCGCGTCCCGGCCCCGCAAACCGACGCGTGCGGACGCGGAGATCCATCTTTTCAGGCATCGGCATTTCCCTCTGACGACCCCCGATACGGATCCGCGTCACCTGATCGCGGCCGCACGAAGAACGATGACCTTGCGGATATAGCCGCAATCCAGCTTCGTTCTGAAGGCAGAAAATGGACTTTTCCAAGGGCGATGTCATCTGGCACTGACGATCGGGCTTCGGTGATCCGGGCTCACCTCTGGCCGGGCGGCGCTGATTGTGCCAGATGGAAATGGGATGCGAGGTGGACTTCGCGAGATGGATTTGGCGAGATGCACTTGGAATGACAGTGCGGAGATTTGACGAGTGAAGCGGCAGGCACGGGCGGCGGGCAGGAATCGCGATCATGCGCATACCGGCGAGCGCGCGGGCAAACGCGTCACGCTACCGCGCGCGCTTTCCAAGCTCGGCTATTGTTCGAGAGCGCAGGCGGAGAAGCTAATCGCAGACGGTCGCGTCAGCGTCGGCGGCAGGAAGACGACCGATCTTTCCCATTGGGTCGACATCGAGGAGGACAAGATCGCCGTCGATGGCGAGCCGGTGGCCGCGCAAGCGAAGATCTATCTGATGCTGAACAAGCCGCGCGGGCTCGTCACGACGCGCGACGATCCCGAGGGGCGGGCGACCGTCTTCAGTTGCCTCGATGCGGTCGATGCACGATTCCTCTCGCCGGTCGGTAGGCTCGACAAGGCGAGCGAGGGGCTCCTTCTCTTCACCAACGACACCGTGCTGGCGCAGCGCCTGCTCGATCCGGCGATCCATCTCGGCAAGGTCTATCATGTCCAGGTGCGCGGCCTCTTCGACGAGGCGATGGCCGCGCGGATGGTGGAAGGCGTGGCCGAGGGCGGTGAGACGCTGAAGGCCAAGAGCGTCCACCCGTTGAGAGGCGGCGAGAAGAACAGCTGGATCGAGGTGGAGCTCGAGGAAGGGCGCAACCGGCAGATCCGCCGCATGCTCGACGTCCTCGGCTTCGAATGCCTGCGCCTCATCCGCGTCTCGATCGGCGAGATCCGGCTCGGCGACTTGCCGAAGGGGGCGAGCCGCCCGCTGACGGAGCCGGAAATTCTCTACCTCAAGCGGCGCACCGGTATTTGACGGATGATCTGGCGAGGCTGAGGCGCTGCCGGCGTTGGACAGGGCCCCTCCCCTTGTGGGTGTACGTACCGGAGACATGGGTAACACATGGAGTCATGGGTCACAGGTTTGTCAGCCGCTATGTCTGGCCGAGGTCAGTGTGGGCAATGCGCGATGTGTGGAAATCCACCCACTGCCTGGCGCTTTTGTTTCCGATTCCACCCATCTTTCGCCGCCGGACGCGGGAAATGCAGGAAACGACCTCGGGCGGCAGTTGTCTGTGGTAAAATCCCGTTTGCTAAATGGGTGAAGCCAGAACCGGTGCGGGAGGATCCATGCCGGCTGGTCGACAATTCATCCGGGAGGAAAAGATGAAGATTCTGAACGCGCTTCTGGGCGCCGTCGCCGCCGTTTCCCTTTTTGCCGCCTCGGCCAGCGCTCAAGGCTATCCGGAGCGCACGATCACGATGGTGGTGCCCTTCTCGGCCGGCGGTCCGACCGATACGGTCGCCCGTCTCGTCGCCGAGTCCATGTCGAAGGACCTCGGGCAGCAGATCATCGTCGAGAACGTCGGCGGTGCCGGCGGCACGCTCGGCGCCGGTCGCGTCGCTCAGGCGGATCCCGACGGCTACACGCTGCTTCTGCATCATATCGGCATGGCCACCAGCGCGACGCTCTATCGCAAGCTCGCCTATGACACCTTGAATGCCTTCGAATATGTTGGGCTCGTCACCGAAGTGCCTATGACGATCGTCGCCCGCAAGGATTTCGAGCCGACCGATCTCAAGGGCGTGATCGACTACGCCAAGGCCAACAAGGACACGGTCACCGTCGCCAATGCCGGCATCGGCGCGGCATCGCATCTCTGCGGTATGATGTTCATGGATGCCATCGACACGCAGCTCACGACCGTGCCCTACAAGGGCACCGGCCCGGCGATGACGGACCTGCTCGGCGGCCAGGTCGACATCATGTGCGACCAGACGACGAACACGACGAAGCAGATCCAGGGCGGTACGATCAAGGCCTATGCCGTGACCTCGCCCAAGCGGCTGAAGATCTTCCCGGACCTGCCGACGGCTGAAGAAGCCGGTCTTCAAGGCTTCCAGGTTGGTATCTGGCACGGCATCTACGCGCCGAAGGGCACGCCGGCCGAAGTCACCGACCGCCTGTCGAAGTCGCTGCAGAAGGCGCTCAAGGACGAGAACGTCGTTGCCCGTTTCGGCGAGCTCGGCACCGAACCGTCAAGCGAAGCGGACGCCACTCCGGCGGCGCTGAAGGCCAAGCTTGAAAGCGAGATCGCGCGCTGGAAGCCGGTGATCGAGGCCGCCGGCCAGTACGCGGATTGATCTGCTCTGGCGACCCGCTGCCGTTCTGTTCTCCACCAAGAGGGAACGGCAGCGGCATCGCGTCCGACCGGCCGCTTCGGGGGCAGCGGCCGGTCGGAGAGACGATCACCCGAGTTGACAGCAGTCAACTCGCGCAAGAACCCGTGCAGCGCCCGCGTCTTTTCAGACGCACGAAGGTTGCTGTAGCGCTTTGAAGTGCTGCATGTTTTTATCCTTAAACCGGCTCCGGCCTAAGGAACATGCAGTAGCGTAGTCGGACAATAAAAAGCGAGGACATTCGCCAAGATCGGTGCGTAGCGGCCGCGTCCGAGCAACAATATGGGGAACAGATGAAAGCCATCTCCTTCGATACAACCAACGCGCTGTGCGGGAGTATCCTGACGGCCGTTGGCCTTTTCTTCGCCTGGCAATCCTTCAACCTCGAGCTCGGCACGGCCTTCCGCATGGGGCCGGGCTATTTCCCGCTGCTGCTCTCTGCGGTGCTGACGCTGCTGGGAATCATCATCCTGGTGCAGTCGGCCCGCGTTCACGGCGAGCCGATGGGACCGATCGCGATCCGCGGCATGTTCTTCATCCTGCCGGCGCCGATCTTCTTCGGCCTGACGGTACGCGGGCTCGGCTTCGTTCCCGCGATCTTCTTCACGGCGCTGATCGCGTGTTTCGCCTCGCACCGCATGCGACCGCTCTGGGCGGTGGCCCTTTCGCTGGCGCTCACCGTCTTCTCGGTCGCCGTTTTCAGCTACGGACTCGGCCTGCCGTTCGAGCGCTTCGGCCCTTGGGTCCGGTTCTAGGAGGCGGACAATGGATCTCGTCAGCAATCTCGCCCTCGGCTTCTCCACCGCCGCTTCGCCGGCGAACCTCCTCTTCTGCCTGATCGGCGTCCTTCTCGGCACGCTGATCGGCGTGCTGCCCGGCATCGGCGCGACGGCAACCATCGCCATGCTTTTGCCGATCACCTTCCAGTTGGAGCCGGTCTCCTCGCTGATCATGCTCGCCGGCATCTATTACGGCGCCCAATATGGCGGCTCGACCACGGCAATCCTGATCAACATGCCGGGAGAATCCTCCTCCGCCGTCACCGCCATCGACGGCTATCAGATGGCCCGCAACGGGCGCGCCGGCACCGCGCTCGCGATCGCGGCGCTCGGCTCCTTCTTCGCCGGCACCGTCTCGACGTTCCTTGTCGCGCTCTTCGCGCCGCCCTTGACCGAGATCGCGCTCGAATTCGGTGCGGCCGAGTATTTCTCGCTGATGATCGTCGGCCTCGTCTCCTCCGTCGCGCTTGCGCACGGGTCGGTCGTCAAGGCGCTCGCCATGGTCGCGCTCGGGCTGCTGCTCGGCCTCGTCGGCACCGACATCTATACCGGCACGCCCCGCTTCACGCTCGGCATCCGCGAATATGCCGACGGCCTCAATTTCGTGGCGGTCGCCGTCGGCGTCTTCGGTATTGCCGAAATCCTGCGCAACCTGGAAAGCGAAAAGACGCGCGACGTGCTGATGGCGAAGGTCACCGACCTTTTGCCGACCAAGGACGACTTCAAGCGCATGGTCGCGCCGGTGATACGCGGCACGGTGATCGGCTCGGCGCTCGGCGTGCTGCCGGGCGGCGGCGCGATCCTCGCCGCCTTCGCCTCCTATACGGTGGAAAAGCGCCTCTCCGACCGGCCGGCGGAGTTCGGCCGCGGCGCGATCGCCGGCGTGGCGGGGCCGGAAAGCGCCAACAATGCCGGCGCGCAGACCTCGTTCATCCCGCTGTTGACCCTCGGGATTCCGGCAAACCCGGTTATGGCGCTGATGATCGGCGCGATGATCATCCAGGGCATTGTTCCCGGCCCGAACGTGGCGGTGGAGCAGCCGGCCCTCTTCTGGGGCATCATCGCCTCCATGTGGATCGGCAACCTGATGCTCGTCGTCTTGAACCTCCCCCTGATCGGGCTTTGGGTGAAGCTCCTGAAGATACCCTATTTCGTGCTCTTCCCGATCATCATGGCCTTCTGCTCGATCGGGGTCTACAGCGTCAATTCCAACGTCTACGACCTCTATGCCGTCGCCTTCTTCGGCCTCGTCGGCTACCTGCTCCTGAAACTGCGCTGCGAACCGGCACCGCTGTTGCTCGGCTTCGTTCTCGGGCCGCTGCTCGAGGAGAACCTGAGGCGCGCCATGATCCTCTCGCGCGGCGACCCGACGACCTTCGTCACTCGGCCGATCAGCGCCGTCCTGCTCGCCATCGCCGCCGCGGTCCTCGTCATCGTCTTCCTGCCGGCCGTAAAAGCCAAGCGCGAGGAAGTCTTCGTCGAGGAGGATTGAGGGCGCTCTTCTTCTTGCCCCGCGCCTACAGCGCCGCGCGTCTGATCGGATGCGCGGCCCTGTAGCACTTTGAATTGCTGCATGTTTTTATCCTCAAATCGGCTAGGATTGACGGAAACATGCAGTAGAAGACGCAGGGCAAGCGACTTTGCCGCCCGCGGGATCAAGGCCGGCCGACCTCGCTCCATCGGCTCGAGACCAGCCTCAGCCATGGTGCCGAGTGGAAGACGGCCATGAGCAAGTACATCGCGGCCATTCCGCTCAGCGGCAGGGGCTCTTGCGCCGAAGAGCAGATCATATCAGCCCCACCGGTGACGACCGTGAGGAGCGCCATGACCGCGAATGTCGGCGCCGCAGCGAGGGATAGCCAGTCGGCCATGCCCCGCGCCGCCGGACCGATACCTGCGGCACCGGGAGATTCGTTGCTGGCGCGCGACGTGCCAGTTGGGTGGCTTGACCGGAGCGGCATCGGTCAGTCCTGACCATAGCGGTCGTGGTGGCGCCACCAGACACCCGTCTCGTTGCGCCCTTTCGAGGCGCGGTCGAGCCATTGATACACGCCCCAAAGGCCGTCCAGCCCGCGCGCATAGCTCGAATAGGTGTGGTAGACGATACCGTCGTCGAGCACGAATGCGCTCACGCCCGGCCTGTCGCGCGTATATGTGGCAACGTCGGTTCCGGTCATCGCTGCAATCTCGGCGACCGGTCCTTCGTTGCCCCGCCATTCCTGGACGGTCTTGCCTGCGAGCGGCTCGCGTGCCGGCGGCTCGCGCCGATAGTTGTATTCTATGCCGCCCGCGCGCTGCTCATCCTCGGTGAACCAGACGCTGAAATCGTGGTTGAAGTCGCTGCCGAAGGAGGACGCCCAGGGGAAAGTCCATCCCATTCGCTGCTTGAACGCCTCGAGCTTTGTAAGCGGTGCGCGCGACACCGCCGAGAAGGCGACATCATGGTTCTCGAGATGAACGACGATGCCGTTGAAGCCATCCGCGATCGAGGAGCAGGAAGGGCATCCGGCCGTATAGTCGGGTCCGAACATGAAATGGTAGACGAGGAGCTGCGATCGGCCCCGGAAGAGGTCCTTGAGCGAGGCGCTCCCCTCTTCGGTCTCGAATCGGTACTGCTTGTCGATCCTGACCCACGGCAAGGCCTGCCGTTGCTCGGCGAGTTCGTCGCTGCGGCGCGTCAGCTCCTTCTCCGCCGCGAGCAGTTCGAGCCGCGCCGTCAGCCAGTCTTCACGTGTTCCAGTCAGATGTGCTGTCATCCTTCTTCTCCTTTGCCTATTTGTTGTCGTAGCTTTCCTGCGGCGCGTTGCTTGCCGGTCGTGAGCCAGACTAGAACCGGATATCGGATGGTGAGAGTGACAAGTGTGACGGGATTCCGATGGACTCGATGATCACCGCCGCGGCGCGGGCGCTTGCGGCGGGTGATTCCCTCGGCGCCTTGAAACGGGTCGCGCTGCGTGACGACGCGCCCGCGCTCGCGCTCAGGGGCATAGCGATGGCGCAGCTCGGCGACTTCGTTCGGGCGAAGGCTCTCCTCAAAAGTGCTGCCCGCGCCTTCGGGCCGAAGGAGGCGGTGGCCCGCGCACGCTGCATCGTCGCCGAGGCCGAAATCGCACTCGTGTCGCGCGATCTCTCCTGGCCTGCAAAGGCGCTTGATACGGCCTGGGCGACGCTCGAGGGGCATGGCGATCGCGTGAATGCCGCCCATGCGGGCAATCTCAAGGTGCGACGCCTGCTCCTGATCGGCCGGCTCGACGAGGCCGAGCGCACGCTTGCCGGGCTCGACCCGGCGCCGCTCCCGCCCGCCTCCACGACTGCCCGCGAACTGGCCATTGCGGGGATAGCCATCCGCCGTCTGAAGACGGAGGTAGCGCGTGCTGCGCTCACGCGGGCCGCGCACGCGGCGCGGCAAGCGAACATTCCGGCGCTGACGGCGGAGGTCGAGGCCGCTTCGCTCGCCTTGAAAACGCCGGCGGCGCGGCTGATTGCGCGCGGTGAGGAACGCTCCCTCTTGCTCGACGAGGTCGAGGCGCTTCTGGCGTCCGGCGCGCTCGTCGTGGATGCCTGCCGTCATGTCGTACGGCAAGGGGACGCAATGGTCTCGCTGTCGACCCGCCCGGTATTGTTTGCGCTTGCCGGAGCGCTCGCCGAGGGCTGGCCGGGGGACGTGCCGAGAGGCACGCTCCTTCGGCGCGCTTTCCGGGCGAAGCACGCCGACGAATCGCACCGCGCCCGTTTGCGGGTCGAAATCGGGCGGCTGCGAGCGGAGCTTAAGGAACTGGCAGACGTGCGGGCGACGAAGCGCGGTTTCGCGCTTTCGCCGCAGGGTGGCCGCGAGATCGCCGTTCTGGCACCGCCGGTCGAAGGGCAGGATGCGTCGGTGCTCGCCTTGCTCGCCGATGGCGAGTCATGGTCGAGCTCGTCGCTCGCGATCGCTCTTGGAACCAGCCCCCGTACCGTGCAGCGGGCACTGGAACAGCTTGCGGCAGCGGGCAAGGTGCAACCGCTCGGCCATGGCCGAGCGCGGCGCTGGATGACGCCGCTCGTGCCGGGATTCCCGACAATCTTGTTACTTCCCGGTCCACTGCCGAGTGACTAGAGTGCCATCGAACCGGATGCAGGCTTCGTCAATCGGCGGCGCAGGGTATCCGCCTCTGAGCACTCCGCAAAGGATGAGAGCATGAGACGATCCAAGGCCGAAATCCTTCGCGAATACGGACCCTTCCCAGGGGCTGATCAGGTGGCTGGCGTCACCTTCGACGGCCGCCGCGTCTGGTTCGCCTCGGGAGACAAGCTGAACGCATTCGATCCGGCTAGCGGAGAAACGCTACGCTCGATCGACGTGGCCGCGCATGCCGGAACCGCCTTCGACGGCAAGCACCTGTTTCAGATTGCCGAGGATCGCATCTTAAAGATCGATCCGGAGACAGGTCGGGTGCTCGCCAGCATTCCGGCGCCGGAAGACGGCAATTCGGGGCTGGCCTGGGCCGAAGGGGCGCTCTGGGTTGGGCAGCATCGCGGCCGGAGGATTCATCAGGTCGATCCCGAAACGGGAAAGATCCTCCGCACGATCGAATCCAACCGCATGGTCACCGGAGTCACCTGGATCGACGGCGAGCTCTGGCACGGCACCTGGGAAGGCGACGAGAGCGAGGTGCGGCGTGTGGATCCTGAAACAGGCGAGATTCTGGAGAGGCTGGAAATGCCATCCGGAATAGGCGTGTCGGGACTCGAGTCCGATGGCGGCGACCAGTTCTTCTGTGGCGGTGGCGCAAGCGGAAAGGTGCGAGTCGTCCGCCGACCCCGTCGTTAAGCCCCCCTACTGGCAGGCCCCGCTTTCGACCCATCCGCGACGGTAAATGCGAAGAACCGACCCAAAGCGGGTGGCGACATCAAAGTCGGAGCGGGCCGCACCGGAAGCCATGTCAAGCGCTGGCGTGCGCCAACTTCTGCAAGCCTCCCCGCGTCGATTCATGCTCATCTTTGCCGTTTGGAAGGCCTTGGAAATGCCCCACCGTTTCGTCGAGCTGCACCCACTTATGTTTTGATTGCTCGAATACTGACATGGCAGGTGGCGCGAAGGCTGGGTCGGCAAATGCACCGACTGCCACCCCGATCCAGGACGGCGAAGCATCGGCCTTCCAGTAGACGGTCGAGCCGCAAGTTGGGCAGAAATGCATTCGGACCTTGCGACCGCTCTCGGCAGTACGAATGAACTCTGTGGACGTCCCAGAAATTTCGACGCAGTTAATCGAGTAGAACGCATTGGCACTGAACGGTGCACCAGTTCTTCGCTGGCAAGCGAAGCAGTGACACAGCGCAGTCAATTGTGGCGGTTCGTTGAGCGTCAGTCGAAGGGCGCCACAGGCGCATTGAGCATTGGCCATGGAAACTCCTCCCGCTTGCGCGGTGAGATCGCTTTGGAGTGAGGGCTGAAGCGCAGGCCTCGACCGCTATTCATTGCAGTCCTTTGTGCGTCTGAAAAGACGCACGGCGCTGTAGGTGAGCCTGGAACTGTATCAGGTGAGACTGACGCCCAACAGGGTTGTGGGGTTGATTGCTCCTTGATTTATACCGACCGTATGGTATGTCAGTTATATGTCAAGACCGACCAAACACTCGCCCGAACGCGGCAATGCGCGGCTCCGCCTCCTCGAGGCGGCGCGTGACATCATTCGTGAAAAGGGCTTTGCAGCAACAAGCGTCGACGACTTGTGCAAGGCCGCCGCCGTCACCAAGGGCGCGTTCTTCCATCACTTCGGGAGCAAGGAGGCCCTCGGCGTGGCAGCGGCGGAGTTCTGGGCAGAGACGACGTCGACCTTCTTCGCCGGAGCGCCCTATCACGAACCCGGCGATGCTCTGGCGCGGGTCCTCGCCTATGTGGCGTTCCGCAAGGCGATCATTGCGGGCGATCTAAAGGAATTCACATGTCTCGTCGGCACGATGGCGCAGGAGGTTTTCGAGACGGCGCCCGATATTCGCGATGCCTGTGGCCGCAGCATTTTCGGCCATGCGGCGACACTGGAGGATGACATCGAACGGGCGCGGCGGGAGCGCGGCATCACGGCCGACTGGTCGGCTGCGAGCCTTGCCCGTCACACGCAGGCGGTTCTCCAGGGCGGTTTCGTCCTGGCGAAAGCCGGCAACGATCCCGATTTGGCGCGGGAAAGTCTCGATCATCTGGAACGGTACATTCGACACCTCTTCAACATCACGGGGGACAGCAATGAACAGAACGACCCATATCGGATGTGCCTGCGGGCAGACGCGCCTTGAAGTGCGGGGAAACCCGATCCTCGTTTCCGAATGTCTGTGCAACTCCTGCCGCGCTGCCGCGGGAAGGCTTGCGGCGCTTCCGGGCGCGAAAAACACCCTGACCGCCTATCACGCCACGCCGGCCGCGGAGTATCGAAAGGACCGGATAAGCATTCGTTCCGGGGTGGAGAACCTGAAGGAATTCCGTCTCTCCTCCACAGCCGGCTCACGCCGCGTCGTTGCCACCTGCTGCAACACGCCGGTCTTCCTGGAACTGAAGGGCGCCCACTGGCTCAGCCTCTATCTGCATCTCTGGCCGGCGGAGACGCGGCCGAGGCCCGAACTGCGAACGATGGTGGGCGATCTTGCCGATACTTCCGCCCTCCCGAAGGATATTCCCAACCTCAAGAGCCATACGCTCGCCTTCTACGCCAAGCTGCTGGCGGCCTGGGTCGCCATGGGCTTCCGCAATCCGAAAATCGCCGTCGCGGGGAAGATCGATGTCTGAGAAGATTGAAGTCGAGAACGTCAACATTCCAGGGCGCACCGAACGGCTGGACCGCACAAAATATATGGCGATGCGCCACGCCCTGCTTGCCGCGCTGCCGGACACACCGCCCGGCATAACGGTTGCGCAGGCGCAGGAGGCCCTGCTGCCGCACCTTTCGGAAACGGACTTTCCAGAGCGGCAAAAGGCAGGATGGTGGATGAAGGCCGTACAGCTCGACCTCGAGGCGAAAGGTATCATCAAACGAGCGCCGCAGAGGCCGGTTCACCTCTACCGGGTCAAAAGTCAGAGAAGTGATGATTGGGGCTGAACACGTCCTATCTTACCCGCTAATTGCGATCCTATGTTCGCTCCGACGCCCGGACGTGTGATGTGGATCGACTTCCAGCAGCGTGGGCCGCGCTCCGTAAGGAAGGCCCGGGGCGCTCGTACTCAGCAACGCTTTTCGATCGCACTAAACCTGTTCCTGGGCGGCGAACCAAGCGGAGATCGCGGGCATATTGCGCTCGAATCCACCGGGTATGAAAAAATTGAGCAGCCTCGCGGTCGTTTCTCCGGTATTTCGGAAATCGTGGACGACACCGGGCGGTATTCGCAGGAAAGTCCCCGGCGTGCAATGCCGCCAGCAGGTGCCGACGAGGATTTCGGGCACACCCTCGAGCACATAGAAGACCTCGTCATTTGCGATATGGCTGTGCCGGCCGACACCGTTCAGGCCAGGCTTGAGTATCCACTCTGACACCGAATAGGCCGCCTCCGTCTCAGCTTCGTCGGCCTTGAACACGCCAGTGAGCAGACCGAGCCCGTAGTGCCGCCCTTTTCCCGGCTGCAAAAGGATGATGTCACGACGGCGGTGCGACAGGCTGTCCTCGCCTACGCTGTTCTCCAAGGGAGCCATGCCCGCTCTTTCAGTTCGATTTCCGTCCGCCGAGTTCATGCTCCGGTCTCCTCGTTCCAGCGGCGCTGCATCTCTTCCGGCGCCACATCCTCGATCTTCTGCGAGAGCATCCACCGATGGCCGAAAGGATCGACGACCATGGCGACGCGCTCGCCATAGGCTTGATCTGCAGCGGCACGCAGAACGACGGCCCCCGCGTCGACGGCGCGGGCAAGATCGGCATCGACCGACAGAGTTGCGAGGTGGAAGGTCACGGGAGAGCCACCGATCGTGTCTGGGCTCAATGCACCGAAGTCGGGATACTCGTCGGCAATCATGACGGTGCTTTCGCCGATCTTGAGTTCTGCGTGGCCGATCCGACCGTCGCGCGGGTCGGTCATCCGGAAGAGCTCCTCGGCACCAAAGGCGCGACCGTAGAAATCAATCGCTAGGCGAGCATTCTTGACGATGAAATAGGGGGTCAGGGACGAAATCGAGGTGGACATGGTCGGCCCCTTGTCGGCGGCGTAAAGTTACGTTACGTTACGTTTTATAATTAAATGAGTCAACAGCACATGAGCCCACCGAAACGGCGCGGAAGACCGCCAAACCAATTGGCGCAGGCGAGAATCCTGAAAGCGGCGCACGACATCCTGACGGAGGACGGGTTTGGCCGTCTGACCGTCGAGGCCGTTGCCGCGAGGTCCGGTGTGGGCAAGCCAACGATCTACAGGCATTGGGCGAACGCCTCCGAACTCGCCATGGCCGCCTTGATGTCCGGAGATCCGGGCATCTTCGCAGGAGGCGGGACAAGTCTGCGATCGGCGCTCGCGGGGCAGATGCGATCGCTGATCCAGGCCTTTGCGACGACCAGAGGGCGCCAAATCGCCATGACGCTCGCGGCCGCCGACCCCGAAAGCGAATTCACCAAGGCCTTCCGCAACCAGGTCATCCTCTCGAGCCGCGAGGCCGGTCGCGCCTTGTTGCTAGAGGCTGCCGCGCGGGGAGAGATTACGTTGCAGCATGACCTCGAGGTGCTGCTCGACATGATTTACGGACCCGTCTTCTACCGCCTGCTTGTTGGGCATCGCCCACTCGACACGGGCTTCGCCGACAGCATCGTCGCGATTGCCTTGGAAGCAGTGGCGGCCCGCGCAGATAGGTAGAAAACGAGAGCGGAACCAAACCCGCTCGCACAACCCGAAATTTACCAGCCCGTTGTGGCCATTACCGACTACTGCATGTTTCCTTAAATCGTACCCGATTTAAGGACAAAAACATGCAGCAATTCAAAGTGCTACAGCGTCCCTTGTGCGTCTGAAAAGACGCACGGCGCTGTAAAAGACGACCGACGTCTTCCTATACAGCTCGCCGAACCGCACCGCAGGTACTGAGCGTCAATTGAAGGTATGTAGCTTGATTTTCAGGCTGCCGTCAGACTGTCGCTCGAAAACATGTGTGGCAACTCCGCCCCAAGGCTGGTCTTTGCCCTGAGCATCTTTGCCCTTTGCCGACCATTTTGCTGCGCCGTAGATCAATTTCTGGTCGCCATCCACCCTGATCACTTCCAATTTGTGATCCGTCGCGCCCATGCCGAATATGCCGCTGAAAAACTTTTCAACGCCAGCAGGTCCTTCGATCACGTCATGACTGGGGGGAAGAAGGAGCGCATCCTCGGTATAGAAGGTGGCAACCGCCTTCGAATCCCCTTTTCCGAAGGCCTCGTCCCAGGCTGTGTAGGCAGCCTTGACATCCTCTTCTAGCGGACCGGCCCGCACCTCCATCGAGGTCATAGTGATCGAGCAGACTGCAAGCGCAATTAGCCAACCAGTGCGTGTCCTGGACATAACTTCCCTCCTTTTTTCTTACTGTTATTTATGCTCCTGCAACTTCGTACTATACCACCGCTTCGCCTATAATGGCGCTCTCTGCGGCAGCTCCAGGACAAGGCCAACTCCCGCACACCACCCGAAAGCCGCCGTTCATCGCCCTGCCAAACCGGACAGTCGCGGACTCTCGAGAAGGGCTGCGACACCAAGCGCCGCGGCCGGCTCCACGACCAGTCCCGAGTGCAGGTAGAGAAGGCGCATGCCTTCCTTGATGCTCTCCTCGCTGACCAGCAGAGCGTCATCGGCGACGTCCAGCAAGTCATCAAGAACCTCGGGGATCACATAGCGCCCGGCCACGCCGTCGGCGATCGTGTTCGGGGCGCCGAGATCCACGACTCGACCGGCCTGGTAGGAGAGCGTCATGGCCGGTGCGTTCCCGGGCTGGACGGAGACGACGTCGACATCGGGCCGCCGGCGCTTCAGGGCATAACCGATGCCCGTCGCCATCGTCCCGGCACCCAGGGAGACGAGGACTGCATCCAGCTGATAGGGCAGCTCCGCGAGCTCGAGCCCGATCGTTGCGGCACCTTCGCAGGTATCGAGATTCTTGCTGTCCTCCACCAGGAAGGCGCCGGTCCTCTCGGCGTGCTCCAGGGCCGCCTGAAGTGCGGCTTCGATTTCCCCGTCAACGAGCACCACCTTCGCCCCCAGCGCCCGCGTCTTCTCCACCTCGAGAGTATTGGCCGCCGCAGACGCAGTAACCGTGACATCGAGCAGTCCGTCGGGGCGAGTCGCGCGATTAAGCAGGAACGTAGGTCAACCTGATCACGTCCTCGCCAATTTGATCGCTGGCCACAAGGCGGAGCGGGGGTCGGGGGCCGGCGAAGAATGGCTTGCCGCGACCAAGCACGACGGGGTGGAGGTAGAGTCGATACTCATCAATAAGACCAAGGTCGGTTAGGCTTCGCGCTAGGTTTGGTCCGGAAACTCCAATCTCCCCAACGAGCTGAGCCTTCAGCCCACCTATCACCGCCCCGAGGTCATCCTCCACAAGAGTAGCGTTGGGGCCAACCGACTTCAACGAGCGCGACACCACCCACTTCGGTTGGCTCCGCCACGCCGCCGCGAAGTCGAGCTCCTCAGCACTCCACTCGGGACGGTCTTCGTCCCAATAACGCATTACCTCGTACATGCGGCGACCGTACACACTGCCGGTCAGGCCGCGCACGTGCTCTATCCAGTGACGAAAGAGGGCGGGGCCAGGCGCAAATTCCTGGTGGTCGACGTAACCGTCCAGAGACTGGTTCATTCCAAAGACGAGCTTCGCCATGCTTAAAATCTCCACCCCGGGGTTCTTCAGAATAGCTTGAGCCGACGTTGCACAGAAGTGCGGTTGGCGAATGGCTCGGAGGCTTCGTCGCGTGGGTTTCGTCGACGGTCGACAGCTTCATCCCGCTGGAAGCCGACGGCGAGGTCCAGACCACCGCACTCGATATCGAGCACGGGAAAATCGCTGCGATCCATGTCCAGAAAATGACGAATGTTCATTGTCTCGGGGCGAGGCCGTCGAGCAGGAAGTCGAGGCCTCTCCGGAAGGCGCCACCCCAATCGTCATCCAATAGCAGACGAGAGCGTTCGATTGTCGGATAGCGTTCGCTGAGATGTGTAAGGCGCTGCTGCGCGGCGGCCCTGTCGTCGTCCGAGAGGTCGAAGCTCGCCCGGGTGACGGTGGCGCCCATCACATAGTTCCAGAGCGACCATATCGCGACGTTCAGATCTGCGTCCGCTACACCGGCTTTGGACAAGGTCTTGCTCAGCAGTTCCAGGCGACCGAGGATGTTCGGGCCGAGCGCCCGGCGCGGCAACAGCGATGCCGACCAAGGATGGCGCAGCATGCTGCAGCGCCAGTCTTCGAGCATATGAACGACTTCTCCGCGCCAGTCTGGAGACTCGACTGTTTGCGGCGGTCCGCGATATTCGAGCACCGAGTCGAGCGCCAGATCAAAGACATCCTCTTTGTTGTCGACGTGCCAATATAGGCTCATCACGCCCGAGCCGAGGCGATCGGCCAGCCGACGCATCGTCAATCCGTCGACCCCTCGGGTGTCCAGCAGTTCTACCGCCGTCGCCACGATACGTTCCCGAGAGAGAGGCGGTTCACCGCGCGGCTCCTGCACGGACTGGAGGCGCACACTCATCCCTTGAGATCGTTTGCTTCGTGCGCCGCTGCGTTTTGCTGCCATTCCGTCTTCCTCGCTGGTCAGAACATCCATCTTGGCCGGCGATGCGACGGATGTCGATCCTGAACCATTGACTCGTACGCCGTACGATGCGATTGACTCGTACCGCGTACGAGTCAATCGTTCAATCATGCCGGCCGCGAGGGTACGTTGCTTGCGGTCCGCGGAGCCAAGAGAAAATCATGTCACGCGCAATCAAGCGTCTGCTTATCGGAGGGCTAATCACCATGACCATCGGAGTTCCCGCTGCGACGACAGCGAATGAGAATGATCTCAAGCTGACAATCGTCAATCCGCAAGGCCTCTACGACCCCGCCCCTAACGGCTACAGCCACGCCGTGATCGCTCCCGGCGGAAGTCGGATTGCCTATATCTCCGGCCAAGGTGGAATGGACAACACGGGGACGCTGTCGCCCGAATTCGCAGTCCAGGTGGAACAGGCATATGCTAACCTGCGCACCGCACTTGAGGGGATCGGAGCGAAACCCAATCAGGTCATCAAGCTCACGGTCTTCGTGGTCGATCATGACCAATCCAAGCTCGGTGTGCTGACCAAGCACGTCCAGGAAACGTTCGGCGAGGCGCTACCGGCACAGACATTGATCCCGGTGCCCAAACTGGCGCTCGACAGCATGCTGTTCGAGGTGGAGGCTGTGGCCGTGCTTGATTAGCGGCACCGCTGGAGGCGTTATCCTTCGCCTCCAGCATTTCGGATGCAATCGCATACACAGCCGATGTTGACGCTTCCTGCACGCCCACCTTCGAACCCGCGCACCGGAATGAGGGAGCTTTCGGATCAGGTGCTTTCCAAGCGGCATTGCCGTCGGGGGTCGAACGGTGGCGACACCTCGATCCCTCTCCGGTGCACAGCTTGGCCCTCCGATTGAACAAAACCCCCGCCTGCTGGTTATCACAACGCCTCGGCATCCTTCGGCTGCCGGGGGATGCGCGCCTTGAATAGCCGCATGTTCTCTCGCTGATCTGGGCTGATCGCGAACGCATGCGGCAGGAAAATTGCGACGAGAAAGGCGATGGATTTCGTCGAAGCCGTCAACACTGCCCGATCGTGGCTTCAGACCTTCCTTCTCAACGAGTGGACGCTCTATCAGTTTGCGCTGATCGTCGTCGGCTATTTTGCTTCCGGCTTCCTTGCACGGCGCATCGAGCCGACACTGGAGGCTCGAGCGCGCACCATCAAGGGGAATCCGGACCTGCTGCGCGTCATCATCGCCTTCATGCGGCGGCTGCGGTGGCTCTTCCTGATTGCCTGGTTATGGATCGTCGATGTCGTCCTGCTCCGGTTCGGATGGCCGTCCTACCGGTGGCTGGTCGCCACAGCCCTCACTCTCGTGGCTGCCTGGTTCGTCATCGTGGTCCTCACGCGCATCATCAGAAACCAGGTGCTGGCCCGTGTCGTTGCCGTCGTCGGCTGGCTCTATTTTGCGCTTTACGCGCTTGGGCTGGACCGCGTTGCTCTGACGGCACTCGACAGCGTTGCCGTCAACCTCGGTGCTGTTCGGCTTTCGATGCTGCTCGTACTGAAGGCCGTAGTGCTTTCCGGGGCGCTGATCTGGCTCGCCGTGCTCATCGGCAACATGTCATCGAACTGGATCCAGAAATCCGCCGATCTCACGCCGTCCTTGAAGGTCCTCATCAGCAAGTTGGTGAAGATCGGGCTCATTGTCTTTGCCGGCACGGTTGCCTTGTCCGCAACGGGCATCGATCTGACCGCGCTCACCGTCTTTTCCGGCGCAGTCGGCGTCGGCATCGGCTTCGGCCTGCAGAAGGTGGTGTCCAACTTCATTTCCGGAATCATCATCCTTCTCGACAAATCCATCAAACCGGGCGACACGATCACGCTCGGCGAGACCTTCGGATCGATCCGCGACCTGCGCTCGCGCTTCGTCTCCGTCATCACGAGAGACGGCAAGGAATACCTGATCCCGAACGAGGACTTCATTTCCAAGCAGGTGGTGAACTGGTCGTTTTCCAGCGACTACGTCCGCATCGACGTGAACTTCGGAACCTCCCACGACAGCGACCCGCATGAGGTTGCCCGTGTCGCGATCGAGACTGCCAAAACCATTCCTCGGGTTGCCAGCCGCTACGCCGAACCGGTCTGCTGGATGACCGGCTTCGGCGGAACATCGCTCGACTTCAGGCTGAGGTTCTGGATTTCCGATCCGAGCAACGGATTGACGAACATTCGCGGCCAGGTCCTCATGGCGCTCTGGGATGCGTTCAAGGCGGCAGGCATTTCGATGCCCGATCCGCGCGAAATCATCATGAAGACGCCGGCCCAACCGGAGCCGCGCTCTCTTCGACCGGCTGCGCAGCCCGGCCAACCCACGGCGCCGCGCGTTTAAAGTGCACACTTTTGGACGACATGCGCTGGTCGATCAAGCCATCATGCAGCCGCCATGAGTGCGGCAAGCTCCCGGAACAGGCGCTCGTCCTGCGACTGGGCAACATTGAAGCGCAGGAAACTGCCTGCCGTCTGCGCGTGGCTGAACACATTGCCCGGCGCGAGCACGATGCCCTTGTCGAGGGCCTTTCTGGCGAGATCCGCAGCATCGATGCCGTCCGGCAGCCGGCACCAGAGGAACATGCCCGCGCGCGGCTCGATCCAGGGGATAATTCCGATTTCGCCGAGCCTCGCGACCGTGGCGGCCATCGCCCGCGCCAGATCCTGGCGGACCATTTCCATGTGCTTGCGGTAGCTGCCGTCCTTCAAGAGCGTCAGCACGAGCTCGGCGGAAAAACCCGCACCGCCGAAGCTCGTGGCGATCTTGAGGTCCGTCAGCGCTTCGATCCAGTCACGCGGCGCCGTGATGAAGCCGCAGCGCACCGCCGCCGAGAGCGATTTGGAGAAGCTGCCTATGTGGACGACACGCTCGAGGCCGTCGAAAGCGGCGAGCCGCGGCGCCGGCGTCTCTTCGAAATCGGCGAAGATGTCGTCCTCGACGATCGTCAGGCCCCACTGGTCCGCGAGCTTGAGCAAGCGATGGGCCACGAGCGGCGACAGCGTCGCCCCGGTGGGATTGTGGAGAGCGGAATTGGTGATGTAGAGCCGCGGCCGGTGCTCTTCGAGAGCCGCGGCGAAACGGTCGATATCCGGTCCCGACGGCGTGTAGGGCACGCCTATGATCTTCGCCTGATGCGCCCGGAGGAGCGCATGGAAATTGAAGTAGCAGGGATCGTCGACGAGCACCGCGTCGCCCGGCTTCAGGAGGAAACGGCAAAGGAGATCGATCGCCTGCGTGCCGGATTCGGTAAGCATGATCTGGTCCGGCGAGGCCTCGATGCCGTGCTGCGCCATGCGGCGCGCGAGGAGCTGGCGCAGCGGCAGGAGGCCGAGCGGCGGACCGTAATCGACAAGCGTCGAGAAGTCGCCGCGTGCAAGGCCGCGCAGGGTCCGCCGCAGCCCCTCCTCCGGCATCCATGATGGCGGCAGCCAGCCGCAGCCGGGTCTGAGCACCCCCTCCCCCGGCTCGAGCGCCTGGCGCGAAATCCACAAGGGATCGACGGCCCGATCCAGGCGCGGGCCGATCTCGGCAAGCGACAATGGCGCGAGCGGTGCGGCGACGAAGAAGCCGGAGCCCGGCCGCGACCGGATCAGGCCTTCCGCCGCCAGCCTTTCATAGGCCTCGACCACAGTCGACTTGGAGACCTTCATGGTCACGGCGAAGGAACGGATGGAAGGCAGCTTCGCCCCTGGGGTCAAGCTGCGGCCAGCGATCCGGTGCCTGACCGTCGCCATGATCCGCGCGATCAGCGTTTCGCCCTCCCCGTCGATCGCCTGCGGTCTCATCCGTACCTGCTCTTCTACCATTACAGTTCTTCACAACCGTACTCCACTGTCTCTGGAAGAGCCAGCGGCGCGATACCAGAAAAAGCCGACACGGAGAGTTCAAGGAGCATAGGGATGAACAGGACGGCAAGCGGCTGGATGAATGGGCTGGTGGGCGTGATGATCTTCAGCGGCTCGTTGCCCGCGACACGGGTGGCGGTCATGGATTTCGATCCGGTGTTCCTGACCGTCGCCCGCGCGACGATCGCCGGCCTCATCGCCCTCTGCCTGCTCCTTGCCTTTCGCGAAAAGCGGCCCGGCAGCGACGACCTCCTGTCGCTCGGCGTCGTCTCGCTTGGTGTCGTCGTCGGCTTTCCACTGCTGACGGCGCTCGCGCTCAAACATGTCACCTCGGCCCATTCGATCGTCTTCGTCGGCCTGCTGCCGCTTGCAACCGCAATTTTCGGCGTGCTTCGCGGTGGCGAGCGTCCGCGTCCTGCCTTTTGGCTTTTTTCCAGTCTCGGCAGCGCCATCGTGATCGGCTTCGCCCTCGGACAGGGCTTCACCGCCTCGCCCAAGGGCGATCTCCTGATGCTCGCCGCCATCATCGCTTGTGGGCTCGGCTATGCCGAGGGTGCGCAATTGTCGCGCAAGCTCGGCGGCTGGCAGGTCATCTCCTGGGCGCTCGTTCTCTCCCTGCCGATCATGACGGCGCTGGCGCTCCTCACCATGCCGGCAAGCTTCGCGCGCTTGAACGCCGCGTCCTGGTTCGGCCTTGGCTATGTCTCCGTCTTCAGCATGCTGATCGGTTTCGTCTTCTGGTATCGAGGTCTCGCCCAGGGCGGCATCGTTGCCGTCGGGCAATTGCAATTGCTGCAGCCCTTCTTCGGACTGGCACTGGCGGCAACGCTGCTCGATGAGACGGTAAGCTGGACCATGCTTGCCGCCACGCTTGCGATCGTCGCCTGCGTCGCCGGTGCAAAAAAGTTCGCATGACTTCAGGCCGAACCGCGAATGCCGCGGTACTCCAGCCGAGCCGATCCGCAACAAGAAGAGCGAAGGGCCGGAACCTTCCGCGCACTGCGCCGTTCATTCCGCTCCAGCGTTTCGTCCGAAAGGGGAGGTCGACGAAGATGTTGCAGCGAAAGACAATCCGGCTCCTGCTGACCTTGGGCGCGCTTTCCTTCACCACCGGCTCTGGCATCGCCGACGAGACGGCCTTTCTCGGTTCGCTCGAAGGCAAGTGGACCGGCGGCGGCACGGTGCTGGTGCGCATCAACAGGGCACCGATCAATGTATCCTGCAACTTCGATTCGCAGGCGAATGGCGCGGCTCTTTCGATGAGAGGAACCTGCCGCGGCTTGCTTGTCGTCTCGCGCTCGATCAGCGCGGACTTAAGGTCAAATGGCGTGAACTACACCGGCGTCTATGTCGGCCCGAGAGGCGGCAGGTCCGCTCTGTCGGGCAGCCGACGCGGCAACGCGATCAATTTCAACGTCCGCTGGGCGAGGGAAGTCAACGGCGACCGCAGCGCTAACCTGATCGTGCAGAAGCTCGGCGAGAACGGCGTGCGGCTGAGCACGATCGACGAGGACCCGAATTCGGGTAAGCGCGTCGTGACAAGCGAGATCAATCTGCGCCGGATCTGAGGGTTCGGCGAGCTCAGAGCACGCCCCAGCCGCGATAGCGGCCCCTGCCCGTCATCTCGCGCAGGCCGAGTTCGCGCACGAGATTGAGGGCGCCGCGCGGCGTCACGCCGAGCTGCCGGGAAATCAACGCGGTCGAGACGATTGGACGTGAGAGCACGAGGTTGATCAGTCCCGGCAGGTTGCTGTTGGACCGGCGGTCCCTGATCCGCATCTCCATCTGCGTCCTGGCGAGCGACAGCCGGTCGAGCTCTTTCATGCCGAGATCCGCCGTCATCGACATCGCCTCGAGAAAGGCGTCGAGCCGCGTCAGCCGGTCCTTCGAGCGGCGGCGCTCGTGACGGATCGTCTTGAGCCCCATGTTGAACGCAAGCACATGTGAAACGACCTTGCCGCGAAAGCGCAGATAAGCGCCGACGAGGAGCGAACCGAGCCAATGCTGACGGCGCAGCGGTTCGATGCGCTCCCAGGCATCGAAAAGGATCGCCGCGCCGAGTGAAGCCGGTAGCTGATCGGCGAGCGGCAGGACGGCGCGCCAGGCATCGAGTCTCGCCGCTTCATCCCACTCCTCGTCAAAGAGCAGCCCGAGTTGCCCCTCCGGCTCCGGCTTCGCGGTTTGCGTCATCGAGGCGACGGCAGAGACGTGGATGTCCAAGAGGCGCTCGGAGCGCGCGATCGCCGCATCGAGTTCGGCAAACTCGCTCGCGAGCGGGTTTTCGTCCGCGTCCTCCGCCTCCCGCGATTGCGCCTCGTCCGTATCCGCTCCGGGAGCAGAGATTTCGGCAAGCGCGTCGCTTGCGGCCGCACTCCCCTGCTCGCCCCTAAGGACACCGAGCCCCGCGGCGGACAAGGCCCAGCCGGCTTCCGCCAGCTCCAGGCGACGCCGAGTCCGCAACACCGCATGGGCGATCGTCAATTCATGTGACGGCGCGCGCGCGTCCATGTGCGAATCGTGCAAGACAAGGTCCTCGACATGGACGAGTTCGCCGGCGATCCAGAGCGCCGCGGCCGCATCGAAGAACTGCCCGCGTTCGCGGAAGCCTTCCGCCACCGCATGCCGAGCGGCCCGTTCATCGAGACGTGCGAGTGCATCCTCGGCGGCGATCAGGGCCGGCAACAGGGTCGGATGAAGCGGATCGGGCGTCTCGTATCTCATTCTACAAACGAAGCATTGTCGGTAAAACGGAAGGTAACACGCGATTTTCTTCCGTCACAGCTCTTCGGAGCTTTTCCACTCCTATTGCCGCAGGCAATGCTGCCACATCAAAAGTCGCAACTTCCTGTGGCGCTCTTGTCGGTTGGGAGTGGCATTTCCGAAAGCATGTCGCGGCTCGAGGGGTTTTCCTGAGACGCACCAGTTGACAGCTGTCAACACAATGCCATCGTCCCTAGCTGAGAGCTGACGGAAACAGTGATCTAGACGTTCGCCGGAGTTGACAGCTGTCAACAACGACACGACGCCGTCCTCGACGAAGGTCCGGTTCTCTTCGCGAAAGTCATTGCCAACCCGCTGCATCGTTATGAACTTGCTGCCCACCGCTTGCAACTCCGGGGGAATTGCTATTTTTAAGGGTCGAAAATTCGATTGAACTGCCCGCAATTCTCCCGGCGTCGGCAAACGCTAAAAACCGCATATCCTGACGGCGACCATCTTTCCTTACGGAACGGGTCGTCGAGCGGGTGCGGAACGAAAAAGGCATGCGCAAATGGCAGCAAACGTTCTCGCCGCAAGCGGCGGCGTCAAGCAGGTGATCTGCATAAATTGGGGAACGAAATACGGCGCGCCCTTCATCAACCGGCTTTATGCCATGGTCGCGCGCAACATCACGCCGCCTTTCACCTTCACCTGCTTTACCGACAACCGCGATGGCTTGCGTCCGGAAATTCTGTGCGAGGACCTGCCACCGCTCAACGTCGAGAAGATGCCGGTCAACACCAAGGGCATCTGGCCCAAGGCGCGGCTTTGGGGGCCCAAGCTCGGCAGCCTCAAGGGGCCGGTGCTCTTTCTCGACCTCGACCTAGTGATCGTCGGATCGCTCGACGCTTTCTTCGAGATCGGTGACGCCAATGACGTGGTCATGGCACGCAACCAGACCACTCCTTTCGAGCGGCTCGGGCAGACGTCGCTGTTCCGCTTTCCGGTCGGCAAGCTGGTTCCATTGCAGGAGAAGTTCCGCGCCGATCCGCAGAAGGTGGCGGATGAATACGAATTCGAGCAGCGCTTCGTGACGCGCAATGCGCCGGGCGGCCCGAAATTCTTCCCCCGGCGCTACGTTCTGCACTTCCGCCAGGATTGCCGCTGGCCCCTTCCCTTGAACTATTTCCTGGCGCCCCGGCTGCCGGCGGATGCCCGCGTGATCATCTTTCCACGCGGCCTGCTGCCGCAGCATGCGATTGACGGGCAGTTCGGCTATAAGGGCCGGCCGGCGACACCGCTCGGGCATATCCGCGGCCTGTTTTCGCCGGACCGCAGGGAAAAGAACGCCTTCCGCTATTTGCGCCACTACATACTCCCAAGCCCCTGGGTAGCGGAGCATTGGCGCGAGTGACCACTGGGTGCTGTTGACAGCTGTCAACTCGGCCATCCCGCAGCGACGGCTTGTCTGGAGCGGTCATGGGGGTCGCGCCTCTGGCTGAGGCTCCCCGCCGAACGTCCGTCCCCTCTCGGTCCGGCTTCACGGGAACCGGCGACGCTCGGCACCGGCTTGATGCCCGGAGTATGTGTAACCGATCACAATGCATGAAAGGCCGCGCACGTGCCGCTCAACAGGTTGGTTCTCTACGCCCAGGATGTCGACGAGACGGCACAGTTCTACGAGAAGCACTTCGGCTTTAAAGCGAAGAGGCTGCCTGGCGACAGAATCGTGGAGCTTGTGGCGACGAGCGGCGGTGCAAACCTGATGCTCCATCCGGCTATGAAAGGGCAGCGGCGCGGTCAATCAAGCATCAAACTCGTGTTCGACGTGGAGGACGTCGAGGCTTTCTGCCGCCGATGCGCAGAGAAAGGTCTCGAATTCGGCCCTATCCACAAAGCTGACGGCTATCTGTTCGCCAACACAAAAGATCCCTGCCGGAATTCGATTTCGGCCTCCAGCCGAGCCTTCCGCAAAGACGGTTGAAAGAGCAGCACGAGCCCTGACGAAAATGATGCGATCGCCGCCGTCTGGCGCAAATCGTGGCCGTCCGTCTAGCGGAAATTATCGGCTGTTTAGCTTCCGTGAGGCGGGAGGAAAGGCTTTTTTGCCAATGGCTTACGATAGACGCAAAACTGTTAAGAACAGGTAACGGATCGACGTCTCAGCGAATCCACGTGCAAAGCCAGTTTCTGGCATTTCTGGCCGTAAAGCAATGGCCCGGCCAATGACGGCCGGCATGTTTCCACGGCTGTCATGGGAAGGCAGTGCTGCCGCCTGCCCTCCCCGGCCAACGTTCTGGATCACCCACGACAGTTTAAAATCAGCGTCAACTCGCCATCGGCAAGACTGTCCTCCTGGCGCGGGTCAACGCGCTCACCATCGGTGCGATCGAGAATGCCTGCCGTCTCGCCCTTTGGGTGAGATCCCGCAGGTAGCCGCCCGGAGAGCTTATCCGATCGGCTCTTTCAAGAATACAGGCGATGACGGTGGCGGCATTTTCGTAACCGAGAACGTGACACGCCTCGTCGTAGGCGTCGGCGCTCACATTCAGCATGGTCCTGACGACGATTGCGGCGGTGAGGAGGTCTTTCCAGCTCTCGATCCGGCCGCGGGGGCCATAGTCGGCGATCTGCGGGCAGGCGTTGAGGACGACGGGCAGGGGGATCTCACGACCAAGCCCCGCCACCGGCAAAGGTGCGACGGCGAGGATTACCGGCCGTTCCGGCTCTTTGGTGGTCAACGCTGCGGTGGGCCTCTCCTGCGGCAGAGCCGGGTTTGCAGTCGGCATTTGCCGCTCCGGCGAAAAGGCCTCCCGTCCCTTTCCGAAGCCAGGTTCAGATTCAGATCGAGAGTCTGGATGTGAATTCTGTTTGTGCCATCCATTCTGGCGATCATTGGTGTCCGTTTTTCGCAAATTAAGCAATTTTTCCAAATGATTGGCGAGATCGTCGCGAAGCTGCGCCAGTATTTCGCAAAGGGCTTCGAAATCCGCGGCGGATGCGTTGCGGGGTAGAGGAGCGGCGAGTTCCTCGAAGCGGGAGCGATATGCCTGCCAATCGCCTTGCGGTGCGGTTTCGCAGATGAGCTCGAGCAGCTTGGCGACATCCCGCCGATGGAGGCTCAGCCTCTCGCGCATCAACCGGAGATGCTGTTTCTCCGCCGCGAGCTCTGCCGCGGCGGTCTTGAATTCCTCGGCCCGGGAGACGAGCGGAGAGAGGTCGAATCCGAAGGCTTCGCCGACAGCGCCATTGCGAGCTCTACGGGCATAGCGCTTGCCGTTCGGACTGTCGCGACGAAGGATCAGGCCGGCTTCGACGAGGCAGGCGAGGTGGCGGCGCAGCGTCGTTCCGGCCATGCCGTGGGCGCGAAGCGAAAGCTGCGCATTCGAGGGAAAGACTACGAGGCCGGTTTCCCCGGAGAGTTCGGCTGCGGGATAGAAGCTCAAAAGCGCGTTCAGGACTGCAAGCGAACGATCGGACACGCCGATCACCGTTTTCGCTTCACAGACGGAACGGAACAATTTCCACTTGTCGATCGATCGCTCCGGCGGAATGTCGCCGGCAGCAATCTGACTTGCGAGCATGCCAAGCGTCATCGCCCGCCGCCCAAAGGGCGTCGTCACATTTCCACGTTCCATTTTTCTTCACCTTTTCCAAGGCAAAAGAAAACCGTTCGCCGAAACGACGTCAAAAACGCTTGACACTGATTCGCGGAAATGGGAATCTCAAGTCGCTACACGAGAGAAGGGTTTCCGCAGCGCTAGTCGTTCGGAAGCCTTTTTCTTTTGCTCTGTTTAATCTCCTGTTTCCTGTTGGTATTCGAGGTACAGAGCTTCCAGTCTCTGCCTCACGAAATCTGCAAAGCCCGGCGCTGCCTTCTTGCTGAAGGCAAGCGTCGTCTCCGAATCCGTTTCGCGAATGCGCACGGCGCGGCTCCTATCGGGCGCAAGCCAAGTCTCCGCCTTTGGCCGCTCCTTGGTGACGCTCAGGAAGGCGAAGAGCTTTTCGAAGCGCTGGTCGCTTTCACTCATCGAAAACGCGGGCTCGGCGACAAAGCCAAGCGCCTTCGAACGCTGCCCCTCGCGATCAAGGAGATCGGCAAGTTCTATCCACCGCCTGCGGCCGAAGCCGGGTGCGGCACCGACGGCTTCGATGATTTCCACCGGCAGGCGGTTCACCAGGGTGATCATCTTCGAGAGCGCCGCCTTGTCTACGCCGAGCGCCGACATAATCGTGTCGCGGGAAAAGCCGCGCTCCTCCAGGCGTGCGGCGAACAGCGCGCGCTCGATGAACGAAAGATCGGTGCGGGCGTTGTTCTCCTGACCCTGCGAAATAACGAGTTGCTCGTCGCTCAACTCGCGAATGACCGCCTTGACCTTGCCGCCGATCTCGCGCACCGCGGCAAGCCGTCGGTGACCATAGGCCACCTGGTAACGATCCTTCTCCGTCGGATGCGGCCGCACAAGGATCGGGACCTGTTGTCCGTGGTCCCGGATCTGCTCCACCAGTGCAGCCTGGGCCCCGGGTGCGACGCCAAGCCGGTCGGTTATGAAGGATGCATCGATCAGCGACGGGTCGAGCTCGACGATCGCATGGCCTTGCGCCAGCCGCCGCTCCAGTTCCTCGGCGCGCTCCACCTTCTGGGTGATGTTGGTGAGCGATTTGGTGATGCCGCCGACGAGGCCGCTCGTCCGATGATTTGGCGCGAGACCGGCGATCGGGCGCGCGACGGCTGGCCGCTCTCTGTCCCCCGGAGGGGCAGGGCTATCGGAAATGCCGATCAGGTTCTTGCGCGCCATGGATTACTTCCTCCCCCAGACCTTGCGGACCATCTCTTCGATCTCCGCATTGACGAGTGAAAGCGAATCCATCGCCCGATCATAGGTGCCCCGGATGAACTGCGAGCGCTCCACCTCGTAGAGCGTCTGCTTAGTCACGCCCGCGTCCGAGATCGCCGTCGATTTGACCATCGCGTTCTGTAGCATGCGGTTGCCGAAGATCGCCCGCATGAACCCTGTCATCTGGCTTTGTGGACCGTCATTCGGCTCGAAGCGCGTCACCAGGTAGCGCATCCAATCGTAACTTGTCCTCCCTCCGGCCTTTTCCACCACCGCCATCAGTTCGCTCGTCATCGACAGGAACTGCGACATCGACATGACGTCGAGCATCTGCGGATGAACCGTGATGAGCACCGACGTCGCGGCGCAGAGCGCGGACATCGTCAGAAAACCGAGCTGTGGCGGGCAATCGATGACGACGATGTCGTAGAAGCTTTCGATCTCGGAGAACGCTTCGCCGATCCGCGCGAAGAACAAGGTCTCCGCGGAGCCCCCGATCATCGCCTTCGGCGTCTCGTGCTCGAACTCCATGAGTTCGAGATTGCCGGGGATGAGATGCAAATTGGTGGTATAGGTTGAACGGACCACATCGGCGACCGGACGCGGGTTCTCGTAGCGGATGGCGCCGTAGAGCGTTTCAGCTTCGCCGACGTCGAGTTCCGGCTGGTGACCGAAGAGAGCGGAGAGCGAGGCCTGGGGATCGAGGTCGATCGCGAGCACCCGATAGCCGCGCAGCGCGAGATATTGCGAAAGGTGGGCCGCGGTCGTCGTCTTGCCGGACCCGCCCTTGAAATTCATGACCGAGATGACCTGCAGCTTTTCGCCCGGCCGGCGATGCGGAATGTATTTCCCTGTCTTGACTCCCTCGTCGAGCACGCGGCGGATGCGGTCGATGTCGCCCACCGAATACATGCGCCGGCCGTTTGACAGCGGCGGCGGCCCATGGCCTTCTGACGCGATCTGGCGCAGATAGCCTTCACCGATTCCGATGAAGGCGGCCGCCTCCGCCGGGCTGAACAGCCGCATGGTTTTCTGTGCCGTCGGGGAGAAGATCTTCTTTTGATGTTCCTGCAGTTGATGAGCGAGTTCCTGAGCGTCGGCAGCCAGCAGCGAAGGCAAATGCTCCTGCTCCTCAAGACTCTGGATTCTCTGCTGCAACATCCCGATCTCCGAAAAACTGCGCAAAATTCGGCAATAAAGGCCTATCTGCGCAGATATACTATGCGCCGATTCGTTGCCAATTTACAAACGCTTAACAAAAAGCGCCTTTATGCCGGCCCGCCGTCGCAGTTTTATGAATTTCGCTGTTCATGAGTTGTCCGCGGACAACTTCTTCTGAGTGGTTGTCCGCGGACAACTGCCTGCCCGCAAGCGGACCCATACGGCGGCGAGGCGCCCCCGACGTGCATCACCTTTCCGCCGGACCGGGGTCGCCGCGCCGTAGAATGCTGTCAGTCACCGTGCAGGGAAGGAGTTCGGTTAGACCACTAATTTGGTAGACTATTGACAGATCGGCGGATTGTGGCAGGATCGTGTTGACGTCGGACGGGAAGGGAAGGGTGCAGCATGTTCTATCTCGGCGGAATGACACTCGGCTACTTCGCCCCACCTGCCCGGACGACCGCAGTTCGCAAGGAAGCGATCACGTCGCGCCCGGCCCCACGGGAAATCTGCGAGGCGTGCGACGATGAGGAGCAGCATCGGAAGGAACAGGAGTGGGCCCGCGCCTTCCTGACGCCTTGGCACCTCTTTTATTAGTTAAGCCGGGGGATAGGGCGGAAATCGCGCGAACTTTTCGCCCCGACCCCGCCTAGCGGCCTATGCTGGTAACGCAAGTCCGGCAATAATGGACCAAGACTTGCGTGGATTCCCGGCCGGCGATCCTCTACATTTGCAGGTGGGAGGGCTTGGTTCTTGGAACGCCGCCTCGCCGCCATTATGGCTTCCGATGTCGTTGGCTACTCGCGTCTTATTCGGACTGACGAGGAGGGGACGCTCGCGGCCCTCAAGTCGCTGCGCACTGACCTCATTGCTCCGAAGATCGCGGAACATCACGGGCGTATCGTCAAGCTCATGGGTGACGGGTTGCTGGCGGAGTTCCCGAGCGTCGTGGAGGCTGTACGGGCCGCCACCGAAATGCAGCAGGCGATCGCTGATCGCAATGTTGCCCTGCCAGAAGGGCAGGGCATCGAGTTCCGCGTCGGCATCAATCTGGGTGATGTCGCCATCGACGGCGAGGACATTTATGGCGACGGGGTCAATGTCGCAGCCCGTCTCGAGGCGATGGCCGAGCCGGGCGGAGTCTACGTTTCCGCGGCCGTCCACGACCAGGTGCGTGATCGCCTCGGGCTTCAGTTCGAGGACCTGGGAAAGCAGCAGGTCAAGAACATCGATCGGCCGGTTCGTGTTTGGCGCTGGCTGCGCGAGGCCACCGGGACCGGTCCCAAGGTCGTGCGGACGGAAAGGGCGGTGCCGGACAGGCGATCGATCGTTGTCCTTCCCTTCAACAATATGAGCCGCGATGCCGATCAGGAGTATTTCAGCGACGGAATCACCGAGGATATCATTACCGATCTCAGCAAGGTCTCCGCTTTGTTCGTCATCGCGCGCAATTCGGCATTCGTCTACAAGGACAAGGCGTTCAGCGTCCCTCACGTCTGCCGTGAGCTCGGCGTCAAGTTCGCGCTTGAGGGCAGCATTCGCAAGGCGGGCAACCGGGTTCGCGTCACCGCTCAGCTGATCGACGGATCGAGCGGCGGCCATATCTGGGCTGAGCGTTACGACCGCGAGCTCACCGATATCTTCGAGGTCCAGGACGATATCACACAGCAGATCGTGACGGCCTTGAAGGTCACGCTGAGTGAAGCGGAAAAATCACGCATCGCTGAGGCCGGCACGAAAGACGCCGACGCCCATGATCTGTTCCTGAAAGGGCGGGAATTGCTCCGCGGCGTCAAGAAAGATCGCGAGATGTTCGATCAGGCAACGGGGTGCTTTCGACGGGCGATCGAGCTCGATCCGAGCTACGCCTCCCCCTTTGCCGGCCTGGGCATGGCCTATTTGCTCGATTATCAGAACCACTGGAGCGAGGCGCCCGAGACCTCCCTCGAGCAGGCGGCGCGCTTCGTAAGCGAGGCGATCGAGAGGGACGAGCAGGACCCTTACGCTCACTACGTCGCTTCCCTCGTCGCCATGTTCAGGAAGGATTATCGGCGCTGGGCCGAGGAGGCCGACCACGCACTGACGCTCAACCCCAACTTCGCTCCCGCCCTCAACGCCCGCGGCATCGTGCACATCTACTCGGGGCAGCCGGAAAAGGCGATTGCTTATATAGAGCGAGCCATGCGCCTCGATCCCGCACTGCAGCAGCAATATCTGCATTTTCTCGGCACAGCTCATTTCGTGGCCGGCGACTACGAGAAGGCGGCGGCGCTCTTCAGCGACAGGATCGCTGTCAATCCGAGCACCGATCTGTCGCGCGCATTTCTCGCGTCGGCATTGGGCCATCTGGGCAGACTTGATGGGGCCCGCGAGATTTGGCGCGAGCTTAAGGAGATCAATCCGAAATACTCGCATGCAGAGCATATCGGCCGCTTGCCATTCCGCGATCCTTCGGATGCCGAGAAGTTCACCGACGGCTTGCGCAAGGCGGGCCTGGTGGAGTGAGTCGCTGCCAAGTCGCTTGCATGGGAGGCCTGTGATTTCAGCGGCGCGGCTGCGCGTAGTCAGGGATCCTGAAGCGCCGGCGGTAGCTGCCGGGCGTAAGCCCGGTGACGCGCTTGAAAAGGCGGCGGAAGAACGCCGGCTCCTCGTAACCGACTTGCCAACTGATTTCATCGACCGAGGCCTCGGTGCGCTCGAGCCGGCGTTTCGCCTCCTCAACCCGCAGGCGCTGCACATAGGCGATCGGGCTCATTCCGGTCGCACCGGTAAAGCGGCGCTTGAAGGTGCGTTCGCTGAGGCCGGCGTTGCGGATCATCTCTTCAAGCGGATTGGCGACCGAGAAATGCGTGGCGACCCAATCCTGCGCTGCGCGGACGGCGAGATCGCCATGGTCGCTGCGGCCCTCGAAGACGATGTAGGGGGCGAGGCCGTCCTGGTGCCATTGGAGAGCGAAGAAGCGGGCGACCGCCTGCGCCGCGGTCGCGCCCGCATGGCGGGCGATGAGATAGAGAACCAGGTCGTGCCAGGTCATCGAGGCGCCGGACGTGATCAGCTCCTCGCGTTTGCCGGCGACGACGAGAACGCGCTCCGGCTCGATCGGCACTGCCGGAAAGCTCTCTTTGAAAAGACGTGCATAACCGAAATGCACCGTCGTATTCACTCCGTCGAACAGCCCGGTTTCCGCAAGCAGAAAGAGGCCCGAACAGGCGGAGCATAGGAGCGCGCCCCGGCGATGCATGGCGTGAAGCCACTCGACGAGCTCGGGATAGCGGCCCTTCCGCCAGCCTTCCGGCCCGATGAGCACCGAGGGGACGATGATGATGTCGGTCGCTTCGAGCGAGGCGATGCTGCGCTGGACCGTAACGGGCACCCGGCTCGCGAGCTCCAGCGGACCCTGCTGCAATCCCACGATCTCGACCCGAAATGGCGGCGGCTCGTTCGCCGCGTTGCCCGGCTGCGGCACGATGGCAAAGGCGTTCATCACGTCAAAGATGCCGGTCAGCGTCGAAACCGCCGCCTCGGGAATCGCGACGAGGCTCACATGGAACGGCTCCGAGCCGGTCTGGGTTGTCTGACGTGGCATTTCAAGTCCCCGGCTGCCGACAGCGCCGTAGATCTTATCAGACGCACAAAGGTCGCTATAGCGCTTTGGAACGTGCAGTAAGAACGACGCTTCGACAAGGAGCGGTGCCAAATCCGCCTCGGCAGATCAATGATCCTTTGATAGGTCCAGTGGCGCAAACGGCCCGATTCTGGACAGTTCGGCTCTGCCCTTTGCCCATCAGTGCTGCGATCCTCCGCATCCATAATCTTGAGCAGGAGAGACGAACATGGCACACACCCAAAGCAGGACAGCCGATGCGGCGAAACTCGACCAGATCGTCACGCGCGCGATCGGTGACCTCTCGGCCGGCTACGGCGGCGTGATGGTGAGCCTCGGCCACAGGCTCGGTCTTTACAAGGCGATGGCGGAAGCCGGCCCGCTTACTTCCCGGGAACTCGCAAGCCGCGCCGGCTGCGCCGAACGCTATGTGCGCGAATGGCTCGGCTCGCAAGTTGCGGGCGGCTACGTCGCCTATCATGCGATCAGCGATACCTATGAGCTGACGCCGGAACAGGCGCTTGTCCTTGCCGATGAGGACAGCCCCTATTTCATCCCCAATGCCTGGGCGGTCCCGGCTTCCATGTGGTCGGACGAGGAGAAGGCGGTGGAGGCTTTCCGGACCGGCAAGGGCATTGCCTGGGGCGATCACGACGGGCGGCTTTTCTGCGGCGTCGCAGCCTTCTATCGCAATGCCTACAGGGCGAGCCTGGTTCCTGAGTGGCTGCCGGCCCTCGATGGGGTCGTGGAGAAGCTCCGGGCCGGCGCGCTCGTGGCGGATGTCGGTTGCGGTCATGGCCATTCGACCGTGCTCATGGCCGAGGCCTTTCCTGCCTCCGAGTTTCTCGGCTTCGATACGCACCAGGAGTCGGTGGCGGAGGCGCGGAGGATTGCCGCCGAGGTGGGAGTTGCGCAACGGACGGCCTTTACCACGGCTCGCGCAGACGACTACCCCGGCGCGGGCTACGACCTGATCTGCTTCTTCGACTGCCTGCACGACATGGGCGATCCGGTCGCCGCGGCGGCACATGCGGCGAAAGCGATTGCGCCCGGCGGCACCGTGATGCTCGTCGAGCCTTTTGCCCATGACCATGTCGAAGACAACGTCTCGCCGGTCGCGCGCATCTATTATGCGGCCTCGACGACGATCTGCTGCGCGCACGCAATCTCCGACGGCGGCCGCATGGTGCTCGGCGCCCAGGCCGGCGAGGCGCGGCTGGCGGATGTGTTCCGCAAGGCGGGCTTCAGCCATTTCCGCCGGGCGCTGGAGACGCCGTTCAACCTGATTCTCGAGGCGCGGCTCTGAGCCGCGCCACTGCCCCACTCGGCCGGGGCCCCGGACATTGCGGGGCTCGGTTCTTGGCAGGACAGCGGCAAAGGATGGATTGCGGTTCTAGATCATTTCATTGTTTCATCGAAACAGTGAAGTGATCTAACTACTTGAAATTACGCAATTCCGGGCGGAAAACCGTTACACATCTTCCTGGATTGCTCTGAGCTTGTGACTGCATTGCGCGGCTATCTGCGCGTGCAAGCCCATGGCGACACACCGGCAATGAAGTTGTGAACGCCTGCTGCGGTTCACTCGACTTGAGCGACCGCGTGGCGCGCTCTTTCGCGTGCCGGGAGAGTGCGATCTTGATGGCGACCAGCACCGGGGCGGCAATAACAAAGAGCAGGGCGACTGCGTTGAATGCCGTGTCGAAGGCAATCACGGTGGATTGACCTGTCACGGCCCGGCCGAGAAGGCTGGTTGCTGCGCGGCTCGCGGCCGCTGCGTCCATTCCTTTCGCCGTCAGCATGGCTGCCGTCGTCGTCAGCCGTTCGATGACCGCGGGCCTTCCCGCGGTGATGTTGGCGCCGAGGACCGCGACATTGGCGGCGACGTTATGGTCGATCAGCGTCTGGAGTGCGGCGACCCCGATCAGACCACCAAGCTGGCGACCCGTATTGAAGAGGCCGATTCCGGACGCGAGATTTCGGCCGTCGAGCTTGCCGAAAGCGATCAAAGTGATCGATAGAAACAGGAAGCCAAGGCCGAAGCCGCGCAGCAGGATCGCCGCCATCATGTCGTCCGCGCCGCTCTCCCTGGTCGAGCCGGAGAGCATCCACATCGCAACCATGATCATCAGGATGCCAAACGGAACCGTCGCGACCGGAGGAACGTGGCGCACCTGCATGAGAAAGGCGGCAATCGACAGCGAGCCGATGAACAGCGCGCCGCTCGGCAACAGGAGCAGGCCGGCATCGGTCGGTGTGAAGGCAAGGACGGACACGGCAAAGGAGGGAATGAGGAAAGCGCTGCCGAACAAGGCGGCGCCGGCGACGAAACTGACGACGAAGGCGAAGGAGAAATCCTCCGATTTGAACAGGGTGAAGTCGATGAGGCCCTGGCCTTTCGCCAACACCTGCTGGCCGAGAAATGCCATGAGAGTGGCCGCGCCGATCACCGTCAGCCACAGGATGCACGGTTCGTCGAACCAGTCCCATCGGCTGCCTTGGCTGAAGACGTAGGTGAAGCAGAAAAGCGTGATGGAGATCAGCGAGAAACCGATCCAATCGAACGGACGGGGCGCGGCCTTAAGGGGCATCGGCGCGTCGGCGATCAGCAGCAGTCCAACAGCGGTGAGCGCCATCGGAACGACGCTGAAGAAGATCCATGTCCAGGACTGGCTGTCGAGCAACCACCCCTGAAGGGCTGGCGCGATCGTCGCGGGAGCGACAACGGATCCCATTGCGAACAGGGCTTGCAGCAGCGGTTGGCGGGATCGCGGATAGGTGAGGAAAATGAGCGCCTGGCCCGCGACCAGCAGGGTGCCACCGGAGAACCCCTGAATAATTCGAAGCGCGACCAGCAGGTCCAGCCGAGCGGTGGTGGCGGCAATGCCGCACGCCATGCCCATCGCAAGCGTTGAGCCAATGATCAGGCTCAGCGGATTGTGACGGTTCATCAGCCAAGGGCCGGCCATGAATCCGATAAGCTTGAGAGCGGTGTATCCGACATCGAGCCAGGCGAACTCATCGGGCGTTGCGTATGTGTCGCCGATGATGTCGCCGCGTCCGAGCGACAGTACGGTGCTGGCGATCGCCTCCGTCAGCGTGGCAAGCAGGATACCCGTGACAAGAAGGACGCCGGTCGTCGATCCGTCGCGGCTCGGCGATGTGGTGAAGGCCGTGGTCATGAGCCGCTCCCCACATCGATCTCGACACGCGCGGACAGGCCGGGCACGAGGCGCCCCGTCAACGGATTGCTGGCAAAGCGGATTTTGACGGGAACGCGCTGGACGACGCGAACGAAGTTCCCTGTTGCATTGTCCGTGGGCAGCAAGCTGAAGGCAGACCCACTGCCGGGCGCAAAACTGTCGACAACGCCTTCGATCGCCGCCTTCGGATATCCGTCGACGCTGATGCGGACGCGCTGGCCGGGCTCAATCTGCTCAAGCTGGGTTTCCTTGAAGTTGGCCACGACCCACACGTTCTTGACCGGAACGATATCGAGCAAGGAGGCGCCTGGTGTCACAAACCGGCCGATGCGGACCTGGCGGTTGCCGATAACGCCGCCGACAGGTGCGCGTACCACGGTGCTGTCGAGATCGATTTGCGCGAGATCGCGCGCGGCTTCCGCCTGGGCCACGGCAGCGACAGCCGCTTCACGCTGGGAGGCAAGGACGGCGAGGCGTTGCCGCTGGGCCTCGACCGTCGCGGAGGCGGCCGACACGCTCGCCTCGGCTCTCGATCGCGCCGCGTCGCTTTCATCGACATGGGCCTGGCTGATGGTGTTGCTGCGGATGAGTTCGCGCCGGCGCTCGTGGTCCTTGGTGGCCAGATTGAGCTCAGCCACGGCCGAACGTCTCTGGGCGTCGGCCTGCCGAATGAGAGCATGCTGAAGCTCGGTCTCCGCATGGACATTGATGAGGCGCGCCTGGGCAGCCTCGACATTGGCCACGGCTTGCTGAAGCCGTGCGCGGTAGTCCCTGTCGTCGATCCGGAACAGGACGTCACCCGCACGGATGGTCTGATTGTCCTCGATCTCCACGGCCGTGATATAGCCGGCAACCTTTGGGGCGAGGGAGGTAACATCGCCGCGGACATAGGCGTTGTCGGTCGACGCGACGCCGCTCGGACGAGCCCAGGCCCAGCCGCCAGCCACGGCTGCCACGGCGCCGAGGCACAGAGCCAAGCCGATCATCTTTCTCTTTTTCGGTTGCGTCACGGCGACACCGATGGCGGAGTTTCCGCCTGTGACGAAGGCGACCTTGTCCTCGAGCGAGTCCATTTTCTCGATTCCTCTTGAATGCCGCTGGCCGGGAAGCAGCCCTGGCCTCCCTACAGCGCCGTGCGTCCTTCAGGAGCACAAAGGACGCTGTAAGTCTTTGAATCTAAGCATCGTGCTTTCCGAAAATCGGTTCCGATTTTCGCGTCGATGCGCCAGGGCTGCCGATTGAAGCGCGTGCGTTCATTCGCCGATGGGCGTCGTCAGTTCCTTTTCGTCGGTGTCGACGACAAACACAGCCAGCAGCCGCGCAGGCTCCGTGTCGCTGGCATTTGCGCTTACCTCATGATGGGAGCCTGGATCTTCGTAGAAGTTTTCGCCGACGCGATAGACCTTTTCCGGCGAACCGTTGACGCTGCTGCGGATCGCGCCCTCGAGCACCGTGGCATAGATGAAGGCCGACTTGGGGTGCGTGTGGGCGGGCGATCCTGCACCCGGCCCGTATTCCACCAGCACGCCCTTCATGCTCTTGCCGGGGACGTTCGGAAGGGGGTGGTCGAATACGACCGTCACCTTGCCCGCGGGCCGGTCGCCAGCCGAAGCTGCGGTTATCGAGAGGGCTGCGAAGGCAGCGGCCGTGAGAAATCGTCTAAACATGGCAAGTCTCCTTCGAGAGTATCTGTCGTGAAGGCGGGACCCGGTGCCGGGTCGACGCTTTCCTGATTGTCCATAGGCCAGGCCTGATTAATCCGTGGGAGCCTCAGCGCCCCGCTTGGGCCGTCGACTGGCCGAGCCAGTCTTCGAACCGGATCGCGCCGATGCGTGCGTTGCCGCCGGGGGTCAGCGATTGATCGTCGAGAACGGAGCCGAAGTAGCGCGCGTGGACATCCGGCACGACCTTGCGCGGGTCCTTAGTTGCGCGCAGGTAGCGCCTGACCACTTCGTCGAGCGGGATCGCCTCAGGGCCGGCGACTTCGACGGTGCCGTTGACTGGCGGCGCGACCGCGACATCGGCGAGCGCCGCCGCCACGTCGTCCGAGGCGATCGGCTGGAACAGTGCCGGGGACAGGCGAATCTCGTCGTCGACCGTCCCCGCCTGCGCGATGCCGCCGACGAATTCGAAGAACTGCGTAGCACGCAGGATGGTGTAGGGAATGCCGGACGCCTTGATGAGGTTTTCCTGCGCGACCTTCGCCCGGAAATAGCCGTTATCGGGAAGCCTTTCGCTACCGACGATCGACAGGGCAACATGGTGGCGGACGCCGGCGGCCGCTTCCGCAGCCAGCAGGTTGCGGCCCGACGTCTCGAAGAACTCGAGGACGGCCTTGTCTTCCCAAACCGGCGCGTTCGCCACGTCGACAACGATCTGAGCTCCATCCATCGCTTCGGCCAGTCCTTCGCGGGTAATGGTGTTCACGCCCGTGTTGGGGGCGGCTGCGAGCACGTCATGGCCGCGCTCGCGGAGGTTCTTCACAAGCTTCGATCCGATGAGGCCGGTGCCTCCGATGACGACGATCTTCATGGGCTTCTCTCCACTTCTCTCGACCGCAACCATTGCCGTCGATGTGGATGGAGAGTGCCTGCGCATTCGAAGGAAGTCCCTCAGACGGGCTTGAATTGCCCTTCAGGGAAGCTTGGTTTTTCGTCCAAACGAACACTTGTTTCGACCGGCATCCCTTGCCGCCGACGATGCAGCCAGTGACGCGCTGCCGTGGTATGAATGTCAGGTACTATTCGGAGCCGACGGCGCTCGGCCAGGGGATGCCGATCTTGCAATTCACGTTTGGAGACTACGTACTCGATCCGGAGCGCCGGGAACTGACGCTCAGCGGGCAAGTCGTGGCCATCGGGCCGCAGGTCTTCGATCTGCTGCTGCATCTCGTCAGGAACAGCGACCGTGTCGTCAGCAAGGACGAGCTGCTTCAGGCGGTGTGGGGCGGCAGGATCGTGTCGGAATCGACCATTACCAGCCACATCAATGCGGTTCGCAAGGCGATCTGCGACAGCGGCGAGGAACAGCGCCTGGTCCGGACGGTCGCGCGTAAGGGCTTCCGCTTCGTCGGCGAGATCAGCTTTGGCGAGATCGGGCGAGCGCAACAGGCCGACGGGCCGGGCGTCGGTGAGCACGTGCTCATCGAGCCGAAGGAAATGCCAGCGTCCGCCCTCGTCCTTCCGGACAAACCCTCCATTACCGTCCTGCCGTTCCAGAATCTCAGCGGCGATCCGGAGCAGGAGTATTTCGCCGACGGCGTAGTCGAGGATATCATCACCGCCCTTTCGCGCATCCGCTGGCTGTTCGTCATCGCGCGCAATTCGAGCTTTACCTACAAGGGCAGGGCGGTGGATGGGAAGGAAGTGGGCCGCGAGCTTGGCGTGCGCTATGTACTCGAAGGCAGCCTACGCAAGTCCGGGAACAAGGTACGGATCACGGGGCAGCTCATCGACGCAACGACCGGAGCGCATCTCTGGGCCGAGCGCTTCGAGGGCACGCTCGACGACATCTTCGAGCTGCAGGACCGGATGGCCGAAAGCGTCGTCGGCGCGATTTCACCGCAGCTCGAACGGGCGGAGATCGAGCGCGCCAGGCGCAAGCCGACGGAGAGCCTGGACGCCTACGACTACTACCTGCGCGGCATGGCGAAGCTGCACAACGGTACCAGGGAAGCCATCCAGGCTGCGCTGCCGTTATTCTATAAAGCCACCGAACTTGATCCGGAATTTGCATCGGCCTACGGCATGGCGGCCTGGTGCTATTTCTGGCGCAAGCTGAACGGCTGGATGACCGACCGGGCCGACGAAATCGCCGAGGGCGTGCGGTTGGCGCGGTTGGCGGTGGAACTCGGCCGGGACGATGCGGTCGCCTTGACGAGAGGTGGGCATGCGTTCGCCCATCTCGCCGGCGACCTCGACGGCGGCATCGCGCTCATCGACAGGGCGGTGTTGCTCAACCCGAACCTCGCCACCGCCTGGTTCCTCGGCGGCGCCCTGCGTGCGCTTCGCGGGGAGGCGGACGCCGCCGTCGGGCACCTGGCGCATGCCGTTCGCCTGAGCCCGGTGGATCCGGAAATGTTCCGAATGCAGGTCGGGATGGCGCTGGCACATTTCTTCGCCGGGCGCTTCGATACTGCGTCGGGCTGGGCGGAAAAGGCGCTGGGGAACCTTCCGAGCCTCCTCGTCGCGGTCGCCCTGCTGGCGGCGAGCTACGCCCTTGCCGGGCGCATCGACGAAGCGCGTCAGGCGATGCAGCGACTGCGGGTACTCGATCCATCCCTGCGCATCTCCCACCTCAAGGACTGGCTTCCGATCCATCGCCCGGAAGATCTCGCGCGGTTCGCCGATGGCCTGCGATTGGCGGGACTGCCGGAGTGAGCACCGGCACTCTGCGGAAACCTGACGGGGCGGCTTTGCCGATGAAACCGTCGTCGACGAGCGGGTCAAGCGATGCCGATAAGCTGGCGGGCGTCCGTGCGGGTCATGCGAACGCGACGTCGTCTCCTGAAAGATTGGCGAGCACGGCACCCTGGATCAATATGCCGTTGGAGTCGCCGTCGAAGCTGACGTAAACGCCTTCGGGGGTGTCACGGGACGCCGCGAGGAAGCTTTCGAAATCGTGGAATCCGGCATCGCCGAGCCCGCGAAAGAGGAGCACGTCGCCACCTTCCGTGTCGAAATCCGTGACGCGATCGATGTTGCCGCCGTTGCGGACGGAGGCTTGGTCCCAAATGAAGGTGTCTGCTGCTCCTGCTCCGGCTGTCAGCAGGTCGGAACCGGCACCGCCAAGGAGCCTGTCAGAACCAGATTCGCCCCTAAGCGTGTCGTCGCCATCTCCCCCGATCAGACTATCGGCTCCGCTGCCGCCAAAGAGAACGTCATTGCCGCCGCGCCCGTTCAGAGCGTCGTTGCCGCTCGGACCTTCCCTGTAGGTGTCATAACTGATGAGAGAATCATTGCCGTCTCCCCCATAAAGTTGGACTCCTCGAAAGGCCGATCTGACACTGATGTCGAACTCTTCGATCGACTCATAGCGTGACGCATCGAAAACGAAGCCGGCGGAAACATCATCGAAGTCGATGTCCGCTCGGTCAAATCCCTCGCCGCCGTCCAGTGTGCCAATGGAGCCTTCCGAATAGAGATGAAAGCGGTCGTCGCCGGCGCCGCCATAGAGCTGAACCCACGGTCCACTGTAGGCCATGTCTTCCGCGCCCGCCGACAAAGTATCGTTGCCGTCCCCACCGAGCAGTATGTCTCCGTCGCTCATGTAATTGCTCAGGTAGTCATCCCCGGCACCGCCGACAAGCGTATCCTCTCCCTCGCCTCCGGCCAGCTGATCATTACCGTCGCCGCCGTTCAAGCGGTCATCGCCGTCGCCGCCATCGAGGCGGTCGTTGCCGCGTCCGCCGGCAAGCCTGTCATTGCCATCCTCGCCCAGAAGCTCGTCGCTGTCGTTGCCGCCGTTGATGTCGTCGTCGCCCAGGCCGCCGCGAATGAAATCGTCGCCGCCGCCACCAAACAACCCATCCCTGCCGTCGCCAGCAAAAATCTGATCATCGCCGTTGCCGCCTTCGACGCGGTCATCACCGGCGCCGGTGCGCACGTTGATCAGGCTGAACTCGGTGGCAATGATCCTGTCGTCGCCACCACCGGTCGCGAGATTGAGCCGCTCGATATCGATGAAATAAAGATGGTTCCCTTCTACGGACAGATCGCCGAACGCTGCGTGACCACCCATCCCATTGAACAGAAACGGATCGGACGTTCCGGTGTAATCGCCGACAAGCGTGTCGACGCCCGTTCCGCCCCGTGCGGCGCCGCCGACACCGTTGAATATCAGCCGATCATTGCCGTCGCCGCCGGTGAGCTCGTCGAAACCGCTCGAACTCGTCAGCACGTCGTCGCCCGCGCCGCCATCGACAAGATCGTCGCCCGCGCCGCCATCCACGACATCATTGCCGCCAAGACTCCAGATACGGTCGCCCTCGTCCGTACCGTTCAGGGTATCGTCCGCACCAGTGCCAATAATCTTCGCCATGAAACGCGCCTCAAGGTGGAGGCAAGATTATAGTTCACCAGTGGTAATAATAAAGTCCGTTTTGCTTTTTAATACTACTTGAATATACGTACAAATTAAAAACAAAATAATTCTATTTCTTTTTAGCGTTAATATGATTGGCATAGCGTCGACGAAGGCCGGCCCGGCCTTCGAGTTCGCGAATCTGCCGCTCCAATTCCTCGCCTTAGCTTTCGACAGCGCTTGCTGGAACCGATCGCAGGGGATTTCAGTCTCTATGGGGTATGATGGGTTTAAGGAACGGGAGGCGTTTTTCCCATGAGCCTGCGCATTCTCCGACGTGACACGATCACCAAGCCGCTCTTCAAATGGGCCGCGCGCGTCATGCCGCCGATCTCCGAGACCGAGCGGGACGCGATCGAGGCGGGCACGGTTTGGTGGGACCGCGAGCTCTTCACCGGCAATCCGGATTGGAACAGGCTTCTCGCCATGCCGCCCGCGAAGCTGTCCGCGGAAGAGCAGTCCTTCATGGACGGGCCGGTGCGCGAACTCTGCGCCATGGTCGACGATTGGAAGATCAACTGGGAGGATCGCGACCTACCGCGTGAGGTCTGGGACTTCCTGCGCAAGAAGAAATTCTTCGGTATGATCATCCCGAAGAAATACGGCGGCCTCGGCTTTTCAAACACCGCGCATTCGGAGGTCGTCCGCACTGTCTCCTCCTGCAGCGTCGTGGCCGGCGTGACGGTAATGGTGCCGAACTCGCTCGGCCCCAGTGAATTGCTGATGCATTTCGGGACTGACGAGCAGCGCGATTATTGGCTGCCCCGGCTCGCCGACGGGCGCGAGATTCCCTGCTTCGCCCTGACCTCGCCGGAGGCCGGCTCAGATGCGGCGGCGATGACCGACACCGGCGTCGTCGAGTACGGCGCCTGGGAGGGCGAAAAGGTTCTTGGCGTCAGGCTCAACTTCCACAAGCGCTACATCACCCTTGGCCCGGTCGCTACAGTGGCGGGCCTCGCCTTCAAGATGTACGACCCGGAAAATCATCTCGGTCGCGGCAAGGCGCTCGGCATCACGGTCGCGTTGCTGCCGACGTCGACGCCCGGCGTCACGCATGGCGAGCGGCACATTCCGCAATTGACCCATTTCCAGAACGGCCCGCTTCACGGCAAGGATGTGTTTTTGCCGCTCGACCTTGTCCTGGGCGGCGAGGAGCAAATAGGAAAGGGTTGGAAGATGCTGATGACGGCACTCGCGGCCGGTCGCGGCATTTCGCTGCCGGCGCAATCGGCGGCGGCGGCGGCCATATGCGCGCGCGCCACCGGCGCCTATGCGCGGATCAGGACCCAGTTCGACGTGCCGATCGGCCTGTTCGAAGGCATCCGGCGGCCGCTTGCCGACATCGTCGCGAATATCTACCAGATCGACGCCGCAAGGCGGCTCACCATCGCCGCTCTCGACGAGGGACACAGGCCGTCGGTGATCTCGGCCATTATGAAATTCCATGCCACCGAGCGGATGCGCGATTCCGTTGGCAAAGCGATGGACATCCACGGCGGCAAGGCGATCATCGACGGCCCGAGGAATTATCTCGGCAGCCAATTCAGGTCGGCGCCGATCGGCATCACGGTCGAGGGCGCGAATATCCTCACGCGCAATCTGATGATCTTCGGTCAGGGCGCAGTGCGCTCGCATCCCCATATGCTGAAGGAAATACTGGCTCTATCGGATGAGGACGAAGCGAAAGGTCTGGATGCGTTCGACAAGGTGGTCTGGCGCCATGTCGGGCATGCATTCGCCGCGCTTTGGCGAGCCTTCGTGCGCGGCTGGTCGGGCGGCCGCATCGGGCCGGCGCCGCGCCGGGCGGCGATGCCCGGCTACTGGAAACAGCTCTCGCGGTATGCCGCGGCCTTCGCGCTGATTGCCGATCTCTCGCTGCTGACCTTGGGCGGCCGGCTCAAGCGCAAAGAAATGATCTCAGCCAGACTGGGCGACATACTTTCGGAACTTTATCTGCTCGGCGCCGCTTTGAAGCGTTTCGAGGCAGAGGGGCGGCATGACGAAGACCGGCCGATCGTCGACTATGTGATGCGCCAGGGTCAGGGCCGCATCGCGGCCGCCTTTGCCGGCGTGCTCGACAATTTGCCGGCGCGCTGGGCGGCGATCCTTGTCAGGCTGGCCGCCTTTCCATTGGGCATTTCTGCCCCGGCGCCGTCCGACGAACTCACAGGCGCCGTGGCCGAGACGCTGATGAAGGACTCGCCCCAGCGCGACCGACTGACGCCGGACATCTATCTGGGCGAAGGACACGCGCAGCATCCGCTCAAAGATCTTGAGCGTGCTTTCAGGCTGGTCACCGCGGCGGCGCCCATCGAAAAGAAGATGCGCGACAAGCACCTCCATGATCCGCAAGAGGCGCGCGACAAGGGCGTCATCAGCGCGGCGGAATTCGAGCAAATTGCCGACGCCAAGGTGGCGGTGGACGGCGTGATCGCCGTCGACGCGTTTCCCATGAACGAGATCTCGCCGATTGCCGCGCAGCATCGAGAAAAGAAGACGACCGCCGCAAGCGCGACCGGGCGCGCTGAGGCCTCGAGGTAGAGGGGCGGCGGCTGAATCTGCCGCCTACCATTAGAGCCATTGGCTGCGTCTGAGCGCCCATAGAAGCATTTTTGCATAGAGCCTTTCGCGCAGGTTCGCTGGGGCAGCAAGACGCATCCTTTCAAGCGCGGCGCGCTCCGCCTGGTCGGGCCGGCCTGCGGCGAGCGACGCAAGGACCGCGTGAGCCAGCGATCGCCGCGATGCAGTTTTATGCTTCAGATGCCGCAGCGCCGGAACCAGGCGCTGTTCCTCGTCGGTGAAATCCGTGTCGAATGGAAACGGGGCGCACCAGCCTTCCTTGCGCAGCGGGAGAAGCGCTTCCGCTATGGATTGTGGTCTATTGCGGCGGAAGGCAGCCGGAACGGTAAAATCCTTCTCGATCTTGCCGGCGGATTTGGCCGCGTCGAGCAGTTCGCCCTGAAAAGCCGAATCTGCGACTGCCAGCATGGCGGCGATGCAGTCGCGGTCGGATTTGCCGCGCAGATCGGCAACGCCGTATTCGGTCACGACCATGTCGCGCAGGTGCCGCGGCAGAGTCGTGTTGCCGTAGGACCAGACGAGGCGCGATTCGCGTCGGCCGTATTCGCAGTGGGCCGCATTGAGCGTGATGATGGAGCGCGCACCTTCGAGGGCGAAGGCCTGGGCGACGAGATTGTACTGCCCGCCGACACCGGAGACGACGCGGCCGTCCGCAAGCGCGTCGGACACGGTTGCTCCCATGAGCGTCACCATCATCGCATTGTTGACGAAACGCGCGTTCACCCGTCCGCGCGCTTCCTCTCCTCATCGCCGTAAAGCTCGTTGACGAAAGAAATGCCCCGCATCTGGAAAAGCGCGCGCTCCTCCTCCGGCAAATCGCGGAGAAATCGGTGGAACGCGTTGCTGCCAACGAAGAAGCCGGAATGGAGGATCGCCCCGTCAGAGGCGCGGCGCATGAGGATGCCTTCCCGGTAGAGATCCATGAAACCGTCGACGAACATCTCGCTGGCGGCGTAGAGGCCGTCCTCGAAGGCGCCCGTCTCCTGTTTTACGGTGTCGCTGTGCGGAGCAAGGCGATGCAGCGCGCCGGCGAAAAGCTCGGGCCGCCGCTGCCGCAGGATGAGACCTGCCGTCAGTGCGTCGCCCAAGGAACCGATGCCGATCTGCAGCGTCCCGCCATCCTTCACCAGGCTTGCCGCATGAATGCCGATGGCGTGATCGGCCAGCGACACCGGCTCCCTCGGTACGACGAAGAGCGGCCGGTCGCGATCGGGCCCGTCGAGAATGAGATCGAATTCGCCGGCCGGCAGCACCGCCTCGTCGGGCATGAAAGGCAATCGAGAGCTGACTTCGCCCACAAGAAGGAAAGGATCGCGCCGGGCCCTCAGCGCCGGCAGAACGTCGAGCGTCACATCTGTATTGCAGGACAGGCTGTATTCGGCGTCCACGCCATCGCCGCGCTTTGTCACAAGTTGCGCGATCACGTTGATGCCGCGGTCGAGCAGGTAGCGGCCGACATGCGTGTAATTGGCCGAGATATACCGCTGCTGCGCGATCTCGATCGTGAGCCAGTGTCCGGCGACGAAAAAGAACTCGCTGACGCGGATATTTTCCGGCAGCGACCCTTCGCGCAGCGCTTTGGCGTATGTGAGACCCAGGTATCCCGAATACAGCCGCTCGGCCAGAGGTTCGACGAAGCGGCGTTCCATGTCGCTTGACCAGGAGGGCTTTTCCAGCGTCAGTGCGGTGAATATTTCGAGATCGATCGTCCTGTCGCGGGCCGCCCGCTCGAACAGCGCATTGGCGACGAGATTGGCCTTGCCGAGCCCGAGCGGAAGCGCAAGCACGATGCGCCCGCCAAGACGCTCTATGATGCGGTCGGCGACGCTTTCGGCCTGTTTATGCTGGTCCGGCTTGCCCGTCACGTTTCTCCGCTAAAATCCTCCCAGCCCTTATCGGGAGTAAACCGAGGCCCGTACTGCTGTTCGAGACGCTTCAACGTCGCCAGGATATCCGCCCCGCCGCGGCTGCGCGCATAATGCATCGGCCCACCGCGGAACGGTGCGAAACCGGTCGCAAAGATGATCGCGCCGTCGAGCGTATCCTCGTCTTCGACGATACCCTCGCCCAGGCAGCGCAGGCAGGTGTTGAGCATGGGCAGGAGGAGGCGGTCCGCCATCTCCGGGCCGGGCGCCGGCGCGTCGGACCGCTTTTTCGGTTTGCCCTTGTCGTCGTATTCATAAAGCCCCTTGCCGGCCTTACGGCCGGTCTCACCGCTTTCAACCTTCTTTTCCAGCCAGCCCGGAATCTCCGGAATGGGGTCGTCGAGTGTATCCTTGAGCATTCGGACGACCTCCAGGCCAATGTCGAGCCCGACGCGGTCTGCGAGCTCGATCGGTCCCATCGGCATGCCGAAATCCTCCGCCGCCCGGTCGATGGTCTCCTTGGGCGTTCCCTCATCGAGCATTACGAAGGCCTCGGCCAGATACGGCGTCAGTGCACGGTTGACGAGGAAGCCGGGCGCGCTCTTCACGGCGGCGGGCAACCTGTCTATCGCGCCGCAGAAGGCGTGCGCCCTGTCGAGCATCGCCTTGTTCGCCTGGTCGTGAGCGATAACCTCGACCAACTCCATTTTGGCGACGGGATTGAAGAAATGCAGGCCGACCAGCCGATCCGGAAACGCCAAACCCTCGCGCAGCTCCTCGAGCGGAATGCTCGATGTATTGGTGGCGAGAATGGCGTCCTTCTTCATTTTGGGCGCGATCGCGTCAAACACCTTGCGCTTCACGTCCGCCTTTTCCACGACCGCCTCGATGACGAGATCGGCCTTGGTGACGCCTGCGCCCTCGAAATCGGGGATCAGGCGGTCAAGCGCGTCGCGTCGCTCGATGCTCGAATGAAGCTTCTTGTCATAAAACTCCGCGGCGCGGCCAACGGCTTTGGCGACGGCGTTACGGTCGAGGTCGGCAAGCGTGACGCGCAAGCCGCGCGCGGCGCACCAGGCGGCGATGTCGCCGCCCATCGTGCCTGCCCCGACGACATGGACATTCCGGATGCCGCTTTCGCCCTTGGCGGAGTCCTTCAGCTTTTCGCGCAGGAAGAAGACACGGATGAGGTTCTGCGCGGTCTCGCCGACAAGCAGTTCCGAGAACGAGGTGATCTCGGCTCCCTGCATTGCTTTGACGTTGCCGCCGTGTTCCTGCCAAAGATCGATGAGGCGGTAGGGCGCCGGATAGTATCGGCTCGGTGCGCGTTTCTCCGCCTCGGTCCGCATCCGGCGGGCGGCGAACCGGCGTGCCGGCGAGAGACCGAGCACCCCCGATTTCAAGCTGCCGCGGTTCGTCTTCATCTCGCCGGCAACGGCCGCGCGCACGGCGTTTTCGACGTGGCGTTCCTCGATGACGGCGTCTACGAGACCGAGCGCCTTCGCCCGCTTTGCGTGCGCGGTCTTTCCCGTCAGCATCATCGTCATCGCCTGGACAGGGTCGATCAGTGCGGTCAGCCGGAACGTCCCGCCAAGGCCCGGATGCAGGCCGAGCATGATTTCGGGGAAGCCCAGCTTTGCATTGCTCAGAGCGATGCGGTATTTGCAGGCGAGCGCGAGTTCGAGCCCACCGCCGAGGCAATAACCGTGAATCACCGCGACGGTGGGCATTCGGAGCACCGCCAACCGGTCGACGATCTCATGCGCCCGCCTGATCCGCCTCTCTACCTCGCGCGCATCAGTCACGCCTTTGAAGTCGCGGATGTCCGCGCCCGCGATAAAGCCGCCTTTCTTGGCCGATCGGATGACAAGGCCCTTGGCGCCCATGCCTTCAATATCGAAAAGCACCTTCTCGAGTTCGGCGAGAACTGGTTCCGAAAGCGTGTTTGTGCTTTCGTTGGCCCGGTCGAGCAGAAGCCAGGCGATGTCGTCCGGTCCTCTGGTCAGCCGCCAGTGCGTGAAAACCTTCGGGGCGTTCCCCGGACCGAGCTCTACGTCGCGGGGGGCGAGCGTATTCCAGGCGGAGGGTCGTGCTGGTGACATCATGCGACCTCCAGGAGCATGGCGCCGCCTTGCCCGCCGCCGATACACTCGGTGGCGATGCCGCGCCTAAGCCCAAGCCGCCGCATGGCTTTGACGAGGTGAAGCACGAGGCGGTTGCCGCTCGTGCCGACCGGATGCCCGAGACTGATCGCCCCTCCATCCACATTGAGCCGATCGCGTTCGATGCCCCCGAAGACGCCATCGAGACCGAGCACGTCGCGGCAATATTCCTCATCCTGCCATGCGGCAAGACAGGCGAGCACCTGCGCGGCGAAGGCTTCGTTGAGTTCCCAGAGATCGATGTCTTCGCGGGAAAGCCTTCTGCGTTTCATGAGTTCAGTCGAACACAAGGTCGGGGCAAGCCCCATGATCGAGGGATCGAGCGCCGACCATTCGCTGTCGATTATGCGGGCGAGCGGCGTGAGCTCGTGCTTTCTCATCGCCTCTTCCGATGCGAGGACGACCCAGCACGCGCCGTCCGTGATCTGGGAGGAATTGCCGGCGGTGAGATTGCCGTAAGGTTTTTCAAAGACCGGGTCCAATTTCGCGAGCTTGTCCATCGACGTGTCCGGCCGCACGCCGTCATCATGGTCGTAGAGCATGCCGCCGCGGGAGATCGCCGGGATGACCTCGCCGTCGAGCAAGCCGTTGTTTTGCGCGTGTGCCAGACGTTGATGGCTTTCCAGGGCGTAGGCGTCGGCGGCTTCGCGCGTGATGCCGAAGAGGTGGCCGATTACCTCCGCCGTCTGGCCCATATTGAGTTCGGTGATCGGATCGGTGAGCCCACGTTCGAGGCCCACGACAGGCTTCGCCATCTCCGGCCGAAAGAGAGCCAGCGCGGTGGTCTTTTCCCAAGGGGACTTCGCCGCTGCGAAGTTGCCGAACCATGCGGCCGCTTCCCGGCGAAGCACCAGCGGCGCATGAGACAGCGCCTCCGCGCCGCCCGCCAGTATGAGTTCGGCCTTGCCAGTTTCGATCATCCGGAAGGCGGTATCGATCGACTGCATGCCCGAGCCGCAGTTGATCTGGACGGTAAAGGCCGTGATCGCCGTACCCATGCAGAGCCTGAGCGCCGCGACGCGCGCCGGGTTCATCTCGTCGGCGATAACGTTGACGCAGCCGAGAATGACGGCGTCGAATTCGTCCGGAGAGAAAGGCAGGCGCATGAGCAGCGGGCGTCCACATTGCACCGCAAGATCAACCGGCGTGAACGGCCCCGGCTTGTTGCGGGCGCGGAGAAAAGGCGTCCGCGCACCGTCCACCAGGTAGACGGGGCGATCGGAGCCCGCCGCTCGTCGGTTGGGCGAACTCGATCCGCCGACAATCGGCTTTCCGGTTGTGGTCGCCTCCGCCGTGTGAGCCCGAGTCGTCGCCTTCGTCGCTGCCGCGGAGTTCGGCGTCTTTGCCATCTCCAAGCTCCCCATGTTCATCGGCGGAATGTCGGGCCGAGCTTTCTCCCGCAAACGACAACGCCCCCGCAGGATTCCGCCTCAAGCCGAACGTTCAAAGCCGGTGATCGTTCCGCATACGCGCCGGCAGCGTAGCTCCCAAAACGGCTACGCCCATCCACCGAGATCGGAGGCCTCTTTCGCGAACTCGCCCCAAGGACTCGCGGCCATGTCGCATTGCCGCCGCCAGGCTCAACCAGCCGGCACGCGCCGGGCAGTCGCGGAACAAGGACTTTCGCCGACCGTTTCACTGGGACAGGCGAGGACTTGCCTCGCGATTCGACGAGGAGACTGGCCATGGCAATCCGCGACTCCTACCGAAACGATGAGCGCTCCCGCTATCCCGGCCGCCGCGACTACTTGAATGAGCATTCGGGTCGGCGTCGCGCGGGTGCGCAGGGTTCCTGTCCGACGGACCCAATGCCGGACCGGACATTTGACGACGAATACTGGAACGATTACGGCGGCACGGGCGTGCGCTACGGCGGCAGCTCGAGCGGCGGTTATGGCACAGGCGGGGCAGCCCTCGATTACCGCGATATCGTTGGAAGCCGCTACGACTGGGAGCATCGCTACTCGGATGTCCGGCAAGTGTTCCCCGAAGAGGGCCAGTATCGAGGGCGCGGGCCGCGCAATTATACCCGCTCGGATCAGCGCATTCGTGAAGATGTGAGCGACCGCCTGACCGACGACCCGCATGTCGACGCCTCGGACATCGAGGTGACGGTCGAGAACGGAGAGGTCACGCTTTCCGGCACCGTTATGAGTCGGCCGGTCAAGCACCGCGCCGAGGACATCGCCGAATCCGTCTCCGGAGTGAGAGATGTCCAGAACAATCTGCGAATCCAGAGCAAGGCCGGCGTTCTCCAGACGCAGTTCGGGGACGCCGGATAGCTCCACCGGTGGTGGAGGCAGCCCCCCGACGATGTTCTACTGCATGCCTCCTTAAATCGACCTCGATTTAAGGACAAAGACATGCAGCGATTCAAAGTGCTACAGCGACCTCACCCGCTCAGGCCCAGCGCCCTTTAAAAAGTGGCTTGATGGGATGGCGGGACTTGACCATGCGCAGGCGCCGAATGGTTTCCGCGTGCTCGTAGTCCTCATGTTCTGCGCCGAGATCGAGACCATATTCGGCCTCAGGATTCGAACGCGCCCCGATCAAGATGAACTCGGCCCCCTCGAAGTCGAGGAGACGAACGTCCTCCCGCGCAAAACGCCGCCCCCTGAATTCCTCCTGCAGCTTCTCCGGATAGTCGGCCTCGTCGTCCTCGCGCAGCCCGGCATTGGCAGGTTTGCCCTTCTCCGGGTTCTTGATCGACAACGCGTAGCTCGCTTCGGGCGCGATCTTGAAGGCCTTTTGCACCTCGCCCGGATTTTCGGGAAGCTCGAGCGCGTAGGACAGATGCATCTGTCCGTCCTCGAGCGTGATTGCGTACACGCCTTCCCCGGCGGGACGAGCGGCCGGCTGCGAACGCTTGCCGCGTGTGCCTGTGCCATAGCGTCGCTCACGGAGCTCTTTCTCAAGGTCCTTGGCCGACCCCGTGATCGCCTCTACGAAACCCCAGTGGCGTTCGTGCCGCTCGACTTCCGGCAGTCGCTTTCGCCCGATGATCAGGAGCCGGACCCTCTCGCCACCATGCGGACGCAGCACCATCTCAAACCGTTGGACGTCGCCAATATTCGAGGGATGCTCTTCCTCCACCCGCGGCCTGTACAGAAAGAAGATATCGCCCTCTTCGAGAACGACCGTTCCGCGTTCCTGCTCGGCCCCAGCCATCGATTATTCTCCTGGTGCTCTATTCTTCCGATCCTGAGATTTGCTCTCAAACATAGGGAAGCGTCCCAAGCGACGAATAACGCTCGTTCAACCCATTGAGCCTTTCCAAGTCGCCCTCGCTGATCTTGAAGTCGAACACATCAATGTTCTCTTCCAGGTGTAGGCGCTGGTTGGCTTTGGGAATGGGGACTGTGGCGCGCTGCAGGTTCCATCGAATCAGCAGTTGCGCCGGCGATTTGCCGTATTTTGCGGCCATCTCTGAAAGTGTCTCGTCCCGCAGCCGTTTGGTGCGCGTGAGGGGGCTGTATGCCTGGACGACGATGCGGTTTTCCGCCGCATAGCGCAGCATGTCATCGCTGTAGCCGAAGGGGCTCCACTCGATCTGATTGACCGTCGGGACTTCGCCCGTCGCAGCTATCAACATATCGATGAGGTCCGTCGAATAGTTACTGACGCCGATGTCTTTCGTGAGCCCATCCTCTTTCGCCCGGATCAGGCTTCGCCACAGATCTTCTCCCGCTCCTGTTCGCGGCGGACGGTGTATGAGCATGAGATCGGCATAATCCAGCTGCAATTCGTCGAGATTCTTGCGCGTCGCTTGATATGCGTCGCCCACTTCCTCCACTTTCGTGACCAGGTAAAAGTCCGCGCGTTCCACGCCGCTCCTCTTGATCCCGTCTGCGATGCCGGGCTGTGTCCCGTAATCTCCGGACGTGTCGATCATACGATAGCCGAGCGTTAAGGCCGTCGCGATCGTCTCAGCCGTATTGTTCGTCAGTTGCCAAGTGCCGACGCCCAGAACTGGCATCCGGTTGCCGGTGCGCAGCACTACCTCACTCTTCGGGTCCATGATTTTTACCTTTGTTTTGGCAGCGACGACGAGACCAATCGATCCATGACGCGGCGCGTCGTGCTCCCGCCCCAAACATCTGCTCGGGAGAAGTGTTCCGGCCGATCTCGCGGAAGCGAGCTGCTCGGCATAAGGAAGTGCCTACGCGCACGACAGCGTGTGCCGTGCCTTCGGCTAAGGAGCGTGTTCGACACTCGGATTTGGCGCCGGCGCCTCTCTTGTATCCCGAGGCGGATTTTTGCGTTCATCGGACTTTGGCGCCGATTCCCGAGGGTCGGGACCGCGGACGGGCCGCGCTTTGGGATCGCCCTTCGTAGGCGGAATAGGAACTTTCTCGGTCATCGTTCGTTGCTCGCGTTTTCCACAACAAGAACCGCTCAGCAGAAGCAGGGTTCCAATCGAATGCGAGCATCTCAGCCCTCGGCGTCGTTCGCTGCTCATACGACTACGCTTCACTATCTCTGTATTTTAGCATCGTGACGCTTTCGAGCGGCGGCAAACCATGAAGATCACAGAAGGGGTGGGCCGGGACAATGGGGTCCCGAATAAGACCGACATAGCGGAATCACCGATATGATCAGAATTGGCTCAATCGTCATCCATTGCTACGAGTTTGAGCGGATGGTCGCGTTCTGGCAGGAGGCCTTGCATTATGTTCCGCGAGCGCCTGCGAGCGGTGGCTGGATTGTCCTTTGTGATCCCGAAGGCCGTGGCCCAATATTTCGTTTCAGGCTCGCGATCGCCGCGACTGGAGGAGAAGCTGGCTGCACTTGGACCTTTATACCGACCGGCAGCGGGAGGAGGTTCGTCGTTTGCTGACGATCGGGGCGAAACAATATCCATGGCGCTATCCGCAACACGCTGATTACGTGGTCTTACAGGATCCGGACGGCAATCTTTTCTGCGTCGTGCGAAAGCCGCATGCCAAAGGCGAGGAAGGGAAGAGTTGACTTAGTGTCGGCTTCCGCGCGCGTTGCGATCTCTCGCTTACAATTGTCCGCCCCCTACTGAGCATCGGCAAGACGGCAAGGATCGAGACGCTTGCGAGGGCATCGGCCACGGACGGCTCTTCCTTTAGGTTCAATAGCTCAGGTTTGGCTCGACATCGTACCGGCCGCGCTTGCGGCGATCACCAGCGCCACGCCGAGCATCTGGCTTGGCGTCAGCGCCTGCCCCAAGACGATGAAGCCGGCGCCGGCGCCGATGGCCGGCTCGAGGCTCATCAGGATGCCGAAGGCGGAGGCCTTCATCCAACGGAGCGCGACGAATTCCAGGGCATAGGGGAGCAGCGGCACGAGGAGAGCGAGAAGCCCGGTCATCAGGGCGAGCGCGGGCGATAGGCCCAGCGCTGCTTGGTGCAGGCCGAAAGGCGTCGCCACAAGGGCGGCAAAAAGGAGCGAGACGGAGAGCCCTTCGAGCCCGGTGAACTGTTGCCCGGCCTGTTTCATCAGAACGATATAGCTGCCCCAGCCGGCCGCCGCGCCGAGCGCGAAGAGCACGCCAAGCATATCCCCCACCCAGGCGCTGCCGTCCCAGGAAAGGCAGAGAACACCCGCGGCAGCGACAGCCGGGCAGAGGAGGCGCCATCCGCCGCCGCCGAAAATGGTCGCGACAGTCAGGGGGCCGAGAAAATCGATGGCGACTGCAAGGCCGAGCGGGATGCGCTCGATCGCGGCGAAGAAGCAGAGCGTCATCATCGCCATGGCGGTGCCGAGCGCCGCGGCGGCGAACCATTGCCGCTTGCCATAGCTGAGGAGGGGCGGGCGGACGAGAAGCGTGAGTGCAAGCGCTGCGAAGCAAAGCCGAAGCCAGGTGGTGCCGAACGGTCCCAGTTCCTGCATCACCGGCGTCGAAAGCGCGGCGCCAAATTGGACGCTCGACATGGAAAGGAGGCAAAAGACGATCGCGAGATAAGCGCGTCGGCGATCGTCTGCGCTGTTGGTCGGCGCAGCCCACGCTCCGCCTGCTGGCGTCTCCATGTCCGTCATGTTCGAAACCTTTCCCTTTCCTCTTGATCAGGAATAGCAAAGCGGTAGCATTAAGGAATGCTGATAATTGTGATGAAGATATAAGGAATACTTATGCGCGATCTGGAGATCGGATTGCTGCGCGCCTTGGTCGCGACGGCGGAATGTGGCAGCGTCAGCGCGGCCGCCGGCCGCCTGGCAAGGACCCAGGCCGCCGTCAGCATGCAATTGCGCCGCTTGGAGGATGATCTCGGGGTAAAGCTGTTGAAGCGCGGGCCGCGCGGCATGGATCTGACCGAGGCCGGCCATGTCCTTCTTCCCTACGCCCAGAAGATATTGGGGCTGAGCGCGAGCGCCAGGCGGGCGCTGTCCGATGGCGGCCCCCGCGGCCCCGTCCGCTTCGGCATGACCGAGGACATCGCCGTCGGTTCGCTGCCGAAAGCGCTGCAGCGTTTCGCCGCCGCCTGTCCGGATGTGGCGCTCGATCTGACCGTCGCCGAAAGCGTGGCGCTTTCGCAGAAGCTCTCACTCGGGCTCATCGACGTCGCCATCGGCGACCCGGCGGAGATCAGCGCCGTGCCGGTCTTGACCTGGCGCATGCCTTTGAAGTGGGTGGCTGCGCGCGGCTTCGTCGTACCGGATCAGGAGCCGTTGCCGCTGATCACCTTCGACGGGACCTGCACCTGGGACCGCAAGATGACCGGAGCCCTCAACGAGATCGCGAGACCGTGGCGCACCGTGCTGACCAGCGCCAGCCTTTCGTCGATTCAATCCGCTATCGAAGCCGGTCTCGGCATTGCCGTGCTGCTCGACGTCAGTATCCGGCACGACACGATGAAGGTCCTCGGCAGGGCTGACGGAATGCCGCCCGCTCCGCTCGTGGAATTCGGCCTCTTCGTCGGCGAGAGCAAGGAGCTCTCCTCCGGAGCGATCGGAACTCTGTGGGAATTCGTCTCCGACGAGCTTCAAGTTTCTCCAGATCGGCGTGTGCCGGCGGTCTGAAGAGGAACCGCGCGTTTACCGCAACAGCTTGTCGTCGGTTGCGGGCAGAAGGTTTGCTGCTTCAAGTCGGCTGCACGCCGAAACTCCGACTGCAGTCACTCTCATTCCATCGCCCTGCGCCTCGACGTATAATGGCCGGGCAGCAAGGCTTCCCTTCAAGGCGTACTCGTCGCCACGCTCATGCACTGGCACGGCAAGGTCTTTGTAGAGGGCAAAACGGCGTAGGAAGGCACTATTCCTGTGGCGATGGACGAGACGAGCGAGCCAACCAAACGCGATTTTCTCTACCTGGTGACAGCCATGGCCGGGGTCGTGGGTGTAGGGGCCGCCTCCTGGCCATTCATCGACCAGATGCGACCTGACGCGTCGACGCTTGCGATGGCCTCGATCGAGGTTGACCTATCCTCGCTCGTCGAAGGTATGTCGCTGACCGTCAACTGGCGGGGTCGGCCGGTCTTCATACGCAACCGCACCCAGCAGGAGATCGACGCGGCAAAGGCGACAGCGCTTGACGATCTCAAGGATCCGCTGGCGCGGAACGCCAATCTTGCCGCCGACCAAGCCGCAACCGATCTTGCACGCTCTGCGGGGGAGGGGAAGGAGAACTGGATCGTCATGATCGGAGTCTGCACGCACCTGGGCTGCGTGCCGCTCGGGCAGGCGGGAGACTTCGGCGGCTGGTTCTGCCCTTGCCACGGATCGCATTACGATACAGCCGGTCGCGTCCGCAAAGGACCTGCACCTGAGAACCTTGCCATTCCCCCGTTTGAATTCATCTCCGAAACGGTCGTTCGCATCGGATGAGCCGCGCGACACTCGCGACCACTGGGGTTCACGGCACGAAGCTGTTATCGAAACCGTTCCGGCGTCCGACCAGAGCCGGATGCCGGATGCGCTCAGGCATCGCCATCGCTGTCACAACGGCGTCTGCTCGTCATCGTGGCGCGGAGTCAGGCGACGTGGCTGCAACAGGATTTCTTGAACGAAGCCTTATAGCCAGCCGCTTCGATCGCGGCGATGAAGGCGTCCGAGCCGATCTGAGACTCGATCGACGCGGTTTGTGCCTCAAGATCGACGGCCACCTTGGCGTTCGGATCGACTGATTTCACGGCCTTTTCGACCGCGCTCACACAGTGCCCGCAGGTCATGTCTGATACGTTGAGATGATGCAATGGAAGTCTCCTGTTTCATTTGACTGCACTATGGTGGGGCTTCCAACAATGGCAAGGTCAAGAGGTCTGTAGAGATTTTTTGCATCATGGCAGCGGCGGCGACCGGGAAGTGGCCAGATGAAGGGAGATGGCCATGATCAACGATATGATGGGCAGCGGCATGATGTGGGGCATGGGTCTTGCGGGCATCATCGGAGCGATAGTGATCGTGCTGGTGATTGCGGCGCTTATCAAATATCTGTTCTTCCGCTGAAGCGTCCAGGCGCGTTGAATAACGCACTGTTGACGGCGCTCGCCTCCGGTGAGCCATATCGTAGCTTGTATTCGCAAAGATTCGGCGCGATTCTGTCTCGTCCTATGAAGAACTCGTTGACCAGAGATCTCGTCATCTTTCTCCTCGCGACCTTCGTCGCTGCGGGGATGGGCCTTTCGGTTGCCCAGGCGAGCGGCATGGCGGCCAAGATGGCGATGATGTCCGAAATGGCAACGTTGGACCATGGCGACTGCCAGGATTGCCCTGACCAGCCCGGCGACGGCGGCATGAAGGCCATGGCCTGCGGCAATGTCTGCGCCGCACCCGTCGTTGCGCCGCTGCCGGCGGTCGCGTTTATACCGACCGGCAAGACGCCTGCCGCGGTCGCCATCCGCGATTCGCCCCTCACCGGCATGGTGTTGTCGCCCGATCCCGATCCACCACGAACCTCCGACATCGGTTGATTTCCGGCTGTCGCGGCCCAGGCGACCGCCGGCAAGCGGACGCGCGAGCCGCGCGTTCCTTCATCTACGATGATCGGAAGGATCGAATGTGAAGAGAGAATCCCAATACCTTGTCTCACGCCGGGGCGTGCTCCAAGCCGGCGCGGGCCTTCTGTTCGCGGCTGCGTTGCCGCCGTCGCCCGTGTGGTCCGCGTCGCCGGATCGTTACCGCATCGCCGCCGCGCCCGCCCGCGCACGGCTTGCCGGTCCGGATCGGCCGGAGACCGATGTATGGACCTATAATGGCACCGTGCCCGGTACGTTGGTGCGCCTCCGCCAGGGCGAGCCCACCCGTCTCCTCGTCGAGAACCGGCTGGACCAGGAGACGACGGTCCACTGGCACGGCATCAGACTTCCCAATGCGATGGACGGCGTGCCCGGCCTGACGCAGCCGCCGATCAGGCCGGGGGAGAGCTTCGTCTATGAATTCACCCCGCAAGATGCGGGGACGTTCTGGTACCACCCGCACGCTAACAGCCTGGAGCAGCTTGGCCGCGGTCTCGCGGGAGCGCTGATCGTGGAGGAACGTGAACCGATCGCCGTCGATCGCGACCTTCTCTGGTTTCTGGCCGACTGGCGGCTGACTGAGGAAGGCGGCATCGCGCCGCGCTTCGGCAACCGGATGGAAGCGGCGATGTCCGGCCGTGTCGGCAACACCGTCACGCTGAACGGCCGCGCCTCAGAAGCGGAGTCCTTCCGGGCCGGGGAGCGCGTCCGCCTGCGCCTGGTCAACGCATCGCTCGCCCGGATCATGGCCCTGCGTTTCGAGGGGCACAGTCCCGTTACGGTGGCGATCGACGGCCAGCCCTGCGATCCGCACGAGCCGGCCGGCGGTCGCCTCCTGCTCGGTCCCGCCATGCGCATCGACGTCGTGCTCGACATGCAGGGCGAGCCTGGAAAGCGCTACGCCGTCATCGATGATTTCTACGACGGCCTCGCCTACCGATTGACCGAGCTCGCCTATGAGGAGCGGCCGCCGCTCCGCACCCATCCTCTCGACGCTTCGCTTGACCTGCCGCGCAACCCCTTGCCGGAGCCCGACCTTGCCACGGCCGATCGCCACGGTCTGACGCTCCAGGGCGGCATGATGAGCGGTATGATGGTGCGCGGTGGTGTCATGCAGGGCGCAGGAATGATGCACGGTATGATGGGCATGGGCGGCGGTCCCGCCTGGGCCATCAACGGCATGTCGATGACGGGCGACGGCCATGCCGGCATGGAGCCTGCCCTGACGTTCCACCGTGGCCGCAGCGTCGTCCTCAAGCTACGAAACGAAACGGCCTGGTGGCACCCGATGCATTTCCACGGCCACAGCCTCAGGGTGCTGAGCCGCAACGGCAAACCCGTCCCGCATCGCCAGTGGCAGGACACGGTGCTGATGGCTCCGAAGGAGGTCGTCGAAGCCGCCTTCGTCGCCGACAATCCCGGCGACTGGATGCTGCACTGCCATGTCATGGACCACCAGATGGCCGGCCTGATGACCGTGCTGCGCGTCGCCTGAACCAGATCGAGTTACTCAAGGAGAATCGAAATGAACCGCACAATCCGCTTCGTCAGCCTCGCCGCTTTCACTGCCCTCGCCGGACCGGCTGTTGCCGAGCCGCTTCAGGCGACGCTCTACAAGAACCCGCAATGTGGCTGCTGCGAGGGCTATGCCGCCTATCTCCGTGACAACGGCTTCAACGTCGAGGTGAAGCCCACCAACGACCTCGCCGAAATCAGCCGCAAGGCGGGAGTGCCGGAGGGAATGCAGGGCTGCCACACCACATTCATCGACGGCTACGTGATCGACGGCCACGTGCCTGTGAACGTCGTCCGCAAGCTCCTCACCGAGAGGCCGCCGATCGCCGGCATCACCCTGCCGGGAATGCCGATGGGATCGCCCGGCATGTCCGGCACGAAGACGGAGAAATTCGTGATCTACACCGTCCCCAAGGACGGCAAGGCACCCTCGGTCTACGCAGAGGAATGACATCGGCAAAGAGGTCACTTCATGACCCACGTTGCAACAAACGAAACATCGAAGACCGATAGCTCACCGGCATCGGCCCTGCCGTGCCACAAGGAGATGCCGACACTCGACCGGCTGCAGGCGGCACTGGGAGGGGACAGGTTCGAGGTCGTCGCGCTGTCGATCGACCGCGGTGGCACGGCCGCTGGCGAAAGGTGACACATGCGCGTCCTGTATCCAGCCCTGCTAACCATAGGCATCGTGATGACTTGCGCCACGGCCGTCCTGGCGCATTCGCTTGAGGAGGTCGATCAGGATCTCCGCGACAAGGAGAAATATTTCCAGGCGGTCGATGTCGAAGCGCCCGCCTTCACGCTGCAGGATGCGGACGGCCGCACGGTCAGCCTCTCCGACCTCCGCGGCAAGGTGGTCGTCCTGAATTTCGTCTACACCCATTGCCCCGATGTCTGTCCGATGCATGCAGAGCGGATGGCCGAACTGCAGACGATGATCAACCAGACGCCGATGAAGGCGATGGTCCAGTTCGTCACCATCACGACAGACCCGAAGCGCGACAAGGGTCCGATCCTCAGAGAGTACGGACAGGCGCACGGACTCGATCCAGTGAACTGGGTCTTCCTGACCGCAGCGCCGGACCAGCCGGAAGACAGCACTCGCAAAACGGCCGAATCCTATGGACTAAAATTCACCGAGAGCGAGGAGGGCATGCAGATGCACGGCATCGTCACCCATGTGATCGACCAGGACGGTCGTCTGCGCGCCCGCTTTCATGGCTTGACGTTCGAGCCGGTCAATCTAGTCGTTTTCGTAAATGCCCTCACGAATCGGACGCAGAAGCCGCACGGCCATCGGGAGCCGGGATTGTGGGAGAGCCTGAAGGGATTGATGCAATGACGCCTGAGAAGGAGGAGTGACATGTGGCTGCTCGTGGTCGTCCTCGCCGTTGGGGCTGTGGCGCTCTGAAGGAAGCCGTTCTTCCGGGGCAGCAAATGAGCAGGACCGCAATTCTCTTCTCAGGGCTCGGGATTGCCGCGGCGGTAGTGGGGCTGGCGGTGGCGCTGCTTTGGCTCGCAGCATCGAAAACGATTGGCGATGACTCGGCCGCCACAATCGCACTCGGGAAGACGCTCTATGCCGAGCGCTGTGTCACCTGTCACGGCGAGAACCTCGAAGGTCAGCCGGATTGGAAAAGTCCGCTGCCTTCGGGGCGCATGCCGGCCCCGCCGCACGATGCATCCGGCCACACCTGGCATCATCCGGACGGCGTGCTCTTTCAAATTACCAGGGAAGGACCGGCAGCAGTTGTTGGCGGCGGGTATCAAAGCGATATGCCCGGCTTCGGGAATGTGATGAGCGACGAAGAGATCCGGGCCGTGCTCGCCTTCATCAAGAGCACTTGGCCGGAACGAGAGCGGCAATATCAGGCGGAAATGAGTCGGCGGGAACGGGAAACAAATCAGTGACGGGAGCGCGGGCCTTGGATGGTCGTCACCTCGGCCGTACGCTGCCTTCGTACATGAATGTCATTGACCGCGAGGATTTGTCCGAGCACGGGGTGTCGGAATCTCGTTTAGCCAGTCGTCTTCAAGACAGACCAAGCTATGGAGAACAGCAATGACCATTACGATTACCGCCTTTGAACGGTCGCCGGATCGGGGCAAGGGTCTGGCGCGTGACATGCGCGTTCGCTGGGCGCTCGAAGAAGTGGGGCAGCCTTACGAGGTTCGTCTTCTTTCGTTCAAGGCGATGAAGGAACCCGCGCATCTCGCGCTTCATCCTTTCGGGCAGATTCCGACCTATGAAGAGGGCGATCTCGCCCTCTTCGAGTCGGGAGCAATCGTGCTTCATATCGCCGAGTGCCATGCGGGTCTGCTGCCAAACGACGCGAATGCCCGGGCGCGCGCGATCGCATGGATGTTTGCCGCGCTCGACACGGTGGAGCCGCCGATCTTCGACCGCGCCCTCGCCAAGATCCTCGAGCGCGACGAGCCCTGGTACGAGCAGCGCCTGCGTTTCCTCGAGGACAGCATCCGGAAACGGCTGGGCGGCCTTTCCAATCGCCTTGGCGATGCCGACTGGCTCGATGGTGCGTTCAGCGCCGGTGACCTGCTGATGGTGACGGTGCTGCGCAGGTTGCAGGGATCCGGTATGCTGGAGGAATATTCGAACCTCTCCGCCTATGTCGCCCGCGGCGAAGCGCGGCCCGCATACAAGCGTGCTTTCGACGCTCAGTTGGCGGTCTTCACCGCATCGGCCGGCTGACAAAGCGCGTCTTGGGCTCAGTCGAGAAGCTCACCGTGCTCATAGTCGCGCCCAGTCCTTCTCGGTTGGACGAAGTTCTGCGCGGCAGCATTCTCCTGAGCCTGCTTGGGTTTGGACGCTTGCGCTTTCAAAATGCAAGCACCGCCTTCCCTGAACGCCACCGCCCGTTTTCTGCATCCCTGATCACAGAGAGGGCATCGCTGAACGGCGCGTCCAGACCGATTGTCGGACGCAGGGTCCCCCTGCCGGCAAGCTCGGCGATTGCGGCGAGATGTTTGATGCCCATGGTGGCGAATGCCAACTTGTAACGTCGGGACAGCATTCCACGGAGCAATCTGCCGGGGGTGGGATTGATGTCGACGAACACGCCCGTCGGATTGAGCATCGAAAGCCCGCGACCGACGTCGAGCATTCCGAGCGTATCGAAAATGGCGTCGAACTTTCCATCCTGCGCATATGCCTGCCTGTCGGAGTAGCCGAATATTGGCTCAACGCCGGCAGCTCTTGCACTTTCCCTTGAGGCCGGTCCGCATGCGCCGGAAACATGCGCTCCGCGGGTGATCGCAAAGCTGAACCGCGAAAGCGCCGACGGCGCCGCTGCAGCCATTGATGAATATGCGCGATCCGGCGCGCGCCTCAGCCCTGTCGAGGATGGCGACCCAGGCAGTCATCGCCGCAATGGGGAGGCAGGCGGCCTCGCTGAACGAAAGTTGCGGCGGTTTCTTCGCCAGGTGACGGGCGTCTACGAGCGCCGCTTCGGCAAAGGCGCCTGATTTCTTGAAGTCCAGCGACCCGAAGACTTCATCGCCGATCTGAACGTTCGTTACCTTGCCGCCGGTCGCCTCGACAATCCCGGCGAAATCGGTGCCCATCCCTTTCGGAAAGCGTCTGCCGGTCAAGAGCTTCAGAGCTCCCCGGCGGAGCTTCCAGTCGAAGGGATTGATCGCGGCGGCCTTGATCGACACGCGGACCTCGTTATCACGTCCTTCGTAGACATGCCGATTTCTCTACGGTATCTCGAAGCAGGACTTCATTCCGGTTGATAGAACGCAATGAAACCCGCACCTCGATCGATTTGGGACGGCCGCGATCTAGTGGTCTTTGATCTTGATGGCACGCTCTACAACCAGACGCGGCTGAGAGCGCTTATGGTTCTCAGTTTGCTTGGCGACGTTATGCGTACCCGCAGCTTCAGGACCATGAAGGTGATACAGAACTTTCGTCGGTGCCGGGAAGGCCTGGCGAGATCATCGCCCACCCACTTCATCGACCGTCAGTTCTCTGAGACGGCGGTTCTCAGCCGATGCTCAGAGGAGGAAGTCAAGCAAATCGTCCGCGAATGGATCGATCAGCGCCCGCTTCTCCACATTGCCGCCTGCCGCTATCCAGGCGTTCCGGCGCTCTTCGATGGTCTACGACAATCCGGCAGATTGGTCGCCGTCCTTTCCGACTATCCTGCCCAAGAAAAGCTCGCCGCCCTTGGCTTGAAAGCCGACATCGTCGTCAGCGCCACCGACGCTGACATACAAAGCTTGAAGCCCGACCCAACTGGGCTTGTGAAGATACTCCGCACAACCGGCATTCGGCCGGATCGCGCACTAATGGTGGGTGATCGTTTCGATCGCGACTGGGCCGTTGCCGAGTGCGTTGGCATGGAAGCCATCATCCGCTCCGACAGCGTGGACCCGCGCTGCGCGACGTTCCGATCCTATCACGACCCCTTGTTCGCGCCGGTTCTTGGGCCTGGCAACCACTACTAGAATAACGCGAATGCCGGCGGCTTTCACCCATCGCGCGCGGCCATATATTGTATATGGAGCGCCGCGAGCGTTGTCCTGTTGGTGATCTCCAGTTTGCGGTAGATGTTATGGAGATGAATTCCGACGGTTCCCTCGGATGCACCCAGCTTTTGAGCGATCGTTCGGTTCGACAATCCGCCGCATATGAGAGCGGTTATCTCCCGCTCACGGGCGGTCAGAAGCTCGATTTTGTTCCGCGCGAGGGCATGCGGTGCCTCGGCCGCTTTGGCTACGAGCTCGGCAGGCAGCCATTTCTCGCCGCTCGCAACTTGGCGGAGGCAATCGAGCAGCGCCTCCGGCGCATACTCCTTCAACAAAATCCCCCAGGCCCCCCTCGTTATCGCATCGGCAATCTGCACCCCGTTTATCGTCGCCGTCAGGAAGATAACCTTTGGACAAAGGCGTTCGCCGTTCAACGCGCGCAGGATGTCTAGGCCGCTCATCTGCGGCATCGCCACGTCGAGCACTGCGAGATCGGGCGTTAGGTCGCGAATAAGTGAGAGCGCGTCCCGTCCGTTGGCGGCCGCGCCCACCACATTGAAATCCGATACCGCCAGCAGGCTTTGCTGGAGCCCGCGAAGGAGCAAGGGATGGTCGTCGGCAAGGACCACGGAATACATTAATACGCTCCCAGCATCCTCGGTATAATGATGTGAATCCCGAAGCCCGGCGTTGCCTGGAAAACGGTAAGGTTCCCCCCCAGCCTGTCGACGCGCGTTGAAAGCGATGAAGGGCGCAGCGATTTCGCTTGGCTTGGCACTCCCGTTCCGTTGTCAATAAGTTTGAACTGCAGGCCGCAGTCGGCCTGGCTGATCGAGATGCGAAGCCGCGTCGCGTGCCCGTGACGCACGGCGTTTGCCGCCGCTTCCGAGATAAGCTGTTTGATTTCGTGTACCATCCATTTGGGTGCAGCCAGTTCGGGTGGGCTGATCGAAATTTCGATCTGACAGTTCCACTGGTCTGCGAGCGGTCCGGCGAAATCGGATAGCGTCTGCTCAAGCGAATTGATCACCGGGATATCGGCGGCCCGATTTTCCTCGACGAATTGGCGAATACGTTGCTGCTGTTCCAAGATCAGCTTTCCAACTTCGGCAAGCTGGAGCTTCGAGTCGCTATCTGCAGCCTCGCCGACGAACTTGAGCTTCAGCCGGGCGGCGGTGAGGTTTTGGAGGACGCTGTCGTGCAGGTCACAAGCCAGCCGCATGCGCTCCTCCGAGCGCGCAGCTTCGGTTGTTTGTTGTATCAGCGCGAGGCGCTCCAATTCCGAGCCCAGGTGCGTCGCAATGATCTCCGTCAAGGCACTGCCTTCATCCGGGCGGCAGGAAGAATTGATGACGAAAACCCGTCCCCGATAGCGAACGGTGGAAAAATAAGCTGCGGAAATGCGCTGAATGCGCTCGGGTGCCGCCTCCGCGAAGTCGGGCAGGTCCGCGATCAGATCGGAGAAATCCGCCTCCTTCCGTGACGAGATTCCCACGTCACCTTCGCGGTGTTGCTGCTGAAGATCGTGGCGCCGCCAGAAATCCGCGTTCTGAACCTCGACAAGCTTCAGACCGCCGTCGGCCCAACAGGCGACGCAACCGGCGTCATCTTCCTGGTCGCGCCAGAGAACGAACAAGCGGGAACCGCCGAGGACGCGGGATGCGTGCCTGAACAGAAGGCCTAGCCAAGAACGCCGGTCATTGGCAACCGCGTTGAACGGCCATTCAGCGAGTTCGGCCAAGCACCGGCGGCTACGTTCGCGGTAAGCGCCGAAATAGCCAAGGATCACGGCGGCGAAGACGATGTAGGTCGATCGCATGATGAACACGTTGAGCTCGGACTCGCCGTCACTTAAGTCGGGCAGGGCGACAATAAACTGAACGAGGAGCAGAATGAGCGCACCGAATGCCGCTCCCTTAAGGCCCCAGCGCATCGTCATCGCGAGGAGAACGAACGGCAGCACGGCAAAAAAGGGGCTGGTGAGTTCATCGGTGAGAAGCGCCAGCCAGGCAAGGATCACGGCATCGATGACATGAACGAGGAGGTGGATCGAGCTGTCCAGCGGCTTGCGCAGCGGTAAGATAACCAGCAGCACGGAGAACAGAATATAGAGGCTCAATATGGCGCGGCATTCATAAAGAAGCGACACGGGCCGGGTAGGGTCGAGGTAGACGGCGAGGATCGCAAAGGCAGCCGTGACGAGGCGCCCGATACTGACGAGGCGCTCCGGTTCCGCGTCCAGCAGCCAATCTCCCGCCGAACGGGCAAATCCCTTAAGTATGTTGTTTGGCTGGGCGCGCGCAATCGCTGCTTCCCGGCCATAATCCAGGCTCGCCATGCGCAACTCCGTTCGGAAGCACCCGAGCTGTTGAAAAGTCATTTTAGTACGCGCGAATTCTCTCTGGCGAAAGGCGAGTTGTCAACGGTTGACATTCACTACCAGTGACGACCCAGGGCGCCCACCTGCAGATGATCTACCGTCAAGAAGGATCGTTCGTTATATATATTCTTCTATATTCCCAAGAAGCCGAGATAGTGCGATTATTGCCGGCGATTATTTCGATGGCGCCATAGGTGCGCCGCGAAAGGAAAATTGCCGCGAGTGTCTGAGAAATTGCCTCCGCTACGGGGCTTTCACTCGGTTGGTGACTCAAGAGAATTCCCGATTATCTTAAAGCTATTCTTTACTTAGATTGTACGTTTCGGTCATGCAGAATTCCGACACAGGCGCGCTAACTCGGCCATGGGTAGTCAATCTTGATCATGCTCTTTTAAAGAGCAATATTGATCATGAGCGCGCAATAGCTGTCATCGGACAAGAGATATTTTCTCTTCCTTGGCGTATTAAAAGCATCATTGCAAGCGGCGAGTTTAAGGCCGAAAAGAGCACTATGGATGCGTCAGTACTTGCCTACAATCAGGACGTATTAGACGCGTTGAAAAGAGAGCGTCAAAATGGGCGGAAGCTGTTTTTGTGTTCGGCGCTTCCAAACTCGGTGGTGAAAGCTGTTTGCGACTATCACGGAATATTTTTGGGCTGTTTTGCCTTGGATGCTGCTAGCCAAAACGATCAGGATTGCGTCCGCAAGAGCATAGCCCAAGAGCTTGGCTCCTCGATCAGCGATTTCGAACTCATATCTTCGCCAGCGGACATCGGCGCTTTGATGCCTCCAGGGCACGACACCGGACGAAGCGCCGCGCTCGTCTCGCCGAACGTCCTCGCGATCATTTCCGCGATCCGAGTACGCCAGTGGTCGAAGAACGTGCTGGTTTTTGTCCCGGTAATGGTGTCGCCAGTCTCAACTACCGAGAACTGGTATCAGTCGATACTTGCATTTCTGGCGTTTTCGCTCGTCGCCTCCATCAGCTATATTTGTAACGACCTTCTCGACCTGCAAGCTGACAGAGCCCACCCGACCAAAAGGTTACGCCCATTTGCCAGTGGCGCGCTGCCCGTCGCAACCGCGCTTTTCCTGATACCGATCCTACTGGTCGCCGCTTGTGTTGCCGCGTTCCCGCTCGCCATTACCTTTCAAATGACGCTCGTATTCTATTTCGTGTTGACCTGCCTTTATTCGATTTATCTGAAGCGCATGCTGATGATCGATGTCGTCGTCCTCGGCTGCCTGTACGCAATCCGGGTAGGCGCTGGAGGGGAAGCAACGGGGATCAGGCCGTCCGAGTGGCTGATCGCATTCTCGGTGTTCTTCTTCCTTGCCCTAGCCCTTATCAAGCGGCAGGCTGAGCTCGCTACCATGCTGAAGCTCAAACGGAAAAGAGCTTCAAACCGCTCCTACAGAACCGAGGATTTCCCTGTAATAGCTGCTCTCGCGTCTTCGGCCGCGTTTAATGCGGTCACGATCTACGCTGTGTTCGTTTGGTTTGAATTGCAAAATGAACTCTACAGCACTCCGGAGGCACTTTGGTTCGCGATTCCTATGCTGGTGTACTGGCTTGGCCGCGCGGTTTTGCTGGCACACCGCGGCAATATGCTTGAGGATCCGATTGTGTTTGCCGCCACCGACGCCAAGAGCCTCATTTGCGGAGCAGTCGTTTTTGGGATCGTTCAATGGGCGCATTGACGACCGCACCAATGGCCGAGGATCTGGTCGGGTCGGGCGGTCTGCGAAAGGTTGAGGTTCGAACCTGGGTGTTCGCCGGCCTGCTGGCCGCTCTCGTCTTTGGTTTCTTTCTGATTAGAATTGGCGTCACCTCGGAAGCAATCCAGAGAGACAATTGTATCTTTGGTGCTGATGTGGCCAGCTACTTCCAGAGACTGTCGAGCGGTCACTGGGGTGCATTTCGCTTCCGCAAGCACGCGCTGGCCGTCGTGTCTATAACAGCTGTTGGGTGGCCACTCACCCAGATGGGCGTTCCAGCTGCGACTGCGGCCATTACTGTTCTTGCCGCTTTTGTCGCGATGGGAGCATCGGCGTTTTTTCTCTTCCTGCGCCTGCTTGGGTTAGAATGCATCGCTGCGTTTTTCATCGTGCTTGCGACAATTTCCACGTTTGGTTCCTTGACGATTTTCAGCGTCGTTGAAACCTACGGCTTCACATTCAGCGCGATGGCTGCGGCCATGCTGGCGCTCATTGTTATTGCGCCTTATTCGAAAAGGCACCCGGTGCTTTGCGCCATATTCGCTGGCATGGTCGGGGCAATTCCGGGCACGGCTAATCTGCCGGCATTAAGCTGCGTACTTCTATACCCTGGTTTGGCCAAGCCCTCGGGGCTCAACAGGCGATGGCAGAAATTTGTCGTGGTGTTCGCGTTGCCGCTTGCCATTGCGACGGCTCTCTCCCTTCTGCCCATGATCTACACGGATTCTGCAGAATCCTTCGCTTGGCAACGAAATTATCTTGATAAGTTAGCGAGCTTCGCCAATTTCGTATCGCCCGATGTACTCAGCGATTTCTTGCTGAACTTCTGGGTCTTCGCTTTCGTATCCCCACTCGACATGGTGCAATACCGATATACGTCACAGGCGGCTATCGTGCTTGGCAATTCGGAATTGAGGCTGACCGGCTATTTCATGATCGCCTTGGCACTCTGTTTCGGCATCCTCAGTGCATTGCGCGATCCTCGGTTCCGTTCGATCACACTGTCGGCTGTGGCCGCAGTTGGTAGCTTGTTCGTATTCTACCTCTACTTCAATCCCGCCGAGGCAATGCTGTACAGCAGCCAATGGATATTCCTTCTTTTCGCAGCCGCTGCTCCCGGCTACGTTGGGCGCTGGTTCTCGCGACCACTGTTCGCAGCCTGTTTCGTCATTTTGGCACTGATTAACTTTCCGCCGCTCATGGATCCTCGTTCAAACGATCCGTCAGCTTACTGCGGCGGCCCGACAGCGCCGCTTGTCCACTCGGACGCGCCAATGTCGCTGTAGCACTTTGAATTGCTGCATGTCTTTGTCCTTAAATCGAGCTCGATTTAAGGCGCCAGGTTCCAGCACAGGACTAACGGTTGCCGCAAAAATCGGGACCACGGCGGTCTGGTGTTATGTCGCTTCCCGCGTCAAATCCGTCAGGGCGACAGAAGCGGACCCGCCGCGCTCGGCGCGAACTCGGCGATGAGTTCGTGGCAATCCCCGGTCTTGGCGTCTTGGCCCCGCCACGCCGCCATTGAAATCGATTACATTTTCGGGCTTCATGAGTCCCACAAGATTTGGGAGGATCTTATGAAGAAATTCATTGCTTTTGCACTTGGCACAGTCGCGTCCATCGTCATCTCGGCATCGGCTTATGCGGAGACCTTCAAGATCGGTCTTTCGAACGGGTGGGTCGGCAGCGAGTGGCGTACCCAGATGATCGACGAGGCGAAGGCTGCGGCGGCGAAGTGGAAGGAGAAGGGCGTCGACGTCGAAGTTTCCGTCCAGAGCGCCAATGTCGACGTGCCCGGGCAGATCGCCCATATCCGCAATTTCATCGCTGAAGGCGTCAACGCCATCATCGTCAATCCGAACAGCCCGACCGCCTTCGACCCGATCTTCGCGCAGGCGAAGGAGGCCGGCATTCTGGTGATCGCGACAGATGCGGAGGTCTCCTCGCCGGATGCGATCTATGTCGGCATCGACCAGACCGCCTGGGGCGCGGCGGGCGCGAAATGGCTCGCCGAAACGCTGGGCGGCAAGGGCAAGGTTGTCGCGATCAACGGTGTCGCGGGCCACCCGGCAAACGAGATGCGGGTCGCCGGCTACAGAGGGGTCTTCAAGGAACATCCGGACATCCAGGTCGTCAACGAGGTCAACGCCAATTGGGATCAGGCGCAGGGACAGCAGGCGATGCAGAACATCCTCGCCACGTATCCCGATATAAACGGCGTCGTCGTGCAGGACGGCATGGCGGCCGGTGCCTGGAAATCGATCATGGACGCCGGCAAGAAGGACCAGATCGCCGCGACCGGCGAGATCCGCAAGGACTTCATCGACCTCTGGATCCAGGAGAAGCTGAATTCCGGCGCGACCGTCAATCCGCCGGGCGTCATGGCGAGCGCGCTCAACGTCGCGGTCCTGATGCTGCAGGGCAAGGCGCTGAAGGAGCCGCCCAAGGCCGGACAGTACGGCAATGCGCTCTATCTGCCGATTCCGTTCATCGACAGCAAGAATGTCGAGGAGGCGGCAAAGCAGCTCGAGGGCAAGCCCGGCTATTATTCCTATACGAGCTCGCTTTCGATCGAAGAGGCGGAAGCCCTCTTCAAGTGAGAGCGGTGCGCGGCTTTCCGCCCAGATTCCGCTCTAACCTATCGGAGTCGATGCACGGGCCCGGCCGGTCCGTGCATCCCGCCGAAATGTGACGGAAGAGGTTCCATGTCGAAACTGAAGCTCAACGGCGTAAGCAAGGCTTACGGCGCGACTCTGGCGTTACGCCGCGGCGATCTCGAGGTCATGTCCGGCGAGGTCCATGTACTCATGGGCTCGAACGGCTCGGGCAAGAGCACGCTCTGCAAGATCATCGCCGGAGCCGTGCGGCCGGATGCCGGCAAGATCCTCATCGACGATACGCCGGTGACGATCACCGGGCCGCGTTCGGCGCGAGCGCAAGGAATCGGCATCTTCTATCAGGAGCTCAGCCTCGCCGCCCATCGAACGGTCGAGGAGAATATCTCGCTGGCGGCACTGCCGGTCAAATCGGGGATCTTTGTCGACCGGACGGCGCTCAAAGAACGCGCGGCGCGCTACATCCTTCTGTTCGAAAACGTAGCCGGCGAAGGGTTTTCCGCCGACGCACTCGTCGGCAATTTGCGGCCCGACCAGCGGCAGCTCGTCGAAATCATGAAGGCGCTTGCGAGCGAAGCACCGCTCCTCATTTTCGATGAGCCGACCTCGGCGCTCGACCGGGCGCAGGTGGACCGCTTTTTCGAGATACTGCGCGACCTCAAAAGCCGTGGTCGCGGCATCATCTTCATTTCGCACCGCATGGACGAGATCAAGGCGATCGGCGATCGCGTCACGATCATCCGCGACGGCGAGACGATCGCGACGCTCAACTTGGCCGAAACCGACGCGGCGACGGTCATCCGGCTGATGGTCGGCGGAGCGGGCGATATGCCGGCTTCGCAATCCTCAGCGCCTGCGGCCGTCGACGGCAAGGACGGCGCGGCCCTCACGGTTCGCGGTCTTTCAGGTCGAGGCTTCGGCAATGTGAGCTTTGAGGTTGCCCGCGGCGAAATCCTCGGTTTCGGCGGGCTACACGGGCAGGGCCAATCGGCGCTGCTCCGGGCAATCTTCGGCGCCGGCTCCGTCACCTCGGGCGAGGTGCTGATCGGCGAGAGCCGCTTCGATGCCGCGAGTCCACGCGACGCGATCCGCCGCGGCTGCGCCTATGTCTCCGGCGATCGCGGCCGCGACGGGGTGATCAGCGGCCGGCCGATCATCGAAAACGTCACGCCGATCCACTATCTGCGCGATCGGCTGATGATCGCCCGGCCGCGCAAGCTGCGCGACAAGGTGACGCCGGCGCTTGAAAGCATGCACACCAAATTCGCGAGCCTCTTCCATCCGATCAGTTCGCTTTCCGGCGGCAACCAGCAGAAGGTGATCATTGCCCGCTGGCTGATCGATCGCCCGGACGTGCTGCTTCTCGACGATCCGACCAAGGGCATCGACCTGTCGGCGAAGGCCGACCTCTTCGCGCTCATCCGGGAATTGGCCGCGCAAGGCCTCGGCATCGTCCTCTACTCGTCAGAGGACGCCGAACTGCTCGGCAACGCCAACCGCATCCTCGTCTTCAACGGCGGGTCGGTCACGCGCGAACTCACGGGCGCGGATCGCACCCGCTACAATCTCTACCAAGCCGCTTACGAGGCCGCGTGATGGCAGAGACCGCGACCATCCCGGGGCCCCGCCGCGAGGGGCGCATCCGCAAGCTTCTGGAGCGCTACCCCTTCCTGCCGGCGCTGCTCATCGTCGCCGCGCTGCTGGCGCTCAACGGCTTCTTCTCGCCCGCGAGCCTCAGCTACCGCGCGCTGACGGGGCTCTTGAGCACCTATATGGCGCTGATCCTGCTTTCGATCGCGCAGACTTATGTGGTCTATGCCGGCGACATCGACCTTTCGGCCGGCGCCATCCTTTCGCTCGTCAACGTCGCGATCATCGTCCTGATGGAGCGATGGGGCGGCGGTGCCGGCGCGGTCCTGCTGGCGCTCGCGATCGGCCTGCTCCTGGGGTTTGCCTGTGGATTGGTCAACGGTCTTGTCGTCGCGGCGCTCAGGCTGCAGGCGATCGTCGCGACCTTCGCGACCAGCATTTTCTTCACCGGCCTCGCGCTCTACATCCTGCCCGTCGCCGGCACGCCGGCGCCGGCCATTTTCTGGCGCACCTACGGCGGCAGGCTCTTCGGCGTACCCTTCGTCTTCTACATCCTGGCCGCCCTGATCGTGCTCATAACGGTGATGAGCCGCACGCGCCTCGTCACTCAACTGCTCGCGGTCGGCGACGACCAGCAGGCCGCTTATCAGAGTGGGCTGCCGGTGATACCGGTCAGGATCAAGGGCTATGTGCTCTGCGGTCTCTTCTCCGCACTCGCGGCCTTCTGCATCACCGGCGACACGGCGAGCGGCGACCCGCTGGTCGGCGGCAAGATGACGCTCTACAGCGTCGCCGCCGTCGTGCTCGGGGGCAGTGCGCTTTCCGGCGGCTGGGGAACCGTCGTCGGCTCGCTCCTCGGCGCATTGACGATCGGACTGATCAACTCCGTCGTGTTCTTCATGGGCACGCCGTCCGAGTGGCAGAACCTCGTGCAGGGCCTCGCCATCCTCGTCGTCTTGATGGCCGGCGTGCTCGCCGGCAGGAGGGCTCGTCCATGAGCCAAGTGGTGAGCCAAGTTCTTTCCTTTATTCGCCAGCCGATCGTCGTCGCGCTCGTTCTGATCGTGCTCCTCCTCTATCTCGGCCAGATGCTGTCGCCCGGCTTCGCGAGCGGCGGACAGATCCTGCGCCTCCTGATCGTCGCCTCGCTGCTCGGCATCGTCGCGGCCGGCCAGAACGTCGTCATCCTCGGCGGGCGCGAGGGCATCGATCTTTCGGTCGGCGGCGTCGTCTCGCTCTCGGCGATCATCGCCGGCAACGTCATGAACGGCGCCGACAGCGGTATTTTGCCGGCTATCGCTGCCTGCCTTGTGGCCGGCGCCTTCTTCGGCCTGCTGAACGGCCTCGGCGTCACGCTCTTGCGCATCCCGCCACTCGTCATGACGCTCGGCATGCTCGGCGTATTGCAGGGCCTCCTCGTCGTCATCCGCATGGGGGTTCCTTCGGGTCAGGCCGCGCCGGCCTTGTCACGCTTCGTGACGCAGCCGCTCGCCTTCGGCATTCCCGGCATCATCTGGCTCTGGATCGCGATCGGCGTCCTTATGGCGCTGATGCTCAACCGAACCGTCTTCGGCCACCGCATCTATGCGATCGGCTCGAACGAGCATGCTGCCTACATGGCGGGTGTCCCGGTCCGGCTCGTCCGCATCGCGCTCTTCGTGCTCTCCGGCATGTTCGCCGCGATCGCCGGGCTCTGTTTGCTCGGCTATTCCGGGACGTCCTTCGCCAATGTCGGCGAACAATACATGCTGCCCTCGATCATCGCGGTCGTCTTCGGCGGCACGTCGCTTGCCGGCGGCAAGGGCGGCTATACCGGGACCATGGCCGGCGCCGTGCTGCTCGTCATCCTGCAAAGCATCCTGACGACGATCAACATCGACGAGTCCGGACGCCAGATGGTTTTCGGGGCGACACTCCTCCTCCTCATGATGTTCTACGGGCGCGGCCGGGCGATGCGCGCATGAGGGACCGGCCGAAGATCAAGGATATCGCCGAGAAAGCGGGGGTTTCGGCCGCGACCGTCTCGCGTGCGCTTGCCGATTCGGCGCTGGTGACGGCGGAAACGCGCCAGCGCGTCCTCGATCTGGCGCGCGAGCTCAACTACCGGCCGAATGTCAGCGCCCGGAACCTGCGCACCCGTAAATCCATGTCGGTGCTGCTCGTAGTGCGCGACGTTGGCAACCCTTTCTATCTCGACATCCTGAAAGGCGTCGAGGCGACGGCGCGGGAAGCCGGCTATTCGGTGCTGATGGGCAATACCGAAAACGACCCGGCCCGGGAGACCGAGTATTTCAACATGCTGCGCGACGGCCATGCCGACGGCATGATCCTGATGACCGGCAAGCTGCCGCCTGCGGGCGGCCGCCTCAGCGGCTGGAGCCATTTGCCGGTGGTGGTGGCTCTGGAAATGATCGAGGGCTCCGGCCTGCCGCATGTGCAGGTGGACAATGTCGCCGCCGCCCGCGGGGCAGTCGAGCATCTGATCGCGCTCGGGCATCGGCGGATCGCCCATATCTCGGGCCCGGTTCCCGAGCCGATGAGCCTCTGCCGCCGGGAAGGCTACCGCCTGGCGATGCGCGAGGCGGGTCTCGCGATCCCTGACGGATACGAGGTCCGCGGCGACTTCCTGCTCGAAAGCGGTGAGCAATGCTGCCGCTCGCTCTTCGTGCTCGCCGAACCGCCGACGGCGCTTTTCGTCGCCAATGACGAAATGGCCTTCGGCGCTGTCCATGAGTTGAGACGGATGGGGCGCGATGTGCCGGGCGACGTGTCGATCGTCGGCTTCGACGATCTCTATCTGAGCAAGGCCTTCTATCCGGCGCTGACGACCGTCAGCCAGCCGCGGGCCGAGATTGGCCGCAAGGCCATGGCGCTGCTTCTCGGCATTCTGTCGGGCGGCAGTACTCATGTGACGGAGCCGCTCGTGCTGCCGACCGTTCTGAATATCCGGGGCAGCACGGCGCCGCCTCGATCCTGAAACTGTGAAGGGATTCCGGCAGGGGAGGCCGGTGCCCATCGATCACGATGATTTTAGGTCGGATCGACCTAAAATCATGAACGTGATCCCAATAAGTGTAGCGCGGGATGCGGGCGGAAAACCGCGCACACTTTTCCTCATCCCGCGCTAGGAGGAGAGCAAATGCCTATGCTACCGAAACGGACCTTGCGCGTCGGCTTCGTCGGAACCGGCTTCATCGCGCATTTTCATCTGAAATCGCTGGTCGGCGTGCGCAACGTCGAGGTGACCGGCGTCTACAGCCGCAAGGCAGAAAACCGTGCGCGCTTCGTCGGTGAAGTCCAGGCGCTCGATCTCGGCAATTGCCGCGCGCATGAGAGCCTCGAATCGCTCGTTTCCGCAGGCGATGTCGATGCCGTCTGGATTCTCTCGCCGAATTATACGCGGCTCGAGGTGATGCGCGCCCTGCACAAGGAGATCAAGGCGGGGCGGAGCAAGGTCTTCGCCGTTGCCTGCGAAAAGCCGCTCGCTCGCACCGTCGCGGAAGCGCGAGAAATGCTGCATCTCGCTGAGGACGCCGGTCTCAACCACGGCTATTTGGAAAACCAGGTCTTCTCGACGCCGGTCTCGCGCGGCAAGGAAATCATCTGGCGCCGGGCCGCTGCTGCGACCGGCAGGCCCTATCTCGCGCGTGCGGCTGAGGAACATTCGGGCCCGCACGAGCCCTGGTTCTGGCAGGGCGACAAGCAGGGCGGCGGGGTACTTTCCGACATGATGTGCCACAGCGTCGAGGTGGCGCGCCACCTCCTGACCGCCCCCGGCGCGCCGCGCAATTCTCTTAAGGTCAAGTCGGTGAACGGCACCGTCGCCAACCTGAAATGGACTCGGCCCGGCTATGCCGATCAATTGCACAAACGTTTCGGAAGCGAGGTGGACTATCGCAAGCGCCCGGCGGAGGATTTCGCCCGGGCGACGGTGACGCTCGAGGATGAGGACGGCCAGGAACTGATAATCGAGGCGACGACCTCCTGGGCCTATGTCGGTGCCGGCTTACGCATCCAGCTCGAGCTCCTCGGGCCGGAATATGCGCTCGAATACAATTCGCTCGGCACTGGCCTGAAGATCTTCCTGTCGCGCGCGGTGGAAGGGTCCGAGGGCGAGGATCTCGTCGAAAAGCAGAATGCCGAGCAGGGGCTGATGCCGGTGCTCGAGGACGAGGCCGGCGTTTATGGCTATACGGACGAAAACCGCCACATGGTCGAATGCTTCCGCAAGGGAATAAAGCCGCTCGAGACCTTCGAGGACGGTCTTGCCGTGGTCGAGATCCTGATGGGACTTTACCGTTCGTCCGAGATCGGCGCGACGCTCCATTTCCCGGCGCCGGAGCTGGAGAACTACGTTCCGGTCGTGGCGCGCGTGGGGGCGTGAGGCCATAATTAGTTGACTCAGTCCACTAATAGAGCGAAGATCATCCGACTGGGAGGACGTCGGAAATGCAGGTCGATCGGAGCGCGCTTATCGGCGAAATCAGGCGTTTCAACCGCTTCTATACGCGTACGATCGGCCTTCTCGACGAGACGCTGACCGAGAGCGCCTTTACGCTGACCGAGGCGCGCGTTCTCTTCGAACTTGGCCATCGAGACGGCCCGGCAGCAGCGGAAATCGCCGCGGAACTGCGTCTCGACCCGGCCTATCTCGCGCGCATCCTGCGCAAGTTTGCCGCCGACGGGCTGACCGAGGCGCATGCCGACGGTGCCGATCGTAGGCGCCGGATACTGTCGCTGACGAACAAGGGCAGGGCGGCGCTTGCAGAACTCCAGGCGGCAGCCGAAAGGGATATAGCGCGGCTTGTCCGCAATCTTTCCGACGAGAAGCTCCGCGAACTCGAAGGTGCGCTCGGCAAGACGATGGAATTGCTGCGTGGATCTCCCGCAGAGGGACGGACGATATCGCTGCGTTCCCACCGTATCGGCGATATCGGCTGGGTCGTTCAGCGCCAGGCTGTGCTCTATGCCGAGGAATATGGCTGGGACAACACTTATGAGGCCCTGGCGGCGGAGATCGGCGCTGCCTTCATTCGCAATTTTCGTGAGGGCCGCGACTTCTGCTGGATTGCCGAGCTTGACGGAGCGCCGGTCGGCGCAGTCTTCCTCGTTCATGAGAACGACGAGACCGCAAGGTTGCGTCTGCTTCATGTCGAGCGTGCCGCGCGCGGCCTTGGCATCGGCAAGCGGCTTGTCGACGCCTGCATCGAACAGGCGCGCGCCTCAGGATATCGGTGCGTGGTGCTTTGGACGAACGATGTCCTCGCTTCGGCGCGGGCCATCTATGAGCGCGCCGGATTCCGGCTCGTCGGCGAGGAGAGGCACCTGAGCTTCGGCAAGCATCTGGTCGGCCAGACTTGGGAACTGGCGCTCACGGGGACGAAGTGAAAATTCAACGGCGGGAGGATGAGATGAGTGGAGAGAGTGGAGCGCGGCCATGCTGATCCGCGACAAGGTGTTTCTGGTGACCGGCGGCGGCTCCGGGCTGGGGGCGGCCGTCGCCCGGATGTTCGTCGCCCAAGAGGCCAATGTCGTCATCGCCGACATCAATGCGGAGGCGGGCTCGGCGATTGCGGCAGAGCTTGGAACGTGCGTCCGCTTCGTCAGGACGGATGTCACGAGCGAAGCGGACGGTGCCGCTGCCGTCGACGCGGCGGTCGAGAGTTTCGGCCGGCTCGACGGGCTCATGAACTGCGCCGGCATCGCGCCCGGCGAGAAGGTACTCGGCCGCGACGGGCCGCATCGTCTCGAAAGCTTCTCGAAGGCGATCGCCATCAACCTGATCGGCACCTTCAACATGATCCGGCTCTCCGCCGCGGCGATCGCGAGGCAAGAGGCGGATGCCGAGGGCAGCCGCGGCGTGATCGTCAACACCGCCTCGATCGCCGCCTTCGACGGACAGATCGGCCAAGCGGCCTATGCGGCATCGAAAGGCGGCGTCGTCGCAATGACGCTGCCGATCGCGCGCGAGCTCGCCCGCCACGGCATTCGCGTCGTGTCGATCGCGCCCGGCATCTTCGAAACGCCGATGATGGCCGGCATGCCGCAGGAGGTGCAGGATTCGCTCGGCAAGAGCGTGCCCTTCCCGCCGCGCCTCGGCCGTCCGGCGGAATATGCCGCGCTCGTCAAGCACATCTGCGAGAACGACATGCTGAACGGCGAGATCATTCGCCTCGACGGTGCCCTGCGAATGGGCGCGCGATAGGCGCGTCCACGAGAGCGGGATGTGCAAGCCCCACGCCTCGATCGCTTCTGCGGTCTTCGCACGCGGCGCTTGCACCGGCTCCAGCGAACTCGTCTCTGTCGGCCTACAGCGCCGTGCGTCTTTTCAGACGCACAAAGGACGCTGTAGCACTTTGAATTGCTGCATGTTTTTGTCCTTAAATCGGGTACGATTTAAGGAAACATGCAGTAGGCGCCAAGAAACTAGGGCCGTGCGGGCGCAGCCTCCGGTAGTAGCTGCAGCGTCGTGAAACTCAGGCTCGGGCAAGCCATGACCTTTAAAGCTCCAATTCCGTCCGATGGAGCTCCAATGGTCGATGCTGGTTCCAGCTTCCGGCCGGAGCAATGATGCCAGCAGCATGCTCAATGGCGTTGGAGCTGTCATAAGCACAGTTGCATCGCCCTTTCGTGCACTGGTGGCTCAACAAGCGTGCTGCGAAAGGCTTGCAGTTATGACCGTTTCTTCCCTGAGCCCCAATCAGATCAGGTCTCTTCCGAGCACAGCGATCGCTGCCTGGAGCGCGGACGACGTCGCGGGGTTGACCCCGGCACAGGTCAGTGCGCTCTCCTCTTCTCAGATTGCCGCCCTGAAAACCGACGGCGTCGCCAGACTGTCGGGCGCGCAGGTAAACGCGATACTGCCGAAGGCCATTATCGGCCTGACTCTGGACCAACTGGCGGCCCTGACGACAGACAGAATCGCAAGCCTCGCCACGCCTCAGGTTGCCGCGCTCAGCACCACACAGATCACGGCCCTGACGACGGCCCAGGCGGAGGCTCTGACGTCCTCTCAGGTTGGAAGCCTAAGCGCCGCGCAAATTGCGGCGCTTAGCACCGAAGACCTTGCGACCTTTTCGACGGCCGATATCGCAGCGATCAGCCCGGCGGCTACACGCGGGCTGTCCCTGGAAAAAATGGCCGGACTCACACTGGAGCAGATCGGCGCTCTGACGCCGGCCCAGATTGCGGCGTTGAAGCCCGACCAGATCGCCGCTTTGAACCCTTCGCAGGTCGGCGCCTTAAATGCAGCGCAGATCCGCGCCTTGAGCGCGATCCAGGTTGCTGCTCTGACGACCACCAGTATCACCGCACTCTCCACCGAACAAGTTGCCGCCCTGAACACGAAAGCGGTTCCGGGCCTGACCGCCACCCAGATCGCTGCCCTGACGCCTAGCCAAATAGACGCCTTCTCCCCCGCACAAATTGGAGCCCTGACCGCGACGCAGGTCGCGGCGCTCAGCAGCGAAGATCTCGCGACCTTCTCGACTGCGGATATCGCGGCGATCAACACGAAAGCGATGCCAGGATTGTCCGCCGCCAGCACTGCTGCTCTCACGCCGGAGCAGATTTCCGCCTTGACGCCCGTCCAGATCGCCGCACTCAAGGCTAACCAGATCGGGGCTCTGACTCCGACGCAAGCAGGTGCGTTGACGACGGCGCAGATCCGCACCCTGAGTTCGATCCAGATCGGTGCCCTGACGACCGGCAGTATTGCGGCTCTCTCGGCAGAGCAGATTGCCGCCTTGAACACGAAGGCGATCGTGGGTCTGACACCAACACAGATCGCAGGCTTCAGCACGGCCCAGGCGGAGGCCTTGACCACCTCTCAGGTCGCACGCCTGAGCGCGGCGCAGGTCGCGGCGCTCAGTTCCGACAATCTGGCAGCCTTCTCGTCCGATGATATTGCGGCGATCAGCCCGACCGCAATTTCCGGACTGTCCGGTGAGGATGTTGCCGCGCTCACCTTGGAGCAGGTTTCCGCCTTGACTCCGGGTCAGATTGCAGCGCTGAAGAGCAACCAGATCGCAGCTTTGACCCCGACACAGATCGACGTCTTGTCGGCGGCGCAGATCCGCGCCCTGAGCGCGACGCAGCTTGCTGCTCTGCCGATCGACAGGATTGCCACACTCTCGAGCGACCAGATTGCTGCCCTCAACACCAGGGCGGTCGCCGGTCTAACGCCAGCGCAGATTGCGGCCTTGACCACCACTCAGACCGAGGCTTTGACCGCCGGTCAGATTGCGAATCTCGGCTCGAAGCAGGTCGCGGCGCTAAGCGCCGCAGCCTTAGAGACCTTTTCAGCGGCCGAGATCGCGGCGATCGGCGCGACGGCAATCTCGGGGCTGGGCCCGGAGACGCTTGCCACCCTCGCCCCGGAGCAGATCGCGGCCCTGACGCCGGCTCAAATCGCGGGCCTGAAGCCGAACCAGATCGGTGCTCTTGCCCCGTTTCAGATCGGGGCCTTGACGACGGCGCAGGTCGGTGTCTTGAGCGCGGCTCAGGTTGCCGCTCTGACGGCCGACCAGATTGCGGCATTTTCGACCGACCAGATCGCCGCCCTGAGCGCGAAGGCCGTCGCCGGCCTGACTCCAACCCAGGTCGCAGCTTTGACCCCCGGCCAAGTAGACGCCTTCTCGGTCGCGCAAATCGGGGCTCTGGGCCTGGCGCAGGTGGCAGCGCTCACCTCGGAGCAGCTCGCGGCTTTTTCGGCAAACGAGATCGCGGCGATGGGGGTGAAGGCGATACCGGGACTGTCGAACGAAAATATTGCCGCACTCACACCAGACCAGGTCTCCGCTCTTACGTCGGGGCAGATCGCGGCATTGAAAGCCAGTCAGGTCGGGGCGCTCACGCCCGCGCAGGTCGACGCCTGGACGGCGACGCAGATCCGCGCCTTGAGCGCTGTACAGGTAGCCGCTCTGACGACCGACAGCGTTGCGGCACTCTCCAGCGAACAGATCGCCGCCTTGAACACGAAGGCGGTCGGGGGTCTTACTGCCGCTCAGATCGCGGCCCTGACGGCTGTCCAGTTGGAGGCCTTGACCGCCTCTCAGGTGGCAGGGCTCGGTTCGGGACAAGTCGCGGCGCTTAGCGCCGAAGACTTGGCTAGCTTCTCGATCGATGAGATCGCGGCGCTCACCGCAACAGCAATTTCCGGACTCTCCGCCGAAATTATTGCTGCACTTAGCTTGGAGCAGGTCTCTGCCCTGAAGCCGGTCCAAATCGCCGGACTGAAGGCCAGCCAGATCGCGGCCTTGACGCCCGCTCAGGTCGCGGCGCTGACGACTGCGCAGATCGGCGCCTTGACTGCTCTCCAAGTTGCCGCTCTGACGCCTGACAGTGTTGCGGCACTCTCTACCGCCCAGATCGCCGCCCTCAACACGAAGACGGTCCCGGGCTTGACCGCCGGCCAGATCGCAGCCTTGAACCCCAGTCAGGTTGACACCCTCTCCAGCGCGCAAATCGGTGCGCTCACCTCGACCCAGATCGCGGCGCTTACCACCGCACATCTGGCGACGTTCTCGACGGCTGACGTCGCCGCGATCAGCGCGGCCGCAATTTCGGGGCTCTCCAACGAAAATGTTGCCGCACTCACGATCGAGCAGGTTTCCGCCCTGACGCCGGCTCAGATCACGGGCCTGAAGCCCGCTCAAATCGCTGCCCTCACCCCTTCACAGATGAATAGCTTGACGGCAACGCAGATCGGGGCCCTGACCGCGACGCAGGTTGCGAGCCTCAGCAATGAAGAAATTGCTGCACTCTCCACCGACCAGATTGCCGCTCTCGATGCGAAGGCGGTCGCGGGTCTGACCGTTGCCCAGATTGCAGCGCTCACCACCGTTCAGATCGACGCCTTCTCCACCGCTCAGATCGGAGCACTCACCTCGGGGCAGATCGCGGCGCTTACCAACCAACACCTGGCAACTCTCTCGCCGGCCGATATCGCGGCAATCAGCACGGCCGCGATTTCGGGACTCTCCGCCGAAGGCGTGGCGGCGCTCACCTTGGAGCAGGTGTCCGCCATGACGTCCGGCCAGATCGCCGCATTGAAGGCAAGCCAGATCGAGGCGCTTAGTCCATCGCAGGTGGGCACCTTCACGGCAGCACAGATCCGCTCCTTGAGCGCTACCCAGGTAGCCGCGCTGACGATCGGCAGCATCGCTGCGCTCTCGACCGACCAGGTTGCCGCCATCGACACGAAGGCGATCACAGGACTTACTCCCGGACAGATCGCCGCCCTCACGCCCAGCCAGATCGATGCTTTCTCCACGGCGCAGATCGGAGCGCTTACCTCCACACAGGTCGCGGCGCTCGGCGCGGAAGACGTCGCAACCTTCTCGACCGCGGATATCGGCGCGATCAGCGCGACAGCCATAACGGGATTGTCTCCCGAAAATATCGCCGCGCTCGACCTTGAACAGACGGCGGCCTTGAAGCCGGCGCAGGTCGCAAGCTTCGGCTATTATCAGCTGCGTGCTTTGAGTTCCGACCAGCTTGGTGTCTTCAGCCCGGCACAGATCGGCGCCCTCAACGCACTGCAGGTCGCAGCTTTGGGTACCGACAAGATCACCGCACTCTCCGCCGATCAGATTGCCGCCCTCGATCCGAAGGCGGTTGCGGGCCTCACCGCTGCACAGATCGGGGCCTTGACCACTGCTCAAGCCGAGGCCCTGACCCCTTCACAGGTTGCAAGCCTCAGCGCAGCGCAAGTCGAGGCGCTGGGCACAGAGGATCTCGCGACCTTCTCGACGGGCGATATTGCGGCAATCAGGCCGGCCGCAATCTCCGGCCTGTCCAGGACAGATATTCTAAGCCTCAGGCGCGATCAGTTGCAGGCCATCACCACACCGCAGGTCGAGGCGATGGATTCCAGGCAAATCGCGGCAATAATCGCGGCCTATGAGGCATTCTGATCAGCGACACGCGCTTGGTATTTCAGCGGCATGCGTAGCGTCTGAGCTCTGAAAATTGCATGGTTCAGCGCTGTTGGCCATCCGCCGATTTGCCGAGGACTTCGACGACCATGACGTCGAAGACCAAGTCCTGGCCAGCAAGCGGGTGATTGGCGTCCACTGTCACCTGCTCGTCGTCGACCTCCGTAACGGTAACGGCCATCTGCCGGCCGTCACCCGCCTTTCCCTGGAGTCTGGCCCCGACCGCGACCCCTTCGGGGACCACCGAGCGCGGCACTGTCTGTACCTTGGAGTCGTCGTGAGGGCCATAGGCGTCCTCGGCGGGGATGGTGACCGTGTTCAATTCTCCGACGGCCATGCCGCTGATTTGGCGATCAAGCCCGGGAATGATCTCGCCCGCGCCGACCTGGAATTCCAGCGGCTCGCCGCCTTGAGAAGAATCGACCGCGGAGCCGTCCGCCAGCTTGGCGGTGTAGTGAATGCGAACGACGTCGCCGTTCTTTACTTCGGTCATGTCTTGCTCTCGATTTGTGCTTGAGGAAAATTGCGGTCGCAGGCCTGAGAGACCCTTTGCACCGGGCGATCTGCCGCCATGCCGGCAGCAATGTCAGCAAAAACCTAGAGCACCGGACACAAATGTAAACCGCAGGCGACGCGGATGCGTCTGGGCACAAGCAGGACTCGCGGGCGATGGCATCGATACGACTCATAAACTAATCGTGACCTCAGCAGGTCTTCAAACGATCGTGTACGTATGATTAACGGACGTTTAACGCCTTCTCGGGAAACGTGCGTAGTAGTTTTTGCTTGCAGCTTTCTAACTCGATTCCAACCGACAGAGCCTCCAGCATGCGTTTGCTTTTCAAACTCGGCCATCCAGCCCTAGCCGCGTCCCGCCGTATTCTGTGTCGCGCCCTCGCGATCGCGGCGATCGGTGCCGCGTTGTCCGGATGCATCGGCATGGGCCTGGAGGATCTATCCAAGGCACCGCCGCAGCTCTCGCGGAAGGTCGTGGCAGAGATGTCGAAAAAGGGGATGAAGCCGGAAAGTCCGGTGCTCGTCCGCATCTTCAAACAGGAAAGCGAGCTCGAAGTCTGGAAGGTCGACAGGACCGGCACCTATGCGCTGTTCAAGACCTATCCGATGTGCCGATGGTCGGGCAAGCTCGGGCCGAAGAGGAAGGACGGCGACCGTCAGGCACCTGAGGGCTTCTACCACGTCTCCGCCCGCATGCTTAATCCGAACTCGCAATACTACGTCTCCTTCAACCTCGGCTATCCGAACCGGCTGGAATCCGCCTTGGGGTACTCGGGGGAGGCACTGATGGTGCACGGGGCCTGTTCGTCCGCCGGCTGCTATGCCATGACCGACCAGGGTGTGGGCGAGATCTACGCCATCGTTCAGAAGGCGCTTGCGGGCGGGCAGGAGCGTTTCCAGGTCCAGGCCTATCCGTTCCGGATGACGGCGGAAAACATGGCGCTGCACAAGGGTGATGAGAACATGCCGTTCTGGCGGACCCTGAAGGAGGGATACGATTGGTTCGAGTTGACCAGACGGCAGCCCAAGGTGTCGGCCTGCGGACGTCGTTATGTCTTCAACGCCGAGTTCGAGGGTGGCGAGCCGCGTGATCCCCTCGCCGCATGTCCGGCCGTAGTGACGCAGCCCGAGCCGCAGTTCGTCGCGAAGCTCGACGCGGAAAGGCAGAAGGTCGATGCGGCGCTCAAAGAGGATAAAGCGGTTCCGGTGAGTGCCTATGTCGACGGCGGCATGCATCCAAGCTTCCGCGAGCTCCTGAAGAAGAACGGTCCCGAAAAGATGGCCGCGACCATCTCCCAGACGAAATATCCGGTCAGCCGGCCGGACGCAGCCTTGGCTGATCCGTTTTCCGGATCGACGAAATGGAACGCGAGGACTTCAATTGTTCAATGAGATGTTCAGCCGCCGTGCGTTCATGTTCGGTGCGGGCAGCGTAGCGGTGACGACGCTGGCGGGCTGTACGACGACGCCCGCGCCGAGGGTCGCTGCCGCACCGCTGCCCGTAGACACGTCCCTCTATGCAAGCATGTACGGGCCCCAGCCGAACGAGCTGTTCCCGCTGCCGGCGGTACCCTATGAGAAGATCGAACCCCGCTTCTACCGGCAGATGGTCGCAAACCCGACCGGTGAGCGTCCGGGAACGCTGGTCGTCGATACCGCGAACCATTTCCTCTACCTGACCTACGAGAACGGTCAGGCCATGCGCTACGGTGTCGGCCTCGGTCGCGCCGGGTTCGAGTGGGCCGGCAGGGGTGTCATCCAATACAAGCGGCAATGGCCGCGCTGGACACCCCCTGACGAGATGGTCGCGCGTCAGCCCGACCTCCAGCCCTACAGCATCGCAAATGGCGGCATGGAGCCCGGATTGACCAATCCGCTCGGAGCGCGCGCCCTTTATATATTCCAGAACGGCGTGGACACGCTCTACCGCATTCACGGATCGCCCGAATGGTGGACGATCGGCAAGTCCGTGTCTTCGGGCTGCGTCCGCATGATCAACCAGGATGTGGTCGATCTCTACAACCGGGTTCCCAACGGCACCCCGATCGTCGTCACCAGCCTTGCCGGAGCCGAACTGGAATACGCGGCGTAGGATCTCGCTGGATGAGCTTGCCCCTGTGCGGTCCGCGTTGTTGTAGCCGCCGCGACCTAGCCTCGACCGGAAGTCGTAAGATGTCTCCAGGCTGATTCGCAGGATTTCATAGGATGAGCTGGCTTTTGGTGCCGGCTCCGGCTATGGATGGTCTGCGATGTAAAGTCTGGAGGAATCATGCAGCAGGCCGAACAGCGAATGCCCCGCAGGTCACTTGCGTCACAGGTCGCGGATGCGCTGCGCGGACAGATCGAAGCCGGCTTTTATGCGCCCGGCGACAAGCTTCCGACAGAACCCGCGCTCATTGACCGGTTCGGTTTCAGCCGCACGGTGATCCGGGAGGCGATCGCCGCGCTGCGCGCCGACGGCCTGGTGGAATCGCGGCAAGGCGCAGGCGTCTTCGTCATCGGCCCGAAACCCGCCGATGAAAGCTTGAAACTGTTCACGGACGAGACGGACAAGATCTCCGACATCATCGAGGAACTCGAGTTGCGCATCGGCATAGAAGTCGAAGCGGCCGGTCTTGCCGCGGCACGGAGCTCGCCCGCACAAGAGGCCGAAATCCAGGCGCAGGTCGAGAGATTCGCCGATCTCGTCGCGGAGGGCAAGCCCACCGACGACGCGGACTTCCAGTTCCACATGGCAATCGCCACCGCCACGAACAACGCGAGATTCAGGGCCTTTCTCGAGCATGTCGGCCGCCGGATGATCCCGCGGGTGAAGTTCAAGACGGTGATGGGCGGCGTCGATCCGCTGCCCAACCGCGACCAGCCGATCCTTGAGGAGCACCGCGAAATCGCCGAAGCGATCCTCGCCCGCGATCCGGAGAAGGCGCGCGAGGCGATGCGCCGGCACCTCGTCACCGGAATCAAGCGCTATCGTTCATTGATGATCCGCCGCTCGACCGGCAATCGCGAGAAGGGCGATTGACTCGTCGCAAAAGTCATCATATGAATTTCCCACGACATCATATCAATTCGTGGGAGGAATTCCTTTGTCGCCAGATGAAATCAAGTCGCGCATCGGCTCGGGCCTGCTGTCGTTTCCGGTTACGCACTTCAACGACGACTTCAGCCTCAATCTCAAGAGCTACCGCGAGCACGTTGCTTGGCTCTCCGGTTTCGGAGCGGCGGCACTCTTTGCGGCCGGAGGTACGGGCGAATTTTTCTCGCTCTCGCCCGAGGAGGTCGGCAAGGTTACCCGCGCGGCGAAGGAAGCTTCCGGCGACGTGCCGATCATTGCCGGTTGCGGCTATGGCACTGAGCTCGCCAGGGAGACCGCCCGCCATGCCGAGGCCGCCGGCGCCGATGGTCTTCTGCTTTTGCCGCACTATCTCATGGAGGCGCCGCAGGAGGGCATCTACCGGCATGTCAAAGCCGTATGCGAATCCACCGGTCTTGGGGTCATCATCTACAATCGCGCCAATTCGGTCGCCAATGCCGAGACCGTAGCCCGTCTCGCCGATGCCTGCCCGAACCTCATCGGCTTCAAGGACGGCACCGGCAAGGTTGATCTCGTCCGCCACGTGACGGCGAAGCTCGGCGACCGGCTCACCTATATCGGCGGCATGCCGACGCATGAGCTCTTCGCGGAGGGCTTCAACGGCGTCGGCGTCACGACCTATTCTTCTGCCGTCTTCAATTTCGTGCCGAAACTGGCGCAGCGCTTCTACAAGGCGATGCGCGCGAGCGACCGGGCGACCATGGAAGAGATCCTTCACCGCTTCTTCTTCCCCTTCGCGGTGCTGCGCGATCGCGAGCAGGGCTATCCGGTTTCGATCATCAAGGCCGGTGTCCATCTCATCGGGCGGACGCCCGGTCCGGTGCGCCCGCCGCTGACGGACCTGAAGCCTGAGGAGAAGGAAGTGCTGCGGGAACTCATCGAGAAGGCCGCAGCCTGATCGGAGCTCTCGGCAGTCCGGCGGACGAATGGGACGAGGTGTCCGCCGGAGAGGCCGAAATTCAAAACACCAAGGGAGGAAAACATGAAGAGATCAAGTGTTCTTGCAATAGCGTCCGCCGCCCTGATGACGGCCGCGTCATCGGCGATGGCGCAGGCGTCAGAAGAAATCCGCATCGTTTTGCCGGAGCAGCCGGCAAATCTGGAGCCCTGCGGCACCATCATCACCAATGTCGGTCAGATCCTCAGCCAGAACGTGGTCGAGCCGCTGACGGTGATCGATCCGAAAACCGGACAGCCGCAGCCGAAGCTTGCCACCGAATGGACCCAGGTCGATCCGGTAACCTGGCGGCTCAAGCTGCGCGACGGCGTGAAATTCCAGGACGGCTCGGAATTCAATGCGCAAGCCGTCGTCTTCTCGATCAACCGGATGACCGGCGGCAAGCTCACCTGCAGCAACATCGCCAAATTCGGCGATGCGAAGCTGACGGTCACAGCCGTCGACGATCTCACCGTCGAGATCAAGTCGGATAAACCGCAACCGATTCTTCCGACGCTGTTGAGCGTGGTCATGGTCGTTTCGCCGAAGACGCCGGAGGACAAGGCCGTCAACGATCCGGTTGGGACCGGCCCCTTCAAGCTTTCGACCTTCTCGCCTGAGACCGTCGTGCTCGATGCCTTCGACGGCTATTGGGGTCAGAAGCCGGAGTTTACCAAGGCGACCTATGTCTGGCGTCCGGAATCCTCGATCCGCGCCGCCATGGTCGAGACCGGCGAAGCGGACCTGACGCCGTCGATCGCCATTCAGGATGCGAGCAATCCGGAAACGGACTTCGCCTATCTGAACTCGGAAACGACCGCTATCCGCATCGACACGGCCCAGCCGCCGCTTGACGATCTACGCGTGCGCAAGGCGCTCAATCTTGCGATCGATTGGGAAGGTCTCGCTCAGCTCTTCGGCGATGACGTCAAGCGCGCGTCGCAGATGGTCGTTCCTGGCATCAACGGCCATGACGAGGCGCTAGAAGCGTGGCCTTACGATCCGGAAGAGGCAAAGAAATTGCTCGAGGAGGCCGCGGCAGACGGCGTTGCCGTCGACACCGAGATCAAGCTCATCGGCCGCAACGGCATCTATCCGAACGGCGCCGAGGCGATGGAAGCCATGATGACGATGTGGCAGGCGGTGGGTCTCAACGTCAAGCTCACCATGCTCGACGTCGCCGACTGGCTCAGATATCTGCAGAAGCCCTTCCCGGAGGAGCGCGGCGCCAACCTCCTGCAGATGATGCACGACAACAACAAGGGCGACGCGGCCTTCACCATCCCGATCTTCTATCGTTCGAGCGGCAATTATTCGACGCTCGCCGATCCCGCCCTCGACAAGGAGATCGACGCGGCGCTCGCAGCCACCGGCGAAGACCGCACGAAGAGCTTCAAGGCGATCTTCGACAAGACGCGCAAGGAGGTTGTCGCGGACATCCCGATGTTCCACATGATCGGCTATACGCGCGTCGGCGCCAGGCTCGATTGGAAGCCGGATATCACGACCAACAGCGAAATCCCCTTGGCCAATATCCGCCTCAAGGACTGATCGATCGGACCCGCAGGGTGGCCGATGCCACCCTGCGATCCCGTCTGAAATGCTTCTGCGCGATACCTTCGAAGGGCATCGGAAATGTTCAGCTATATAGGGCGCCGCGCGTCCCACAGCATCCTGTCGGTCCTCGGCCTATTGACGCTGGTCTTCTTTCTGACGCGGCTTACCGGCCACCCCTCAGCCTTGTACCTGCCGCTCGACGCGACGGCCGAGGCGCGAGCCGCATTCGCAAAATTGAACGGGCTCGACCAGCCAATTCCGTGGCAGTTCGTCGAATACCTCAAGGACCTGCTGCAGCTCGATTTCGGCCAGTCGCTGCGCCAGAACCGCTCGGCGATGGAGGTCGCGCTTCAGGCTTTTCCCGAGACGCTGAAGCTCGCATTCGTCGCGATCACGCTCTCGTCGGCCCTGGCGATCCTCGTCGGTTCACTTGCGGCAGCGCGCCCCGGCAGCCTCTTCGATCGCATTGCCAGCGTCGCCTCTCTCGCCGGCGCAAGTGCTCCGGATTTCTGGGTCGCCATTGTCGGCATTCTTGTCTTCGCAGTCGGCCTCGAGCTCTTGCCGACTTCCGGCACCGGAAGCTGGGCTCACTGGGTCATGCCGATCCTGGTGCTGACGCTTCGCCCCTTCGGGCTGCTGGTCCAGGTCGTGCGCGGAGCCATGCTGTCGGCGCTGGCCTCCCCCTATATCAAGACGGCCCGCGCCAAGGGCGTGCGCCGAACGAAGATCATCTTCGGCCACGCGCTCCGTAACTCGCTGCTGCCCGTCGTGACCGTCGCCGGCGATCTCGCGACGAGCCTCGTCAACGGCGCCGTCGTGGTCGAGTCGATCTTCGGCTGGCCGGGCATCGGCAAGCTGATGATTGATTCGATCATCCAGCGCGATTTCGCCGTCGTCCAATCGACGATCCTGGTCACGGCGACGGCCATCTTCATCCTGAACATCGCGATCGACCTGCTCTATGCGTTTCTCGATCCGCGCATCCGGTATTGAGCCATGACGATCATTACTCCCGACAGCCGAGCGTCTGCAGGTGCGAGCAAGCCTCGAGTCCTGCTCGCCTATCTGAAACGAGACAGGCTGGCGCTCGCGGCAGCCATTTTCTTGGCGATCCTTGTGCTCGCCGCCCTCCTTGGTCCTTGGCTAGTAGGCGACGCCGCCTCGCGGCTGGGCTTGCGCCAGCGCAATCTCGCTCCTTTCGCTTTCGAGCACGGCTGGATCTACTTTCTCGGTGCCGATACGCTCGGCCGACCGGTTCTGGCGAGGCTGATCGTCGGCGCCCAGAACACGCTCGGCATCGCTGCGGCGGCCGTTTTCACATCCATGCTCATCGGCGGCACGCTCGGCCTTGTCGCAGGCTATTCCGAGCGCTGGTACAGCCATCTGATCCTCCGCCTCGCAGACGTAGTGATGAGCTTTCCGTCGCTTCTTTTGGCGCTGATCGTGCTTTACACGCTCGGCCCCAGCATCACCAATCTCGTGATCGTACTCGCCATCACGCGCATGCCGATCTATCTCAGAACCGCGCGCGCCGAAGTCTTGGAGCTGCGCGAGCGCATGTTCGTCAGCGCGGCCCGCTCGATGGGGGCCGGACCCGCCCGCATCCTCCTGAGGCACATCGCACCACTCGTCCTGCCGACCCTGGTGACGATCTCGGCCATCGATTTCGCGACGGTCATCCTGTCGGAATCGGCGCTGAGTTTCCTCGGCCTCGGCATACAGCCGCCGGACTTCACCTGGGGCGCGATGGTGGCGAACGGGCGCGGCTATCTCGCAACTGCCTGGTGGATCGCCTTCTGGCCCGGCCTTGCCATCATGCTGACGACGCTGTCCCTCAACATCCTTTCGAACTGGGCGCGAACCGTCGCCGATCCGCAACAACGCTGGCGTCTGCAGACTTTGCGAAAGGCCGCCCGATGAAGAACGCACGCAATCCCATTCCGAAGGGCGAGGGGGCCATTTTGAAGGTCGAGGGGCTCACGGTCGATTTCCTCTCGAACGACGACCCGGTCCGCGCCGTCGACAACGTCTCCTTCCACGTCGACCGCGGCGAGACGCTCGTGATCCTCGGCGAAAGCGGCTCGGGCAAGAGCGTCAGCACCAGCACGGTAATGGATCTCATCGACTGCCCGCCGGGCGATATCGTCTCCGGATCCTGCGTCTTCGACGGTACCGAGCTCTCTCGCCTCGATGCGGAGGCCCGCCGCGACATCAACGGCCGGCGGATCGCGATGATCTTCCAGGATCCGCTCGCCTATCTCAATCCGGTCTATACCGTCGGGCGGCAGATCGCGGAGGTGTTCGAGAGCCATGACGCGGCACGCGGCAGGCAAGCACGCACCAACGCAATAGAACTGCTTAGGCGCGTCGGCATCCCCGAGCCGGAAAGCCGGGTGGATTTCTACCCGCACCAGTTCTCCGGGGGGCAGCGCCAGCGCGTGATGATCGCCATGGCGATCGCGCTCAAGCCCGACATCCTGATCGCCGACGAGCCGACGACGGCGCTCGACGTCAGCGTTCAGGCGCAGATTCTCGATCTCTTGCGCGACCTCCAGCGCGAGACCGGCATGGCGCTCGTCATGATCACCCATGATCTCGAGGTTGCCGCATCCATGGCAGACCGGGTCATCGTCATGAATGGCGGAAAGGTTGTGGAATCCGGTCTCGCCCGAGAGGTGTTCAGCAATCCGCAGCACGCCTATACGCGCCGCCTGATCGCCGCACTCCCCCATGGCGAGGCGGCGGAAACATCGCACAGACGATCGGCGAAGGTCACAGGCGAAACGCTTCTCAAGGTGGAGCATCTGACGAAGGAATATGTGCTTGCATCCGGAGCATTCGCCGGCAAGCGCTCGTTCAAGGCAGTGGACGACGTCAGTTTCGAAGTGAGGAAAGGCGAGACGCTCGGCATCGTCGGGGAGTCCGGCTCAGGCAAGTCGAGCATTGCTCGCATTCTGCTCAGGCTGAACGATCCGAGCTCCGGCAAGGCGATCTATGCGGGCGAGAACATCTTCGAGATGAGTGGGAAGCAGCTCGTCGCATTTCGGCGAAAAGTCCAGATGGTTTTCCAGGATCCCTACGGCTCCATGAACCCGCGCATGAACATCCAGGCGATCATCTCCGAGCCCTGGGCGATTCACCGCGATCTCCTGCCCCGGAGCCGGTGGCGCGATCGGGTGGCGGAGCTTCTGGACCTGGTCGGCCTAAAGCCGGAGCACGCCGAGCGCTACCCGCACCAGTTTTCCGGCGGACAACGGCAGCGCATCGCCATTGCCCGGGCGCTTGCGAGCGAGCCGGAACTGATCGTTTGCGACGAGGCGGTCTCCGCGCTTGATGTCTCGATCCAGGCACAGGTGATCGATCTTCTGGCCGACCTTCGCACGAGACTCGGCCTCTCCTATATCTTCATCACCCATGACCTGCCGATCGTGCGCCATTTCGCCGATCGGATCCTGGTGATGAAGCAGGGAAAGATCGTCGAGGAGGGCCCGACCTCGGCCTTGTTCGGCGCGCCGCAACACGAATACACCCAAAGCCTAATCAGGGCCGTGCCGAAGCCGAAATGGCTCACGCCGGATGAAGCGCCGTCGGCCGCGCCAGGCGAGCTTCGAGCGCGGCGGGCGAGAAACGGCGGCATGGCGGGATGACACCTCACCGGAACCTGATTGCCGGCCAGATGCCACAGTGAAAGGACCTCACTTCCACATGGATCGCATTCGTGCTCCGACATCGACCCGGACCTGCCGGGCGCTGCGCTCGCCGGCAGTCGCTTTCACCTTCGGCCAATGCGAGGTTTCGAAGAACTGGAGCAGCGTCGCCGGTATGAACCGGGTGCGTGACGCATAGACGTGTCTGTCTCCCAGCGCGTTTTGCCCGCCGGTGAAGAATCGCTGCGGCGTCAGAAGCGTGAGGCTGTCGCGAGCCCGCGTCATGCCGACATAGAGTAGCCGCCGTTCCTCTTCGAGCTCGGCGCTGCTGCCGGCCCCAAGATCGGAGGGAATGCAGCCGTCGACGACGTTGAGCATGAAGACGGAGCGCCACTCCTGGCCCTTGGCCGAATGGATCGTGGAAAGGATGAGATAGTCCTCGTCCAGTAGCGGCACGCCGGCCTGATCGCTGGTGGCGTCCGGCGGGTCGAGCGTGAGTTCCGTGAGAAAGCGCTCCCGGCTCTGATAGCCGCCGGCGATCTGCTCGAGTTGGAGGAGATCGGCCTTGCGGGTGTCGGCATCCTCGTGGATGCGGTCGAGATGCGGTTCGTACCAGGCGCGGGCAAGGGCGATCTCTCCTGGCCAGTCCGCTCCGGACCTCCTCAGGCCCGACAGGAGCGTGATGAACCTGGTCCAGTCTTCACCGGTCTTCGGGGGAGGGGGGATCTCGGCGAGCGACAGGAGAGGCTCTGGATCTTCGGTGATCGTGTCGAGGATCTTTCCGGCTGTCAGCGGGCCGATCCCGGGCAGCATCTGAAGAAGGCGGAAGCCGGCAACGCGATCGCGCGGGTTCTGGGCGAAGCGAAGGACCGCCAGCAGGTCCTTGACGTGAGCGCTGTCCAGGAACTTCAGACCGCCGAATTTTACGAAGGGGATGTTCCGTCGGGTCAGTTCGACTTCCAATGTGCCGCTATGGCTGGACGAGCGGAACAGCACGGCCTGTTGCTTCAGCCGAATTCCGACCTCGCGGTTCGCCAGAACCTGTTCGACGATATAGTTCGCCTGATCGGTCTCGTCCTTTACGGTGACGAGAAGGGGGCGCTGTTCCGATTGCCGATCCGTCCAGAGGTTCTTGGTGAAGCGCTCGCGGGCGAGGTCGATGACGCCATTGGCGGCGGCGAGGATCGGCTGCGTCGAGCGGTAATTGCGGTCGAGCGTGATGACGTCCGCCGGCCGCGGGGAGAACTCCTTCGGGAAGTCGAGGATGTTGCGCACCGTCGCGGCCCTGAAGGAATAGATCGACTGTGCATCGTCGCCGACGACCGTGAGGCCGCGACCGGCGGGTTTCAAAGATATCAGGATCGAGGCCTGGAGGCGGTTCGTGTCCTGATACTCGTCGACGAGGATGTGGTCGAAGCGCCTGCCGACGTCGCCGGCGAGCTCCGGATCGGAGACCATCTGCGCCCAGTAGAGCAGCAGATCGTCGTAATCGAGGACGTTTTGCGCCTGCTTGGCTTCGACATATCCGGTGAAGAGTTGCTTGAGCTGCTCTTCCCACCCGGCCACCCACGGGTAGGAGGACTTCAGCACCTCGGTGATCGAGCTCTCCGAGTTGACGACGCGCGAATAGATGGCGAGGCAGGTGCTCTTCGTCGGGAAGCGGCTCTCCGACTTCGAGAAGCCCAGTTCATGGCGGACGAGATTCATCAGGTCCGCCGAATCTTCGCGATCGTGAATGGTGAAGTCGACATTCAAGCCGATCTGCTCCGCATAGATGCGAAGAAGCCGCGCGCCGATCCCGTGAAACGTTCCAGCCCAGGCGAGTGCATCCGTCATGATAGAGGCGTTGTCACCGAGAACCTGCCGGCAGATCCGCTGCACGCGGCGCGCCATCTCGGATGCGGCGCGTCTGGAAAAGGTCATGAGGAGGATCCGGCGGGGATCTGCGCCATTGACGATCAGATGCGCCACGCGATGGGCAAGTGTATTGGTCTTGCCGGAGCCGGCGCCGGCGATGATGAGAAGAGGTCCGCCGATCTCGCCGTCTGCAAGACCGATACCGTGTTCGACCGCTTCTCTCTGACGCTCGTTGAGTTTTTCCAGATAGGCCGCGCTCATGCTTCCCTTCGCTTCTGCTTTCCCCATGCGCAAAATCTCAAGAATCGATCTCTCGGCGTCGACGCGCGACCGAATCACCCGAGCGCCAGGAACAAAGCTGGAACATAATCCCACCCCCACAAGTTGGAAAGTGCATGCAGGCGAAGCCAACCGCTCGCACAGGCGCCAGCATCCGAGCGCTCGCTAAGAGGAGGACAGCATGGCTTTCGCGCTCTCTGCGTCGGTGATGATGATCGTCGCCAGCCTTGCTCTCGCCAGCGCCAGCAGAATATCGCGTTTGTGCGGGCCGCCGGAGGCAACAATGCGGCAAGGAACCCGGCGATAGTCGTCCAGTTCCGGCGAAAGCACCTGCCTGTTCAGCGGATGATCGACCGGCTTGCCTTCAGCGTCGAGGTAGCGGCCCAAGAGGTCGCCGACTGCACCGACGGCGATGAGGTCGGCGACATTCGTCCCCTCGGGCAGGCCGTAGCGCACCTGCAGCGATTGCTGCGAAACGTCGCCGGCGCTGAGATAGGAAATGTCGACGTCGCAGGTCTGGCGGAAAATCTTTCGGAACACCGATTGGGCGATGATCGCTTCCCGCGATTCCGGGCTTTCGGCATAGATCGGGGCCGCGAAATAATGGCACTGCGCCTTCAGAACCTCGGCGAAGCCGCGGACGATCTCGAAGGTGTTGATCTCCGAGCCGTGCGTCAGGCCGCCCATCATCGAGCGCACGTCGATCTCCGGCTCGTTGGCGGGCGTCATGTGCTGCATCGTCTCGCGCAGCGTCGCGCCCCAGCCGACGCCGATCGACGCGGGTTTCCGGGACTGGATCAGGCGGTCCAGATAGGCGGCAGCGCCGCGGCCGATCACGGAATGCAGTTGGCGCGGGTCAGCCGGGGTCGGCACGACCACAGCGTCTTTCAATTCGAAATGGTCGCGCAACCGCGATTCGAGTTCGACATTTTCAGCGAGCGGCGAACTGAAGCTGATGCGGACGATGCCCTCTTCCAGCGCCGCTGCGAGAAGCTCGTTCACGCGGCGACGCGTGAGATGCATGCGTTCGCCGATCTCGGCCTGTGTCAGCCCCTCCACGTGATAGAGCCAGGCGGCTCTGACCATTAAGTCCTGCTGCCCCATGCAGTTCGGTTCCCCATTGTTACAAACGTCACAAGTATGTAACATATGTAAACTAAGTGGCTGTCAACGACATTATGTTGGGCTCTATCCCATGACGGCAGTTTCCCGGATTTCCGATTGCGATGCTGTGCTGACGCCCGTCAGGCTACCGCGCAGGATCGCGTGCCGAAGGGGCGGCGCGCTGCCAAGTCCTTCATTGCCTCTGTCCCTGTCACCGAAGCTTCACCGAAACACCAGGAAAACGACGCATCGCCGCGCCTACAAGCGACCTTGAACGGTCTCTGCCGCGGGATGCTCACTCTATCATTGAAGGAGGTTTCTATGCTTTCGATTAGTCGGCGCGGCGCGCTTGGTCTCATTGGCGCGACTGCAGGCAGCATGGTCCTGCCGCGCTTCGCTTTGGGCCAGGGCAAGCGCCCCTCCGTCACGATTGCGGTGCAGAAGATCACCATCAACAATACGCTCGATGTCTGGAACGAAACGTCGAATGTCGGCGAGCGCGTGTTCTTTCCGAACCTCTGGGAAGGCCTGATCCTGCGCGACTGGATGGGCAATCAGGGCCCGGTCCCGGGCCTTGCGACGGAATGGAAGCGTATCGACGACAAGACGCTCGAGCTGAAGGTGCGTCAGGGCGTGAAGTTCCACAATGGCGACGAATTGACGGCCGACGACGTCGTGTTCAGCTTTTCGGCGCAGCGCGTCTTCGGCAATACCCAGCCGGCAGGCGGCAAGACGATCTTCGAGGACGAGCACAAGCCGGCGAATGCCAAGGAGCTGCCGGCAATCGTCCCGGGCACCGGCCGCCGCCTGTGGCCGGCGCTCGCCGGCGTCGAGGCCGTCGACAAATATACCGTCCGCTTCCACAATGCGACGCCGGACGTCACCATCGAGGGCCGCCTTTACGCCTTCGGCAGCCAGATCGCCAATCGCCGCGCCTGGGACGAGGCCAAGACCTATATCGATTGGGCGCGCAAGCCGATCACCACCGGCCCCTACATGGTCGGCGAGCACAAGCCCGATGTTTCCTTGACTCTCGTCGCCTTCGACGACTATTGGGGCGGCCGTCCGCCGCTCGAAGAAATCCGCTTCGTCGAGGTTCCTGAAGTTTCCTCGCGCGTGAATGGCCTGCTTTCCGGCGAGTACGACTTCGCATGCGACCTGCCGCCGGATCAGATCGCCGCCGTTCAGGGCACGGCCGGTTACGAGGTGCAGGGTTCCACCATCCACAATCACCGCATCTCGGTGTTCAATATCCAGAACCCGATCCTTCAGGATCCGCTGGTCCGTCGCGCCATGACCCATTCGATCGACCGGCAGGCAATCGTCGAGGCACTCTGGGCGGGCCAGACGACCGTTCCGGCCGGTCTTCAATTCCCCTTCTACGGCGACATGTTCATCGAAGGCTGGGCGGTTCCGGAATATAACCCGCAGCTCGCCAAGGATCTTTTGAAGCAGGCGAATTACAAGGGCGATGCGATCCCCTTCCGTCTTCTCAACAACTACTACACGAACCAGACCGCCAACGGTCAGATCATGGTCGAGATGTGGCGGCAGGTGGGGCTCAACGTCGAGATCGAGATGAAGGAGAACTGGGGACAGATCCATGATCCGTCGGGCGTCAAGGGCGTGCGCGACTGGTCGGCCGGTGCCGCATTCGGCGACCCCGTCTCCTCGATCGTCGCGGGTTTCGGCCCCAACGGCGAGGCCCAGCAGAAGAAGGACTGGACGAATGCCGAGGCCAACCAGATGGCCCAGATTCTCGAAACCAGCACCGATCACGCCAAGCGCAAGAAGGCTTTCGCCCGCATGCTCGAGATCTGCGAGCGCGAAGACCCGGTCTACCAGGTGCTGCACCAGAACGCGGTCTTCACCGGCGTGAAGTCCTCGTTGAAGTGGAAGGCGGCGCCCGCCTTCGCAATGGACTTCAGGGCCTCCAACTGGGCCGGCTGAGGCAGCCCCGGCTGCCGCCGCGGCCGGAACTAAGCGGGGATGAGAAATGGGCTCAGCCAATCCCAATCTGGTGGAATTGCGGGATCTGAAGGTCACCTTCGACGGTATGCAAGTCCTCCATGGCATCGATCTCAACGTCGCCAAGGGAGAGGCACTCGGGCTTGTCGGCGAGTCCGGTTGCGGCAAGTCGGTGACCTGGCTCGCGGCGCTCGGACTGCTGCCGGGCAAGGCGGCGGTCACGGGCTCCGTCCGCGTCGATGGCCGCGAACTGTGCGGCGCCCGGCGTTCCGTCTTGGAAGAAATCCGGGGCGGGCGGATCGCAATGATTTTCCAGGACCCGTCGAGTTCGCTCAACCCGGTTCTCATCGTCGGCCGGCAGATCGTCGAGGCGCTTCGCATCCACCGCGGCCTTTGCGGCGGGGCCGCCCGAGCCGAGGCCTTGCGGCTCATGGACATGGTCGGCATCCCGGATCCGCCGCGGCGCTTCGATCTCTATCCGCACGAGTTCTCCGGCGGACAGTGTCAGCGCCTGATGATCGCGATGGCGCTTGCCGGGCAGCCGGAGCTCCTGATCGCGGACGAACCGACGACGGCGCTCGATGCGACCATCCAGGCGCAGATCCTCGATCTTCTGAACACGCTTCGGGCGGAGACCGGCATGGCGCTCGTCTTCATCAGCCATGACCTCGGGGCGGTCTCGCAGGTTTGCGAGCGCGTCTGCGTCATGTACGCCGGCCGGATCGTCGAGGAGGGGACCGTCGCGCAACTCTTCTCTGCGCCGCGGCATCCCTATACGCGCGGGCTGTTCGACGCCATTCCGCGGATCGACGGGCCGCGGGACCGGCTCGTCCCGATTCCCGGAACGGTGCCGAACCCGAAACAGCTTTCCGAGGGCTGTTCCTTTTCCCCGCGCTGTCCGCGCGCCGTCGATGCCTGCGGGCGCGAGCGTCCGCCTCTAATGCCGCAAGATGACGGCCGCCGGCTCGCCTGCACCCGTCCCGTGCCATTGGCCACACGTGCTGAAGCCAAAAGAAGAATTCCCCAAGGGGTGATGCCGTGAATCCGTTGGTCGAAGCGGACCGCCTCGTCCGCATCTACGAAACCCGGCGCGGTCTCTTCGGCCGCGCGGGCCGGGTCCGGGCTGTCGACGGTGTTTCACTCGCGGTCATGCCGGGCGAGACGCTCGGCATCGTCGGCGAATCCGGGTCCGGCAAGTCGACATTGGGGCGGATGCTTTTGGGCATCGATCCCGCACAAGCGGGTGAGGTGCGTTTTTCGGGCCGAGCGATGCCGAAATCCGGCACGGCGGAATGGCGGGCGCTGCGCGCGAAAATGCAGCTCGTCTACCAGGACCCGCTGGCGGCGCTCGACCGGCGCTTGCCGATCGCAACACAGGTCGGCGAGCCGCTGGAGATCCACCGGATGATCCCGAAGGAGCACCGCGCTGCCCGTGTGGCGGAGCTGATGGCGGCCGTTGGCCTTCGCCCCGATCAGGCCGGGCGTTTCCCGCACGAGCTTTCCGGCGGCCAACGGCAGCGGGCGGTCATCGCCCGCGCTCTTGCTTCGCGGCCGAAGCTTCTCGTCTGCGACGAGCCCGTTTCCGCCCTCGATGTCTCGATCCAGGCGCAAGTCGTCAATGTGCTGCGCGACCTGCAGGAGCAGAACGGCATCGCCATGGTCTTCATCAGTCATGACCTCAAGGTCGTACGCAATATAGCCGACCGCGTCGCGGTGATGTATCTCGGCCGGATCGTCGAGGAGGCCTCGTCCGACGTGATCTTCCATTCTCCCCAGCATCCCTATACCAAGGCGCTGGTCTCGAGTGTGCCGGTACCCGGCAAGCCGCTCGAAGGCCGGATGATCCTGCAGGGGGAAGCTCCGAACCCGGCCGATCGTCCCTCGGGCTGCGCCTTCCATCCCCGCTGCCCGCTCGCACGCGACATCTGCCGCGCGAGCGTACCGGCGCTTCGCCAGATCGGCAGCGGACGGACGGCAGCCTGTCACGTCGTGGCGGGCGAGGCGGCGTCGCTCGAGACATTGAGGAAACGGGCATGATCCGCTTCGTTCTCGTGCGGCTGCTTCGGGCCGCGATCACGATTCTGGCCGTCGTGACCTTCGCCTTCGTCGTGCTGCGCATGTCCGGCGACCCGGCCCAGGTCATGCTCGGTCCGGACGTTCCGCAGGACGCGCTCGATGCCTTCCGCAGGACCTGGGGTCTGGATCAGCCGCTCTGGATACAATACCTCGCCTATATCAAGTCGATCTTCACCGGCGATTTCGGCGTATCCATGCGTGACAAGGCTTCGGCGCTTCATCTGGTGCTGGAGCGGGTGCCGGCCACGCTGCAACTGACCTTGCCGGCGCTGATACTCAAGCTTCTGATCGGCATTCCGGCCGGCGTCTATGCCGCGCTTCACCGCCAGAGCTTCGCCGACCGCGGCGTCATCATGCTGGCGATCATGGGTTTCACTATCCCGTCCTTCGTCATGGGGCTGGTGCTCGTGCTGGTCTTTTCGGTTCTTCTCGGCGTCCTGCCGTCCGGCGGCCAGGATACATGGGTGCACGGCATCCTGCCGACGATCACGATGAGCATCGGCGGCATCGGCATTCTCGCCCGCTTCTCGCGCAGCGCCATGATCGAGGTGATGGGGCAACCCTATATCCGGACCGCGTCCGCCAAAGGAGTGAAATGGCGCGACGTGATCTGGAGCCATGCGCTCCCCAATGCTGCGGTCCCGATCGTAACGATCGTCGGCTTCATGGTCGGCTCGCTGATCGCCGGCGCCGTCGTCGTGGAATCGATCTTTTCCTGGCCGGGCATCGGGCGGCTTCTGGTGGTTTCGGTGAGCAATCGAGACCTCGCCGTCGTGCAGTGCATTCTGCTGATCATCGCTGCGGCGATGGTGGTGTCGAACCTTGTCGTCGACCTGCTCTATGGCTGGCTGGATCCTCGCCTGCGTTCGCATGCGGCTCATTGAGGAGAGACGGGATGGCGTCTGTTGATGTGACCGAGAGGGCGTCGCCGGGGCGGCTCCGAGGCTTCACCGCATCGCTCCGCCGAAAGATGCCGATCTCGGTGGCGTTCGGCGTCTTCTGGTTGGCGGCCATGTTCGTGATCGCCCTTTTCGCCGGCTACCTGCGGCCCTACGAGATCACCGCCATGGATCTGACGAGCCGGCTTTCTCCGCCGGGCGCGTTCAAGCACTGGCTCGGCACCGACGAACTTGGCCGGGATGTCTTGTCGCGGCTGATCCAATCGATCCGCGTGTCGCTGATCATCGCCTTCGGCGCGACGATCTTGTCTGCCGTCTTCGGCACGACGCTCGGCTTCGCGGCGGCGCGCTTCCGCGGCATGGTCGAGCACCTCGTGCTCGTGCTTGCGGATTTCCAGGCAGCTCTGCCGTTTCTCATCATGTCGCTCGCGGTGCTCGCTTTCTTCGGTTCGTCCATGATGCTGCTCGTCTGCCTGATGGGTTTTTATGGATGGGAGCGCTATGCGCGCATCGCCCGCGGACTGGCGATTTCGGCCGGAGCGCAGGGCTATGCCGCCGCAGTGGTGCAGCTAGGGGCCACGCCGGCGCGGGTCTATCTTCGTCATATCCTCCCCAATGTCGCATCGACCCTGATCGTATCGATGACGCTGACTTTCCCGGAAATCATCCTGATGGAAAGCGGGCTCTCCTTCCTCGGTCTCGGCGTGCAGCCGCCGGAAACGAGCCTCGGCAATATGGTCGGCTTCGGGCGCGAGTATCTGACCCGCGCCCCCTGGATCATGCTCGCCCCAGCTGCCGTCATCATGCTCACGACCCTTTCCATCTCGCTTGTCGGAGACTGGCTCCGCGATAAGCTCGATCCCACCTTGCGATGAGGAATATTGGCATGACGAAGATCATCGGCCATCGCGGCGCCCGCAATCTTTGGCCGGAAAATTCGCTGACGGGCTTTCGCCATGCGATAGAGCTCGGCGTCGATGCGATCGAGTTCGACGTGCATCTCACCGATTCTGGCGAGCTACTCGTCATCCACGACGCCACGCTCGACAGGACTGCGCAAGCGACCGGACCGGTGCGCCGTCTGACGCCCGAGGCGCGGGCGACCACGAGACTGCTAGATGCAGACGAGGCGATCCCGACCTTGGCGGATGTGCTGGCCGTTCTGGCACCCGAGGGCGGTCCGCACCTGCATGTCGAGATCAAGGTCGATGAAACCGGTACGCCCTATCCGGACGTCGCCCGGCGCGTGGCGGAGGAGCTTCGCCGCTTCGGGGTCGACAATCGCGCCCATCTCACCTCTTTCGATACATCCGTGCTGGCGGATTGCCGCCGCCATGCGCCGCATGTCGCGCGCCTCGTTTCCGTGAACGCCGATTGGGCGGGGAGGCAGGGAGGTCTTGCCGCTTTTCTCGCTGCCGTCGACGACCTCGTCGAGATCGTCGCTGTCCATCACGAGCTGATGGCGGCCGAATGGCAGCTGATCCGCAGGACACTGCCGCTGGAGCGCCTGTGCGTCTGGACCGTCAACGAAGAAGCGGAAATCCGTTACTGGCTCGACCGAGGCATCGGCCACCTGACATCCGATCGGCCCGATCTGGCGCTCCGTCTGCGCGGCGCCATTGCCGCATAAAGCAGACCCTTGCAGTCCATCCGATTGAACCATGACATCGGGACGAACGTTTGTGAGCCGACCAGTTTCGTCGATAGGCTCACGTCGTGGAGGACTTCAATCAGAAACCCGCGCGCGAAGACGAGGAAAGGCCCGGTGCCTTCGCGGCATTTCCCTATGACCGAATGACGGTCGAGCGCTTTCGCGAGGCCTTTCCTCGCGCGAGGTGGGACGACGAGCGGCGGAGCTGGTTCGTGCCGGGAAAAACCGCTGCCCGACGCGTAAACCGCTGGCTGGCGCGTGAAGCCGAGTTTCACGACGTCTATGGCGACCTCAAGGGGCGCGATGCCTATGCGTTCGATCCGATTACAAGTCCCTATCTCGAGGTCGGCGACGATCTGCGCGTCCGAACGCCTTATTCCAAAACCGTCCTCGATCTGCTGCGCGCAGTTCCGTGGGCGCACTGGGACGACGATCTGCGCGTCTGGCGGGTGCCGTTCCGGTCCTACGAGGAGCTGCGGCGCCGTTGGCAGAAGATCGAGGAGGCTGCACGACGGAGTGAACCCGAGGAAAGAAAACGGCGAAGGGAAGCGAAGAAGAACTCCGAGGAGCAAAAGGCCGCCCGATTGCGCGCAGCGGAGCGCCGACGTCGCCGCTATCCCTTGCCTGCGGAGGAGTTGCCGCCGCTTGAACGGCCCGTGGCGACAAATCAATACGGCATTGTCGTCTTCACCGACATATCCGGGGAACTCGTCGAGCCGTCCTCGATGATCGAATATTATCCTCACACGTC